>NZ_MKJY01000177.1 GCF_001942465.1 Actinomadura sp. CNU-125
ACCGCTTCACCGGCAGCGGCCTGCGCATCCGCCGCCAGGGCGTCCGCAAGCTCGCCGACTTCTGGGGCCACTGCTGGCAGTCGGCCGTCTTCCCCGGCGGGCGCGCGTTCGGCTACATCGCCTACCCGCCCCGCCCGGACGGGCGGCCCACCTTCAACGAGGGGTTCGTGTTCAGCGGCGACGGCGGTCTCATCCCCGCACGCGTCGTCCAGGCGCCCTGGCTGACCAGGCTCCGAGCCCATGGCGAGGACGTCTCGCTGGTCCTGGAGACCGAGACCGGGACCGTCGCGATCGAGGGCGAGACCGTGTTCTCCACTCACGACGTCCACCACGCCGACGACACCTATTCGATCCGGGCGCTCAAACGCGAGACGCCCGACTTCCCCGCGCTCCACCAGGCCGGAGTGCGCTACCGCTGGGACGGCGAGGAGACCTTCGGGATGCTCGAACGCTCCAACCCCCTCGACAAGATCATCCGAGACTAGCCACTGGGAAACGGAGCACACCATGCGCGGACTGCGCGGCAAAGCGTTCATCGTGGCGGGCGGCGCCACCGGTATCGGCGCGGGCACCGCCCGGCGGCTGGGGGAGGAAGGCGCCCTCGTCGCCGTCGCCGACATCAACACCGCGGGAGCCGAGGCCACCGCCGAACGCGTCACCGGCGCGGGCGGCCGCGCCATCGCCGTCGGGTTCGACCTTTCGGACGACAAGTCCGTCCAGGAACTGGTCACCCGGACGATCGCCGAGTTCGGCACGCTGGACGGACTCCACAACGTCGGCGCGGACCTGTCCCCGGACAACATCGGACGCGACACCAACCTGCTGGACACCGACCCGGAAGTCTGGCGCCGCACCCTGGACGTCAACCTCCTCGGCTACGTCCGCACCGTCCGCGCCGTCCTGCCGCACCTGCTCGACAAGGGCGCCGGCAGCATCGTCAACACCTCTTCCGGGGGATCACTCGGGAACGACCCGTCCCATGTCGCCTACAACGCGTCCAAGGCGGCCGTGAACCAGCTCACCCGGCACATCGCGGTGAACTGGGGAAACGCGGGCATCCGCAGCAACTGCGTCATGCCGGGCCTCGTCATGGGCGAAACACAAGAACGCCAGAACGACCAGGAACTCCAGCGGGCCTTCATCGCCGCCGCGAGGACGACGCGACTCGGCGCCCCGGACGACCTGGCTTCCGTCGTGTCCTTCCTCCTGTCCGACGAGGCCGAATGGATCAACGGCCAGACCTGGTACATCGGCGGCGCCTCCCACCTCCGCCAATGAGCGAGACGTTCACTTCAATTCGGCGTCGCAACGAAGGTAGGGAGTCGATGGCCGGCACAGTTCGAGATGACGCCGTTTCGGGCACGCGCGGATTGACCCATCTGCAACGCCTGGAGGCGGAGAGCATCCAGATCATGCGGGAGGCGGTCGCCGAGAGCGAGCGTCCGGTGATGCTGTATTCCCTCGGGAAAGACAGTTCGGTGCTGCTGCACCTGGCCCGCAAAGCCTTCTACCCATCGAGGCTGCCATTCCCCCTGCTGCACGTGGACACGACTTGGAAGTTCCGGGCCATGTACGAGTTCCGGGACGCGATCGCACGCGACGGCGATCTGGACCTGGTCGTTCATCGGAACCCGGAATGCATCGAACGGGGCATCAATCCGTTCGACCACGGGTCCGCGCTGCACACGGAAATGTGGAAGACCGAGGGGTTGAAGCAGGCTCTGGACGGGCACGGGTTCGACCTGGCGTTCGGCGGTGCCCGGCGGGACGAGGAGAAATCCCGGGCGAAGGAGCGGGTGTTCTCCATCCGATCTTCCCGGCACCGCTGGGACCCGAAGCGGCAGCGGCCGGAACTGTGGCGGCTGTACAACACTCGCAAGCGTCCAGAGGAGAGCGTGCGTGTCTTTCCGCTCTCGAACTGGACCGAGCTGGACGTCTGGCAGTACATCCACCTCGAAGGCATCCCCATCGTGGACCTGTACTTCGCCGCACCGCGTCCCGTGGTAGAGCGGGACGGAACACTGATCATGGTGGACGACGACCGGATGCGGCTGCTGCCCGGCGAGACGCCCGAACCGCGGATGGTGCGTTTCCGTACCCTCGGCTGCTACCCGCTCAGCGGCGCGGTGGAGAGCACCGCGACGACACTTCCGGCGATCGTGCAGGAAATGCTGCTGACGACCAGTTCCGAACGGCAGGGCCGGGTGATCGACCACGACGCGGGCGCCTCGATGGAACGCAAGAAGCAGGAAGGATACTTCTGATGGCGCACACCGCCGACGACCTCGTCGCCACCGACATCGAGGAGTACCTCCGCCGGCACGAGCGCAAGTCGATGCTGCGCTTCATCACCTGCGGCAGCGTCGACGACGGCAAGTCCACGCTGATCGGGCGGCTGCTGTACGACTCGAAACTCGTGTTCTCCGACCACCTCGCCGAGCTGGAGCGCGACTCGAGAACCGCCGGCACCCAGGGAGGCGACCTGGACTTCGCGCTCCTGGTGGACGGTCTGGCCGCCGAACGCGAACAGGGCATCACGATCGACGTCGCCTACCGGTTCTTCTCCACCGAGCGGCGCAAGTTCATCGTCGCCGACACGCCGGGACACGAGCAGTACACCCGGAACATGGTGACCGGGGCATCGACCGCCGACCTGGCCGTCATCCTGGTGGACGCCCGCAAGGGCATCCTTCAGCAGACGCGCCGCCACAGCTATCTGGTCTCGCTGCTGGGCATCCGCGACATCGTGCTCGCGGTCAACAAACTCGATCTCGCCAGCTACTCGCGGCAGCGATTCGAGGAGATCGAGAGCGAGTACCGCGCCTTCGCGGACGGCATCGGCCTCACCGACGTGGCCTGCATTCCGATGTCGGCCCTGCGCGGCGACAACATCCTGCACCCCAGCCCCAACACCCCCTGGTACACCGGACCGTCCCTGGTCGGGCACCTGGAGACGGTCCGGGTCGCCGACGACCGGAACGCCGGCCCGTTCCTGCTTCCGGTGCAATGGGTCAACCGCCCGAGTCACGATTTCCGCGGCTTCTCCGGCCAGATCGCCGGAGGCGCCGTCCGTCCGGGGGACCGGGTCCGGGTGCTGCCGTCGGGCCGTGAGAGCACCGTCGCCCGGATCGTCACGGCCGACGGCGATCTCGACACGGCGGTGGCGGACCAGTCCGTCACGGTGGTGCTCGCGGACGAGATCGACGTCAGCCGTGGCGACGTCATCGCGGCCGCGGACGACGCCCCCGCCCTGGCCGACCAGTTCGAATGCCGGCTGGTGTGGATGAGCGAGGAACCGATGCTGCCGGGGCGCGCCTACCTCATGAAGCTGGCCGCCACCACCGCCGTGGCCCAGGTGGCGCAGCCCAAGTACGCCGTCAACGTCAACACGCTCGAACACGTCGCCGCACGCACGCTCGGCCTGAACGACATCGGCGTCGCCAATTTGCACCTGGACCGGCAGATCCCCTTCGCGCCCTACGGCGACAACCGCGATCTGGGTGGGTTCGTCCTCATCGACCGCTTCACCCAGGACACGGTGGCCGCCGGCATGCTGCGCTTCGCGTTGCGCCGCGCGCACAACGTCCACTGGCAGTCCGTCGAGGTGGACAAGCCCGCCCGGGCCCGTGCCAAGGGGCAGCGGCCCGCGGTGGTCTGGTTCACCGGACTGTCGGGCGCCGGCAAGTCCACGATCGCCGATCTCGTCGAGAAGCGGCTGCACGAACAGGGGCTCCACACCTACCTGCTGGACGGCGACAACGTCCGCCACGGCCTGAACGCCGATCTCGGGTTCACCGCCGCCGACAGGGTGGAGAACATCCGCCGCGTCGTGGAGGTCTCGCGCCTGCTCGCCGACGCTGGACTGATCGTGCTGGTGTCGTTCATCTCCCCCTTCCGCGCCGAGCGTCGGCGTGCGCGCGAACGCATCGGCGCCGACGAGTTCTTCGAGGTCCACGTCGACGTCCCGTTGGAGGTGGCCGAGGCGCGCGACCGCAAGGGCCTCTACGCCAAGGCCCGGCGCGGCGAACTGGCCAACTTCACGGGGATCGACTCCCCGTACGAACCCCCGTCATCGCCGGACCTGCATCTGGACGCCGGCGGCACGCAAACGCCCGAGGCGCTCGCCGACCAGGTGATCGACCACCTGCGACGGGCGGGCGTACTCGCCCCTGCCCTCGAATGAGGGCAGGGGCGGATCCCGGTTCCGCTCCACCGCGGCGGGCGTCGGCCCGATCGAGCGGGCTCGCCGGCGGTCAGCCGGGACGCTGCCAGAGCTCCCGCTCGCGCGGGTCGTGCACGGCCGTCGGGCCGGACTGGTCCGTGTGCTGCTCGACCGTGTAGAAGCGGACCTCGTGGCCGTCCGGGTCGTGCAGGCCCGGAAGGATCCAGCCGATGGTCGCGGAGTGCACCCCCGCGTGGGACTCGCCCATCCCGGCGAGCCGGTCGGCGAGGTCGTCCAGTGCGGCCCTGCCCGGGACGCCGATCGCGAAGTAGTCGAACCCGGCCGCCGCTTCGGCGCGTTCGGGGTCCAGCCGGAGGGCGAGGCCGGGGCCGCCGCGCGGATGCAGCATCGCGACGCCCATCAGCCTGCCCTCCTCGACGAATTCGATCAGGAGTTCGTAGCCGGGGCGGCTCTCGTACCAGCCACGTGCCCGCTCGATGTCTCGCACCGGCAGCTTCAGATGGTGGACCCCGGCCAGGGTCGGCGCATCCGCCATGATCCCCGCTTTCCAATGTATGCAGTGACACTGCATCGATGCAGTTATACTGCAACGCATGGTGGAGGACGTCAACGCCGATCTGCGCGCGGCACGGGTCGCCGACACCGAGGAGAAGATCTTGCGCGCCGCGACCCGGCTGTTCCTCGATCGCGGGTACGCGGGCACGACGCTCACCGCCGTCGCCGCGGCGGCGCACGTCGGTGCGCGCACCGTCTACGTGCGGTTCGGGACGAAGGCCGCCCTGCTCAAGCGGGTGGTCGATGTCGCGATGGTCGGCGACACCGCCCCGGTGGCCGTCAATGGCCGGCCCTGGTTCGTCCTGGCAGTCGGCGCCCCCACGCTGGACGAACGGATCGCCGCGATGGCCCGCGGCGGGCGGGAGATGATGGTCCGGGCGGGCGGCCTGTTCGCGGTGACCTTGGAGGCCGCGTCGGCCGAGCCGCGGCTGGCCGAGGCGGCGCAGGCGGGCCGCGAGGCGACGCGCGACAACCTACGGTACTTCTGGACCAGGGCGGCCGGCGACGGGCTGCTCCCGGACGGCCACGACATCGACTGGCTGGCGGAGACCTCGGCGATCCTCGTACACAACGAGACCTACCTGCTCGGCGCCCGCATGCACGGCTGGACCCCCGAGCGGTACGAGCGATGGCTGATCACCGGCCTCACCCGCCTGGCGGCGGCCTAACCTCCGGCCGCATGCGCGGTGGTGACGCCGCCCGTTCCCGTCTGTGGGTGCCCCCTGCAGGATTCGAACCTGCGCACACGGCTCCGGAGGCCGTTGCTCTATCCCCTGAGCTAAGGGGGCGTGCGCCCTGTGTTGGGCGCGGTAGAAGGTTACCAGGGTTGGCGGGGTGACGCGCACCTGGAATGTTCGCCGTGCGGCGAGGGGTGGAGTGGGCTAACTTCGTGGCCGTGACCGAGCCACTGGGACGCGTGCTGGTCGTCGATGATGACGAGGTGATTCGCCAGCTCATCGCCGTGAACCTGCAGTTGGAGGGGTTCGAGGTGTCGACGGCCGTCGACGGGCGGGACTGCCTCGACAAGGTGGGCGAGGTCCGGCCGGACGTCATCACGCTGGACGTCATGATGCCGCGGCTGGACGGGTGGGTGACGGCGATCCGGCTGCGCGAGGATCCGGCGACGGAGCACATCCGGGTCGCGATGATCACCGCGCGGGCGCAGGAGCACGATGTTCGGCGGGGGAACGAGATCGGCGTCGACGCGTACGTGACGAAGCCGTTCGACCCGAATCAGCTGATCCAGACGGTGCGGAAACTCGCGGCGGCGTCCAGATAGTGGTCAGATAGTCTCACCAGGGTGACTCCTGCGGATGTGAGCGCCGCGTTGGCGGCGGCGGTGCGCGCTGCCGGGGCGGGGGAAGTGCCCGAGGACGTGCCGGTTTTCGCGCGGGGGCCCGGGGTGTTCGAGAGTCCCGTGGCGCTGCGGCTGGGCGTGGACCCGGAGATCGTCGCGCGACGGGTCGGTGGTGTTGTTTCGCGCGGGTTCGTGCGTGTCGTGGTTGATGTGGGCGAGCTGGTGGAGTCTGTCCGGAGTGATCCCGGTTACGGGGTCGCGCGGGTGCCGGCGTTCCGTTGGGACGAGTGGCCTCGGACGTTCGAGAACCCCGGGTTCGTGGTGCGGTACGCGTACGCGCGGGCCTGCTGGACGATTCGGTGGGGGAGCGGGGCGGGTCCGCTGGAGTTCGCGGAGCCCGATGAGTTGGCGCTGGTTTCCTTGCTGGGAGACTTCCCAGGTCGCGCGGCGCAGGCGGAGCGGGAACGGGACGCCAGGCCGCTGGTGTTGTGTCTGGAGAAGGTGGCCGGGGCGTACCACGACGTGCACGAACGCCTGGGAGGGCGAGTCGCCTTGGCCGAGGCGGTGCGCGTTGTTCTTGGCAACGGCCTGAACATGATCGGTGAGACCCCAAGAGAGCGAATATGAGTCGTGTACATCCTGCCGGTGGCCGGCACGCTGATGTCCTGCCCGAAGACCACCCGGCGGGGCCGGCGGACGATCTGAACGCGATCGACGTGCGGGTGTGGCCCCGGAACACCGTCCGTGAGGACGGTGTCATGTACGTGGGCGGCGTCGATGTGCGGGATCTGGCCCGGGAGTACGGGACGCCGTTGTTCGTCTATGACGAGGACGACGTGCGGAGCCGGATGCGTGAGTACGCGGCGGCTTTCCACGACGGTGACGTCCACTATGCAGGCAAGGCGTTCCTGTGCGGGGCGATGGTCAAGTGGTTGAACGAGGAGGGCCTCGGCCTGGACGTGTGCAGTGGCGGGGAGCTCGCTGTCGCGTTGGCGGTGGGGTTTCCGACCGAGCGCATTACCTTGCACGGCAGCAACAAGGCCACGTGGGAACTGGAGAAGGCACTCGACGCGGGTGTCGGACGGATCGTGCTCGACTCGTTCGAGGAGATCGCACGGCTGGGCTATCTGGCCAAGGAACGTGGGGTTCGGCCCAAGGTGATGGTGCGGGTGACCACCGGGGTGGAGGCCCACACACACGAGTTCATCGCGACCGCGCATGACGACCAGAAGTTCGGGTTCTCGCGGAGTTCGGGGGCCGCCCTCGAGGCGGTTCGGCGGGTGCTGGCACTCGAACAGCTGGAGCTCGTGGGGTTG
This sequence comes from Actinomadura sp. CNU-125, assembly GCF_001942465.1. GTDB lineage: Bacteria > Actinomycetota > Actinomycetes > Streptosporangiales > Streptosporangiaceae > Spirillospora. The sequence goes on from NZ_MKJY01000177.1 coordinate 7,352, forward strand.
CACAGTCATATCGGTTCGCAGATCTTCGAGGTGGACGGCTTCGAGGTGGCGGCGCACCGGCTGGCGGAGCTGCTCGTGGCGATCCGGGACGAGCACGGTGTCGAGCTGCCGGAACTCGATCTCGGCGGCGGCTACGGGATCGCGTACGTGCCGGGGGAGGAGCCGCACGATCCGAAGTCGATCGCGGACGGGCTGCGCGAGATCGTCGCGCGGGAGTGCCGGGCGTACGAGCTGTCGATGCCGCGGCTGACGGTCGAGCCGGGGCGCGCGATCGCCGGTCCGGGCGGCGTCACGCTGTACGAGGTGGGCACGGTGAAGGACGTCGAGGGGCTGCGGACGTACGTGTCGGTCGACGGGGGGATGAGCGACAACCTGCGGACCGCCCTCTACGGGGCCGAGTACACCGGCGTGCTGGCGAGCCGGTCGTCCGATGAGCGCCCGATGCTCAGTAGGCTTGTCGGCAAGCACTGCGAGAGCGGCGACATTGTGGTGCGCGACCTGTGGTTCCCCGAAGATATTTCGGCGGGTGACCTGGTCGCGGTCGCCGCGACGGGTGCGTACTGTCGTTCGATGGCCAGTAACTACAACCACGTCCCGAAGCCCGCCGTGGTGGCGGTGAAGGACGGCAGGTCGCGCGTGATCGTCCGGCGGGAGGGCGCCGAGGACCTGCTGCGGCTGGATGCGGAGGTCGAAGCGTGAAACGCCGACTGCGGGTGGCGCTGCTGGGCTGTGGCGTCGTCGGCACGGAGGTCGTGCGGCTGCTGCACGAGCAGGCGGACGACTTGGCCGCGCGGGTGGGCGCGCCGCTGGAGCTGGCCGGGATCGCCGTGCGGCGGCCCGACCGGGTCCGTGCGGGGGTGCCGGCGGAGCTGGTCACGACGGACGCGCAAGCGCTGGTCACGCGGGACGACGTCGACATCGTCATCGAGGTGATCGGCGGGATCGAGCCGGCCCGGACGCTGCTGCTCGAAGCGATGAAGTCCGGCAAGTCGGTCATCACGGCGAACAAGGCGCTGCTGGCCGAGGACGGTGCGACGCTGTTCGCGGCGGCGCGGGAGTACGGGGCGGACCTGTACTACGAGGCGTCCGTCGCGGGCGCGATCCCGCTGCTGCGTCCGCTCAGGGACTCGCTGGTCGGCGACCACGTGCATCGGGTGCTGGGAATCGTGAACGGCACCACGAACTATGTCCTCGACCAGATGGACACGCATGGCGCCGGGTTCAACGACGCTCTGGAAGGGGCCCAGGCACTTGGGTTCGCGGAAGCGGATCCTACGGCCGACGTAGAGGGGTTCGACGCCGCGGCAAAGGCCGCCATCTTGGCGCAGCTCGCTTTCCATACGCCCGTTACCGCGGCCGACGTGCATCGTGAAGGGATCACGGAGGTCAGCCCGGGGGACGTCGCGGGCGCCAAGGGGATGGACTGCGTCGTCAAGCTGCTGGCCATCTGCGAGCGGGTCCCGTCCGAGGACGGACGCAACGGGCGCGGGGTGTCGGTGCGCGTCTACCCGGCGATGATTCCGCGGTCGCACCCGCTCGCGAGCGTCCGGGACGCCTACAACGCGGTGTTCGTCGAGGCGGAGTCGGCCGGATCGCTGATGTTCTACGGCGCGGGCGCGGGCGGCGCCCCGACGGCGTCGGCGATCCTCGGCGACCTGGTCGCGGTGGCGCGCAACGTCGCCGGGGGGACGCCGGGGCCGGTCGAGGTGACGTACGCGAAGCTGCCGGTGCTGCCGATGGGCGAGACCGTCACGCGCTACTACATCCAGCTGGACGTGGCGGACGAGGCGGGCGTGCTCGCGACCGTCGCGGAGGAGTTCGCCCGGCACGACGTGTCGATCCAGACCGTCCGGCAGGTCGGGATGGGCGAGGAGGCGCAGCTCGTCGTGGTGACGCACCGGGCGCGGGACGCCGCGCTGTCGGCGACGGTCGAGGGCCTGCGGGGCCTGTCGATCGTGCGCGAGGTGGCGAGCGTCATGCGCGTCGAGGGCGAGGAGTGACGCGGCGCGCGATCGGCGCGCCGCGGACGCACTAGAATTCGGACGACATCGCAGGTCGGTGCGGCTGCCCGGCCCGGGGCCGCAGGTCGGCAAGGAGAACGACGTGAACCCGAACGCCCGCGCGTGGCGCGGTCTCATCGAGGAGTACCGCGACCGGCTCCCGGTGACGGAGAAGACGCCCGTCGTCACGCTGCTGGAGGGCGGCACGCCGCTCGTCCCGGCCCACCGGCTGTCCCAGCTGACCGGCTGCGAGGTGTACCTGAAGGTCGAGGGCGCGAACCCGACCGGCTCGTTCAAGGACCGCGGCATGACGGTCGCGATCAGCAAGGCGGCCGAGGAGGGCGCGAAGGCGGTGATCTGCGCGTCCACCGGCAACACCTCGGCGTCGGCGGCGGCGTACGCGGTGCGGGCCGGGATGACGTGCGCGGTGCTGGTGCCGCAGGGCAAGATCGCGATGGGCAAGCTGGCGCAGGCGCTGGTGCACGGCGCGCGGCTGCTGCAGGTCGACGGCAACTTCGACGACTGCCTGGAACTCGCGCAGAAGCTCGCGGTGGACTACCCGGTCGCGCTCGTCAACTCGGTGAACAAGTACCGGCTGCAGGGGCAGAAGACGGCCGCGTTCGAGATCGTCGACGCGCTCGGCGACGCACCGGACGTCCACTGCCTGCCGGTCGGGAACGCCGGCAACATCTCCGCCTACTGGATGGGCTACAAGGAGTACGCGGAGGACGGCGGGTCGTCGCGGCGGCCGCGGATGCTGGGCTTCCAGGCGAGCGGCGCCGCGCCGTTCGTCAAGGGCGAGCCGGTGCTGAAGCCGCAGACGATCGCGACGGCGATCCGGATCGGCAACCCGGCGTCGTGGCAGCTGGCGATCAACGCGCGGGACGAGTCGGGCGGTGCGATCGACTCGGTCACCGACCGGCAGATCCTCGCCGCGTACCGGCTGCTGGCCCGCGAGGAGGGCGTGTTCGTCGAGCCGGCGTCGGCGGCGAGCGTCGCGGGACTGCTGCAGGCGACCGAGCAGGGCGGTGTCGAGCGCGGCTCGAAGGTCGTCTGCACGGTGACCGGAAACGGCCTCAAGGACCCCGACTGGGCGATCTCCGGGGCGCCCGCCCCGACGACCGTCAAGGTCGACGCGCACGCCGCCGCCTCCGCGCTTGGCCTGACCTAAATGGGCCGACCGCAGGGGCCGGTGTCGGTGCGGACGCCCGCGACCAGCGCGAACCTGGGGCCGGGCTTCGACTCGCTGGGTCTGGCGCTGACGCTGCACGACGACGTCGAGGTCGCGGTGATCGACGACGCGACGGTCATCGAGGTGGACGGCGAGGGCGCCGAGGTCGCGGACCGGGGCGAGCGGCACCTGATCGTGACGACGCTGCGGGCCGCGTTCGACCGGATCGCCGAACTCGGCGCGTCCGGACCCGGCCAGCCGAAGGGCGTCCGGCTGCGGTGCCGCAACCGGATCCCGCACAGCCGGGGCTTGGGGTCGTCGTCGGCCGCCATCATCGCCGGGCTCATCGCCGCGCGCGCGCTGCACCCGGACGGTTCCGTACTGGACGACGACGAGGTGCTGCGGCTCGCGACCGAGATCGAGGGGCATCCCGACAACGTCGCACCGTGTCTCGCCGGGGGACTGACCGTCGCGTGGACGACACCGGACGGTCCGCGCCTCGTGCGGCTCGACCCCCGGATCGACCAGGTCGTGGCGTTCGTCCCCGAGCAACGCCTGGCCACCGAGCGCGCGCGCGGGCTGCTGCCCGAGACCGTCCCGCACGCCGACGCCGCGGCGAACGCCGGACGGGCCGCGCTGCTCGTCGCCGCGCTCACCGCGGGACTCGACGGCGTCCTGCTGGACGCGACGCAGGATCGGCTGCACCAGGATTACCGGGCACCCGCGATGCCGGATTCGGCGGCGCTCGTGGCGCGCTTGCGCGATGCCGGTGTGCCCGCCGTGATTTCTGGGGCCGGTCCTACTGTCCTGTCCTTCACAACTGCATCACAAGTTGATTCGATGGAGCTTCAACTGGGTAATGGGTGGCACGAACACCCGTTGCAGGTCGCGGACCGCGGCGCGCACGTCGTGGCCGGTGAACCGCCCGTCCGGCCCTGACCCCCGGCACCACCGGAGCGCGCTCGCGCACCGCTGCATGCCGGTCCGGGATCCGGCGAGATCCACCGAGGTAAAATGCGAAGACATCGGCCTCTGGGGAATAGCAGTGCGCCCCGGTGATGTTAGGCTTAATGCCGCACCAGATGCCCCGTTCGGGGCAGCGTGCTCGTCAGCCGCGCGTCGCCAGATCGGCCCTTCGGCCGTGTCGGTCCCGCGTACTAGGCTTCCCGAGACCGTGACATCCCGATGTCAGGCATTCCAGCGAAACTTCGGACGTAGCGGGACCCGGGACACGCACGAGCGAACCGTCCCGACCACCATCTGGCTGTGCCCAGACATCGCCGCTCGCGACCCCATCGCGTGCGGCGGAGCCCGACTCGGCGCCCCCGCCGGGCCGCACTACCGGGTTGACTGGCCGAACGCCGGCCGACACCCGCTCCCTGGGAAGGACCCTTAGTGAGCGAATCCAGCGAACTCCTGACGGACGCCTCCGGCGCGCCCGCGGCCGACGCCGTTCCGGCCGGTGCGGAGCCCGCCGCCACCCCCCGGCGCCGCCGGCAGGGCACCGGCCTGTCGGCCAAGGTGCTGCCCGAGCTGAAGCAGATCGCGTCCGAGCTCGGCATCACCGGCACGACCGGGATGCGCAAGAGCCAGCTCATCGCCGCCATTCAGGAGAAGCAGGGCGGCGGCGACCAGGGGCAGGGCTCCGCGGGCGGCGAGCAGGGAGCCGCCGCCCCGGCCAAGACCGAGCGCCCCCGGCGCACCCGCGCCGCCAAGCGCGACGCGTCCGACGACGCGACGGCGCCCGCCGAGGCCGCCCCCGCGACCGGGCAGGCGCCCGCCGAGCAGGCCGACAAGCCGCAGCAGACCGCCGAGAAGGTCGAGAAGACCGACAAGGCGGAGCAGGCCGACAAGGTCGAGAAGGCGGAGAAGCCTGCCGACAAGCCGGACAAGTCCGCCGAGAAGTCCGAGCGTGCCGAGAAGCCCGAGCGCGCCGACAAGGGGGAGCGCGGCGGACGCGGAACGCGCGCGCCGCGTCCGACGGCCGGGCCGACCGGCAGAACCGCGACGGTGACGACGCCGAATCCCAGGGCGGCCGTGACCGCGGCGATCGGGGCGAGCGCGGCGACAACCGCGACGGCGGCCAGGGCGGACGCGAGCGCGGCGACAACCGCGAGGGCGCGGCCGGCAGCGGCAGCGCGGCCGTGACCGCGACGGCCAGGGCCGTCAGCGGGACGGCGGCCGCGACCGCAACGACCGCGGCGACCGCGACAACCGCGGTGACCGTGACAACCGCGGTGACAACCGCGACGGCGGCCGGGACGGCCAGGGCGGCGGCGGCCGGCACGACGACGACGAGAGCGGCGGCCGGGGTCGGCGCGGCCGCCGGTTCCGCGAGCGCAACCGCGGCCGCGGCCGCGAGCGCTACGAGGAGCCGGTGCTCACCGAGGACGACGTCCTCATCCCGGTCGCGGGCATCCTCGACATCCTCGACAACTACGCGTTCGTCCGTACGACCGGCTACCTGCCCGGCCCGAACGACGTGTACGTCTCGCTGTCGCAGGTCCGCAAGAACGGGCTGCGCAAGGGCGACGTCATCACCGGCGCGGTCCGGCAGGCCCGCGAGGGCGAGCGGCGCGAGAAGTTCAACGCGCTCGTCCGGCTCGACACCGTCAACGGGATGGAGCCGGAGCAGTCCAAGGGCCGCGTCGACTTCAGCAAGCTGACGCCCCTGTACCCGCAGGAGCGGCTGCGCCTGGAGTCCGACCCCGGCATCCTGACGACCCGGATCATCGACCTCGTGTCGCCGATCGGCAAGGGGCAGCGCGGCCTGATCGTGTCGCCGCCCAAGGCCGGCAAGACGATGGTGCTCCAGGCGATCGCCAACGCGATCACCAAGAACAACCCGGAGTGCCACCTGATGGTCGTCCTGGTGGACGAGCGTCCGGAAGAGGTCACCGACATGCAGCGGACGGTGAAGGGCGAGGTCATCCACTCGACCTTCGACCGTCCCGCCGAGGACCACACCACGGTCGCCGAGCTGGCCATCGAGCGCGCCAAGCGCCTCGTCGAGCTGGGCCACGACGTCGTCGTGCTGCTCGACTCGATCACCCGGCTGGGCCGCGCCTACAACCTGGCGGCCCCGGCGTCCGGGCGGATCCTGTCCGGTGGTGTCGACTCGACCGCGCTGTACCCGCCGAAGCGCTTCTTCGGCGCCGCGCGCAACATCGAGAACGGCGGCTCGCTGACGATCCTCGCCACCGCCCTGGTCGAGACCGGGTCGCGGATGGACGAGGTCATCTTCGAGGAGTTCAAGGGCACCGGCAACATGGAGCTCAAGCTCAACCGGGGGCTCGCCGACAAGCGGATCTTCCCGGCGGTGGACGTCGACCAGTCCAGCACCCGCAAGGAAGAGATCCTCATGGCTCCCGAGGAGCTGCGGGTCGTCTGGCAGCTCCGCCGGGTGCTGCACGCCCTCGACACCCAGCAGGCGCTGGAACTCCTCATCGAGAAGATGAAGGAGACGAAGTCGAACGCCGAGTTCCTGATGCAGGTGCAGAAGACGACGGTCGCCGACGACCGCTGAGGTCACGCGCGAGCGCGCACGCGAACGTGCACGCTCGCGCACGAACGTCCCCGTCGCCCCTGGCCCGGTTCGTCCGGCCGGGGGCGACGTGCGTCCGGACGCCCGCGGCGCGACCCGGCGCGACCCGGCGCCGCGCAGCGCCGACGCCCCGCCATGGTGGGGTTAGCCCTACCTCGGGATTACAGGTAGACGTCATGGCGACCCGCCCCCCGGTCGACCACTCTTGAAGCGTAAGCATGAAGAGCCGTGGAGGGCTGACATGGGCGGGTTGACGACGGCGCCGGAAGGCGCCGTGCGGGGCGGCGATTCGAGACGGTCCGTGGTGCGGGCGTCCTGGCGGCCGCTGGACATGGTGCGTTCGTCGCTCACCTGGCGTTCGGCCGCCTACCAGCTCGTCGCCCTGATGGCGGGCACCGCCTGGTTCACGATCCTGGTCACCGGGGTCGCGCTGTCGACGGGCCTCGTCGTCATCTGGGTCGGGGTGCCGCTCGCGGCCCTGCTCCTCCTGCTGTGGCGGGCCGGCGCGATGTTCGAACGGCAGCTGATGAGGGGCGCCTTCGGCGTCACGATCCCGAGCCCCTACCGGCCGCTGCCGGAAGGCCACCTGCTCAAGAAGCTGAAGGGCATGGCGGTCGACCCCGCCACCTGGAAGGACTTCGGGTACTTCGCGCTCCTGTTCCCCGTCACGATCATCGAGTTCACCGTCTCGGCGACCCTCTGGTCGACGGCCGCGGTCCTCCTCGTCGCGCCCGTGGTCGTCGCGCTCGGCGAGGACATGCGCATCCAGCTCGGCGACTGGTTCACCTACCACCCGCAGAACATCCTCGACGCGGTGTTCGCCGTGCTGGCCGGCTGCGCCGTCCTCGTCCTCGCGATGTACGTGACGCGCGTGCTGGCGATCGGCCACGCCCTGTACGCGGTGTTCCTGCTGGGCCCGAACGCCTCCCAGACGGAGGCGCGGCGGCAGCAGGCCCGCGCGGACCGCCTCCAGGCCAGCCGCGCCCGCGGCGTGGACGCCGCCGAGTCGGAGCGCCGCCGCATCGAACGCGACCTGCACGACGGCGCCCAGCAGCGGCTGCTCGCCGTCGCGATGGACATCGGACGGGCCCGCGCCAAGCTCGAAGACGACCCGGAGGGCGCGCGGGCGCTGATCGAGCAGGCGCACACGGGCACGAAGGAGGCCATCGCCGAGCTGCGCGACCTGGCCCGCGGCATCTACCCGGCGATCCTCACCGACCGCGGCCTCGACCCCGCACTGTCCGGGCTCGCCGCACGCGCGCCCGTCCCGGTCGAGGTGAACGTCGACCTGCCCGAGCGTCCCCCGGCCGCCGTGGAGAGCATCGCGTACTTCATCGTCGCCGAGTCGCTCGCGAACATCGCGAAGTACGCCCGCGCCACGCGCGCGAGCGTCCGGGTGGAGCGCGAGGACGCCTGGGTCGTCGTCGAGATCATCGACAACGGCGTCGGGGGCGCCGTCGCGTCCCCGGACGGCGGCCTGGCCGGCCTCGCCGACCGCGCCGCCACGATCGACGGAATGCTGATCGTCGACAGCCCGCCCGGCGGCCCGACGATCATCCGGGCCGACCTTCCCTGCACCTGGTAGCGCCTTCGCGGGCACGCGTCGTCCGCAGCCGGGACGGGCCCGATAATGGGGGGATGCGGGTTGTGATCGCCGAGGATTCGGTGCTGCTGCGGGAGGGACTCGTCCGGCTGCTGGCCGACGCCGGGATCGAGACCGTCGCGACGGTCGGGGACGGTCCCGGGCTGATCGGCATCGTCGAGGAGCACGGCCCCGAGCTGGCGATCGTGGACGTGCGGATGCCGCCGTCGTTCACCGACGAGGGGCTGCGCGCCGCCCTGGCCGTCCGCGAGCGGTGGCCGGGGACGCCGATCCTGGTGCTGTCGCAGTACGTGGAGGAGCGGTACGCCACCGACCTGATCGGCGGCGGCGCGGAAGGCGTCGGCTACCTGCTGAAGGAGCGGGTCGCGGACGTCGCCGAGTTCATCGACGCGGTGCGCCGGATCGCGGCGGGCGGCACGGTCATCGACCCGGAGGTGATCGGGCAGCTGCTGGGCCGCCGCCGCGACGGGGACCCCATGGAGGGGCTCACCCCGCGCGAACGCGAGGTGCTCGGGCTGATGGCGCAGGGCCGCGCGAACGGCGCGATCGCGGCGGACCTGGTCGTCACCGAGGGGGCCGTGGAGAAGCACATCTCCAACATCTTCGCGAAGCTGCGCCTGCAGCCCGCGCAGGGCGAGCATCGGCGCGTCATGGCCGTCCTCACCTACCTGGGACGCGCCGGCGGCTGAGGCGGTCGCGAGGGGTGCGCCGGCCGGCCGGGGCGCGGCGAGATCGGGAATGCCCGGTGACCTCGGCACGTTCGGGTATCTGGCACACTTGGAGTGCAACCGCTGCGGTACCGGTTCGCGCCTCCCACATCTCCACGGCCCGTCGCTCCGAACGCGGCCGTGCGAAGTCGAAGGCGGGGGCGTCCGGCGACCGCCTCAAGCGAGGAGAAACTCATGCAGGCCGACATTCACCCCGAGTACGTCGTCACGACCGTGACGTGCACGTGCGGCAACACCTTCGAGACGCGCAGCACCGCCCCGAACGGGGTCATCCACGCGGACGTGTGCTCGAACTGCCACCCGTTCTACACGGGCAAGCAGAAGATCCTCGACACCGGCGGCCGGGTGGCGCGCTTCGAGCAGCGCTTCGGCAAGAAGAAGGCCGACAAGTAGGACGAGCGCGCACCAGCGACCAGGGACGGTCCGGGGACCCGCGCGGTCCCCGGACGTCCGAAGCCTGCATCCGGAGGCCGCCAGGGGTCCCCGGGCCGGACCGGCCAGGACACACCGTGAATCTCGACGATCTGATCAGCGAATACGCGGGCATCGAGGAGCGGCTCGCGGATCCGTCCGTGCACGCCGACCAAAACGTCGCGCGGCGGCTCGGCAAGCGCTACGCCGAGCTGAAGCCGATCGTCGAGACCTACCGCGACTTCACCGCCACCGAGGACGACCTGGCCGCCGCGCGGGAGCTCGCGGGCGAGGACGAGACGTTCGCCGCCGAGGCCACCGAGCTGGAGAAGCGCCGCGAGGACCTGGAGGAGCGGCTCCGCCGGCTGCTGGTGCCCCGCGACCCCAACGACGGCAAGGACGTCATCCTGGAGGTCAAGGCCGGTGAGGGCGGCGAGGAGTCCGCGCTGTTCGCGGGCGACCTGCTGCGCATGTACCTCCGGTACGCCGAACGGATCGGCTGGAAGACCGAGGTCCTGGACTCCCACCCCTCCGACCTGGGCGGCTACAAGGACGTCACGGTCGCGGTGAAGGCGAAGGGCTCCCAGGAAGAGGGAGTCTGGACGCGCCTGAAGTTCGAGGGCGGCGTCCACCGGGTGCAGCGGGTTCCCGCCACGGAATCGCAGGGACGGATCCACACCAGCGCGGTCGGTGTCCTGGTGACGCCCGAAGCCGAAGACGTGGACGTCCAGGTCGACCCGAACGACCTGCGGATCGACGTTTACCGTTCGTCCGGTCCGGGTGGGCAGAGCGTCAACACGACCGACTCGGCGGTGCGCATCACGCACGTGCCCACGGGCGTCGTGGTGTCGTGCCAGAACGAGAAGAGTCAGCTGCAGAACAAGGAGCAGGCGCTTCGCATCCTGCGTTCCCGCCTCCTGGCCATGGCGCAGGAAGAGGCGGACGCGGCGGCCGCGGCCGAACGCAAGAGCCAGGTCCGGACGGTCGACCGCTCGGAACGCGTCCGCACCTACAACTATCCGGAGAACCGGATCTCCGACCATCGCGTCGGGTACAAGGCGTACAACCTCGACCAAGTTCTGGACGGCGACCTGCACAACGTCACGCAGGCGCTCGTCGACGCCGACATGGAACGCCGACTGGCCGAAGCCCAGGAATCATGACGCTGCTGCTCGACGAGATCGCCAGGGCCACCGCGCGGCTCGCCGAGGCGGGGGCCGCCTCCCCCCGCGCCGACGCCGAGGAACTCGCCGCGGCCGTCCACGACGTCAAGCGGTCCGAGCTGCACGGCGTCCCGGACGGCTCGTTCGACGCGCGGTTCTGGGAGTTCGTCGCGCGCCGCGAGGCCGGCGAGCCGCTCCAGCACATCACCGGGCGCGCGTTCTTCCGCTACCTCGAACTGAAGGTCGGCCCGGGCGTGTTCGTGCCCCGCCCCGAGACCGAGGTGATGGTCGGCTGGGCGCTGGAGACGCTCCGCGACATGGACGTCCGCGACCCCCTCGTCGTCGACCTCGGCACCGGTTCCGCCGCCATCGCCCTGTCGATCGCGTTGGAGGCGCCCCGCGCGCGCGTGCACGCCGTCGAGAAGGACCCCACCGCGTTCGTCCACGCCACCCGCAACATCGAGGAACTGGACGAACGCGGCCGCGTCCGCCTCCACCTGGGCGACTTCGCGTCCGCGCTGCCCGAGCTGAACGGCACCGTCGACCTCGTCGTCAGCAACCCCCCGTACATCCCGATGAGCGAGTGGGAGTACGTCCCGCCGGACGTCCGCGACCACGACCCGGCCGCGGCCCTGTGGGGCGGCGGCGACGACGGCCTGGACGCCATGCGCGTCGTCGAACGCACCGCCCGCCGCCTGCTGCGCCCCGGCGGCCACGTCGCCGTCGAGCACAGCGACCTGCAGGGCAACGCCGTCTACTGGACGTTCCCCGAGGAGAACGGCTGGCGCGACGTCCGCAACCGCCGCGACCTCACCGACCGGGACCGTTTCGTCACCGCCCGCATGATCTCCGACTGATACCACGCCCCGGAGGACGGTGCGGCCCGACCGGGCCGCGGGGCGTGGAAGACTTGGCGTCGTGAGCCGACGTTATGACTGCGCTGAGCCGATGGAGCGGACGCGAGGGATCGCGGAGGCGGTTTCGGCGGTGCGGCGCGGAGAGCTGGTGGTCCTGCCGACGGACACGGTGTACGGCGTCGGTGCCGACGCGTTCACCCCCACGGCGGTCTCGGCGCTGCTGAAGGCGAAGGGCCGGGGCCGGGAGATGCCGCCGCCGGTGCTGGTCGGGTCGGTGCGCGCCGCCACCGCGCTCGTCGAGGACCTCGGCCCCTACGGGCAGGACCTGATCGACGAGTTCTGGCCGGGCGGGCTGACGCTCGTGTGCCGCGCGAACCGCAGCCTCATGTGGGACCTCGGCGAGACCAAGGGCACGGTCGCGGTGCGCATGCCGATGCACGAACTGGCCGTCGAGCTGCTCAAGGAGACCGGCCCGCTGGCCGTCAGCAGCGCGAACCTGAGCGGCTCGCCCGCCGCGCGGACCGCGGCGGAGGCCGAGGAGATGCTCGGCGACTCGGTCTCGGTGTACCTGGACGGCGGGACGTCCGGGCACGGCGACGCCTCGACGATCGTCGACCTGACGGGCCCCGCCCCGCGTCTGCTGCGCGCGGGCGCCGTCCCGGTCGAGAAGATCCGCGCCATCGTCGGCATCCTGCTCACCGACGACGAGGCCAAGGACGAACCGGACGCCGCCCCGCTCTCCCTCACGAAGGAGACGTCGCCGAACACCCGCGACGACGACGCGGCGGAGTCGTCCGACGGGCCCCGCCCGTCCCTCACGAAGGACGCCCCCGCGAAGGACGGGCCGGACGAGCCCGCGCCCCCCGCGAACGACGCTCCGAAGACGGACGAGCCCGCAGACAGCGCGAACCTCTCGAAAACCACCGAGGCCGCGGCTTCGGACACCCCTGCGGACGACGCGAAGGGAGCCTCCGACACCTCGTCCACCGACGAGAAGCGGTAGGCGCACGCGCGGAAGGCCCCGCAGCCGTCCGTGGAAGGCGCGGAGACGGGTGACGGCGGCGGGACCGCCACGGGGCCAAGCGACGAAGCCCAACGCCCGCGACGGACGCACTCACGCCCCCGCAAGAGGCGTCCGGGCAGGCGCACCCGACAGCCATCCGGCAACTTCCGGCGAGGCGCCCGGCAGACACCCGCAAGCCATCCGGCGAGGCGCCCGGCAAGCATCCGGCGTGCCTCCCGGGCCACGCTCGGGAGGCCTCCGGCAGGCTCCCCGGACGGGCGCCCGGAGGCCACCGGCGAGGCGTGTGGAGGCCTCCAGCAAGGCTCCCGGACGGTGCCCCGGCAGGCGCGCGGGAGGCGGGGGTGTCCCGGGAGCGGTACGTCACACCCGAGGATCGGGGCGTTAGGGCATCGGGCGCCGGGTAGCGATGCGACGATGCGAGACGTGCGTGGCCGTGTTCGGGGGCCCGCGATCGCCGCGGGCATGCTGGTGGCGCCGCTCGTGGTGGTGCTGGTGGCGCTGCTGGTCGTGCCCGCCGCGGCGGACCGGCGGGCGCGCCCGCGGATCCCGACCTACGACGTCGTGCTCACCCTGCGCGCGGACGGGGTGCTGCACGTGCGCGAGACGATCACCTTCGACTTCGCCGACGACGGACGCGGCATCGTGCGGCGCCTGCGCTACCGGGACGGCGATCGCGTGTACGAGGTCCGGGACGTGCGCGCCAGTTCGTCCACCGGGGCGCCCGCGCGGGTGCGGACGACGAAGCTCGGCCACCACCTGCGGATCGGCGTCGGCACCGGCGGGCCGGAGGTGCGCGGACGGCAGGCGTACGTGATCGAGTACGACGTCCTGCGGGCGTTCACGCCGCGCGCGGGGTTCGACGAGCTCGAATGGGACGCGATCGGGACGGGCTGGGACGTCCCGATCGAGCACGCGGCGGTCCGGGTGGAGGGGCCGGTGCGGCTCCGCGACGTGACGTGCCTCGCCGGGACGACGGGGACGCCCGGGGCGAGCGTCGCGTGCGCGCGGGACCGGGACGGCCGTTACGCGATCGACTTCACGCAGAACGGGCTGGCGGCGGGGGAGGGGATGCGGGTGCGGGTGCGGCTGCCCCGACCGGGCGGTCGAGGGCGCCGCCGCCCGCGTACGCGCGTCCGCATTGGGCGGGGACGTGGGCGGGGACTCGATGCTCGCGCTCGCGGTCGGGGCCGTGGTGCTGGCGGCGCGCCGACCGCCGCACGGCCTCCGCCCCCGCCTCCGCCGGGCGCGGCGGCGGGAACCGGGCTCGTCGCGGCGGGCGCGATGCTGATCGTCGCGCAGCGCGGCCGACGACGTCCTCGCCCGCGGGCCGTGGGCGTTCTCGCTGGGAGACCCCTGTCTGGCGGGGCTCGCGCTGCTGTCCGCAGGGGCTGGAATCGTTTTCGCTCACCGGGTAGGAGAGCCGTAGCGCACACGGGCGGGCACGAGTTGGGATTACAGTTGGTCGGTCCCGAGGCGAACTGATCGCCCCGGACGGCCGTCTACGTATCGAGGGACGCGTGCGGACGGACGCGCGCGAGCCCGGCACGGACACCGGCACCGGCCACGGGCCGGCGTCGATGGCGTGGACGGCGCGAAGAACTGCGAGGGGAGGCGCGAGGGCGTGCGGGAGTACCTGCTGACCATTCTGGTCGCCGCTCTCGTCTCCTACGTGCTGACCCCCGCGGTCCGCAGGTTCGCGGTCTGGTTCGGCGCGCAGGCCGTCCCGCGCGACCGCGACGTGCACGTGATCCCGACGCCCCGGCTGGGCGGGCTCGCGATGTTCGGCGGGATGGTGGCCGCGCTGGTCGTGGCGACGGGGCTGCCGCAGATGCGCCAAGTCCTGCAGGACGGCGACATCACGGTCGCGAAGGCGCTGCTGATCTCGGGCGGGCTGATCGTGCTGGTCGGCATCGCCGACGACCGGTGGGAGGTCGACGCCCTCACCAAGTTCGCGGGGCAGGTCGCCGCGGCCGGGATCTTCATCATGCAGGGCATCCAGATCTATGTGATCCCGCTGCCGAACGGGGAGTCGCTGTCGCTGCCGCCCGCGTACGGGGTGCCGCTGACGGTGTTCGTCGTGGTCGCCACCATCAACGCGGTCAACTTCATCGACGGCCTGGACGGCCTGGCCGCGGGCGTCGTGGGCATCGCGGCGCTCGCGCTGTTCTCGTACGCGTACATGCTGTCGAAGGCGAACGGCATGACGACGCTGACGTCCGCGACGCTGACGGCGGCGGTGCTGTTCGGGATCTGCGCGGGTTTCCTGCCGCACAACTTCAGCCCGGCGCGGATCTTCATGGGCGACACCGGGTCGATGCTCATCGGGCTGCTGCTCAGCGCGTCGACGATCATGCTGACCGGGCAGTTCGACCCGGCGGTCCTGTCGAACGGGCTGTTCCCGTTCTGGGTGCCGCTGCTGCTCGTCCCGGCCGTGGCGGCGGTTCCGTTCATGGACATGCTGCTGGCGGTGTGGCGCCGCACGAACCAGGGCCGGTCGCCGTTCTCGCCGGACAAGCAGCACCTGCACCACCGGCTGCTGCAGCTCGGCCACTCCACCCGCCGCGCCGTCCTGATCATGTACTTCTGGGTGGGGCTGCTGGCGTCCGGGCTGGTCGGGCTGGCGGTGTTCGACGCGGCGTGGATCACGCTCGGGGTCACCCTGCTCGTCGCGGTCGGCGGGGTGGTGCTGGTGCTGGCCGGGCCCGGTCGCGGACGGCGCCGCCGGAAGGACGCGTCCGGTCCGGGCGACACGGGGGACGGCGCCGAGCCCGCCGCCCGCACGAAGATGCCGGTCTGACGAACGCGGTCCGACCCGCCCCGAAGGCCCGCCCGGACGGTCGTTCCGCGCGATGGTTCCGTGATTTGCGCCACTCTGTGACGTCCGGACCCCCGCACACCGGGGGCGGCGCGCGTACCCGTCGGTAATGATCAGGCGAGCAGGGACGCGTCACTCGGTGTGTTCGCTTATGGTCGGTTCTGTCGGCATCCGCCCGGAGACATTCCGGGCGCCGGCGTCGGCCACAATGCCCCCCACCTCGGTGGAACGTCGCGCGAACGGTATCCGCCGACGTGCGTCGATGAGCCGAGCGGCTGCCGGACATCGCATTACCTAGAGGGTAATTGTGGACATTCCGGACGCTTGTGATACCTTTCACGAACAAGAGACGAACACTCAACGTGACCAGCCGGAGCCCTCATGCAACCTTCCGACGCCCGGATGCTCCGCGGCGCCGCGATCCCGACCGCGGTGGTCGGCGTGGGTGCCGTCCTGATCGGCCTGCTGACCGCGGGCACCAAGGGACTTTTCGGCGCGGCCCTGGCCGCCATCGTGGTGATCGCCTTCTTCTCCCTCAGCGCCCTGGTGGTGTCGTGGGCCGGCCGGATCTCCGCGCAGACGATGATGCTGGCCGCGCTGGCCAGCTACGTCGTGAAAATCCTCGTGGTGATGGTGCTGGTCACGCTCATCGACGAGGTGTCGATCTGGAACACGACGGTCTTCGCCTGGTCGGTCATCGGACTGGCCCTGACGTGGATCGCGGCGGAGTTCCGGGTCACGTTGCAGCGGGGGAGGCCCTACATTGACGAGCCCGAGAGCGCCCTGGACCGGAGCCCGTGATGAAGCGCTCACGCACGGTGCCGGCGCCAGTGCCGACACCGCGTCCGGTTCTCAGGGACTACTCCAATATGACCACCGCCATGATGGCCTGCTATCGTCCGGAGCGCGATGAGCGAGCAGAAGCGTCGGCCGGAGGACGGTCAACGGGAATTCTCCGACGCCGCCTGGTCCACACCCAGCTACCTCCTGTCCGGGATGATCATCTGGGGCGGCCTCGGCTGGCTGCTGGCCAAGTGGACGGGACAGATGTGGTTCACCCCGGTCGGCGTGGTCATCGGCATCGGGCTCGCCATCTACCTGATGTACGTGAAGTACGGTCGCCATTCCGCCTGAGCGGCCCCGCCGCCGAGGAAGCCTTCGTGATCCATCGCCACATTGATGAAGGGAACGCCGCGTGAACGCGCAGACGGTCCTCGCCTCCACCGGTGGAGGGGAGTTCCAGGCCCCGGGGCCGGAGCTCTTCGATTTCCCGCCCCTGTTCGCCGGCGGCCCCGAGTGGCTGACCAAGCCGGTGCTGTTCGCGGTCGTCGGCGCCCTCGTCGTGTGCGCCTTCTGCTGGAGCGCGTTCGCCAAGCCGAAGCTGGTGCCGCGGGGCATGCAGAACATCGGTGAGATCGGCTACGTGTTCGTCCGCGACCAGATCGCCCGCCCGTTCCTCGGGAAGAACACCGAGCGCTGGATGCCGCTGCTCATGTCGGTGTTCCTGCTGGTCTGGGTGTGGAACATCTTCGCGGTCGTCCCGGTGCTGCAGTTCCCGATCGCGTCGCACATCGCGTTCCCGATCGTGCTGGCGCTGTTCATCTACTTCATCAAGATCTACCTGGGCATCAAGCACCAGGGGCCGGGCAAGTACTTCACGGACATGATCCCGAAGGGGCTGCCCCTCCCCGTCTACTTCCTGCTGGTGCCGATCGAGTACCTGTCGACCTTCATCCTGGCGCCCTTCACCCACGCGGTGCGGCTGTTCGCCAACATGTTCGCCGGGCACATGATCTTGGCGTTCTTCAGCCTCGTCGGCTTCTGGTTCCTGTTCGAGAAGCCCACGGCCATGGGGTTCGGAGTGGGCATCGTCGGCGTGATCGTCACCATCCTGCTGACCGCGTTCGAGCTGCTCATCCAGTTCCTGCAGGCTTTCCTGTTCGCGATGCTGGCCGCCATGTACATCCAGAGCGGACTGGAAGCCGACCACTAAAGGCCACACGGTGTCGCTCTGCCCCCCGGCCGGCGCCCCAAACAGACAACCTCGATAAGCCAGACCGGCGGACACTCCGCCGGCCGACAGAAAAGGAAAGAACCCATGACGGGAGTGCTCGCCGCCGTCGAAGGCAACGTCACCGCGATCGGGTACGGCCTCGCCGCGATCGGCCCCGGCATCGGCATCGGCATCATCTTCGGCCAGGGCGTCAACGCGATCGCCCGCCAGCCGGAGCTGACCGGCGTCATCCGTACCAACATGATGCTGGGCTTCGTCCTCACCGAGGCGCTGGCCCTCATCGGCCTGGTCGCGCCGTTCATCTTCCAGGGCATCTGATCGGGCCTCAACCCGAGGAGGGGCTGTAGACATGATCACAGCGACTTCCGTCCTCGCGGCGGAGGAGAACAACCCTCTGCTTCCGCACCCGTACGAGCTGGTCGTCGGGATCTTCTCGTTCCTGATCGTCCTCATCGTCGTCGGCAAGATCCTCGTGCCGCGCATCCAGCAGACGCTGGAGGAGCGGCACGACGAGATCGAGGGCGGTCTCCGGCGGGCCGAGGAGGCCAAGGCCGAGGCCGACCGCATGCTCGAGGACTACAAGGCGCGGGAGAAGAAGGCCGCCGTCGACGCGTCCGAGGCGCGTCGCAAGGCCGAGGAGCAGGCCGCCGAGATCGTCGCGGAGGCCAAGGAGCGGGCCCAGGTCGAGGCCAACCGCATCACCGAGGCCGCCAAGGCCGAGATCGAGGCGGAGCGCCAGCAGGCCCTCGCGGCGCTGCGCGCCGAAGTCGGCACGCTCTCGGTCGACCTCGCCGGACGTGTCGTGGGCGAGTCCCTTGAGGACAGCGCGCGGCAGAGCCGGGTGATCGACCGGTTCCTCGAAGAGCTCGAGGACCGTGCTCGCACGCAGGAGCAGATCACATCATGACCATCACGGGAGCGGTGAGCAGGGCGTCGCTGGCCGAGGCCGGGGAGCGGCTGGAGGCGGTAGTCGCCTCCGGCGACGCGGACCTGGCCCGGCTGGGCGGCGACCTGTTCTCGGTGCTGCACCTGATCGACCGCGAGCACGGGCTGCGGCGGGCGGTGTCGGACCCCTCGCGGGACGGCGCCGACAAGGCGCAGCTCGTCCGGATCCTGCTGGAGGGCAAGGTCACCCCGGCCGCTCTCGGGCTGGTCGCCGACGTCGTCGCACTGCGCTGGTCGTCCCCCTCGGAGCTGGCGGACGCGGTGGAGGTCCTCGCGGTCACCGCCGAGGCCGCGCGCGCCGAGGCGGACGGCAAGATCGACGACCTGGAGGACGAGCTGTTCCGGTTCTCCCGGCTCGTCGAGGGCGAGGCGGAACTGCGCGCCGCGCTGACGAACCGCGCCCTGCCGGACGACCGCAAGGTCGGGGTCCTCGGCGCGCTGCTGGACGGCAAGGTCACCGCGGCCACGTCGGCCCTGGTCACCGAGGTCGTACTGCGGCCCCGAGGACGTACGCTGGAGGGCGGGCTCGGCGAGTACGGCAAGCTCGTCACCCGGCGCCGGCAGCGGCTGGTGGCGCTGGTGCGCACGCCGGTGGAGCTTTCGGAGTCGCAGCGGACGCGGCTCGCGGCGGTGCTCGCCGCCGCGTACGGCCACGACGTACACCTGAACATCGAGCTCGACCCGTCCACGATCGGCGGCCTGTCGATCCAGATCGGGGACGAGATCATCGACGGCACGATCGCCGGACGGCTGGACGACGTCCGCCGGCGGCTCGGCACCGGCTGAGGCCGGCAGAGCTGACCCAAAAGGGAGCAAGAGAGGAATCATGGCGGAGCTGACGATCCGTCCGGATGAGATCCGGAACGCGCTGGAGCGCTTCGTCCAGTCGTACGAGCCCGAGGCCGCCGCGCGCGAAGAGGTCGGCACCGTCGTCGATTCGGGCGACGGTATCGCCCACATCGAGGGGTTGCCCTCCGCGATGGCGAACGAACTCCTGGAGTTCGAGGACGGTACCCGCGGCCTGGCTCTGAACCTGGACGTGCGCGAGATCGGCGCCGTCGTCCTGGGTGACTTCAGCGGCATCGAGGAGGGCCAGAAGGTCCGCCGGACGGGCGAGGTCCTCTCGGTCCCCGTCGGCGACGGCTTTCTCGGCCGTGTCGTCGACTCGCTGGGCAACCCGCTGGACGGCAAGGGCGCCATCGAGACGACCGAGCGTCGTGCCCTGGAACTGCAGGCCCCCACGGTCGTGCAGCGGCAGTCGGTGAGCGAGCCGCTGCAGACCGGCATCAAGGCGATCGACGCCATGACGCCGATCGGCCGCGGCCAGCGCCAGCTGATCATCGGTGACCGGCAGACGGGCAAGACGACCGTCGCCGTGGACACCATCATCAACCAGAAGGAAGCCTGGGAGTCGGGCGACGAGAGCAAGCAGGTCCGCTGCATCTACGTCGCGGTCGGCCAGAAGGGCTCCACGATCGCCAACGTGCGCCGCTCCCTGGAGGAGGCCGGCGCGCTGGAGTACACCACGATCGTGGCGGCCCCGGCGTCCGACGCGGCCGGCTTCAAGTACATCGCCCCCTACACCGGGTCGGCGATCGGCCAGCACTGGATGTACCAGGGCAAGCACGTCCTGATCGTCTTCGACGACCTGTCGAAGCAGGCCGAGGCGTACCGCGCGGTGTCGCTGCTGCTGCGCCGCCCGCCGGGCCGTGAGGCGTACCCGGGCGACGTCTTCTACCTGCACTCGCGTCTGCTGGAGCGCTGCGCGAAGCTGTCGGACGACCTCGGCGCCGGTTCGATGACGGGTCTGCCGATCATCGAGACCAAGGGCAACGACGTGTCGGCCTACATCCCGACGAACGTCATCTCGATCACCGACGGGCAGTGCTTCCTGGAGACGGACCTGTTCAACCAGGGCGTCCGGCCGGCCATCAACGTCGGTATCTCGGTGTCGCGAGTCGGCGGTTCCGCCCAGGTCAAGGCGATGCGCAAGGTCGCCGGTTCGCTGAAGCTGGCGCTGTCGCAGTTCCGTGACCTGGAGGCGTTCGCCGCGTTCGCGTCCGACCTGGACGCCGCGTCCCGCGCCCAGCTGGACCGCGGCGCGCGCCTGGTCGAGCTGCTGAAGCAGCCGCAGGGCAGCCCGTTCCCGGTCGAGCAGGAAGTCGTCTCGGTGTGGGCGGGCACGTCCGGCCAGCTGGACGACGTCCCCGTCGCCGACGTCCGTCGCTTCGAGCGCGAGTTCCTGGACTACGTCAAGCGCGAGGAGGGCGGTCTGCTGACCTCCGTCCGCGAGACGGGACAGCTCTCCGACGACGGTCTCGCCGCTCTCGAGCGCACCATGACGTCCTTCAAGAAGGGCTTCCAGACCAGCGAGGGTGAGCTGCTGGGCGCGGAGGAGAACGTCGAGGCGATCGACGAGGAGGCCGTCGGCCAGGAGACGATCACCCGCGTCAAGAAGGGCTGACGGGCGATGGCCCAGGTTCGCCAACTCCGGCAGAAGATCAGGTCGGTCAAGTCGACGGCCAAGATCACGCGTGCCCAGGAGATGATCGCCACCTCGCGGATCGTCAAGGCCCAGCAGGCGGTGGCGGCGTCCAAGCCGTACGCCGACCAGATCACGCAGGCCCTGTCCGCGCTGGTGAGCCACCACGTCGGTGTCGATCATCCGCTGTTGCACGAGCAGCCGACCGACAACCGCAGCGCGGTGCTGATCGTCACCAGCGACAGCGGCTTCTGCGGCGCGTACAACGTCAACGTCATCCGTGAGGCCGAGGCGCTGATCAAGCGGCTGCGGGAGCAGGGCCGCGAGCCCGTCCCGTACGTGATCGGCAACAAGGGCATCACCTGGTACCGGTTCCGCGACCGGCACATCCAGGAGACGTGGTCGGGCTTCACCGACCGGCCCGACTTCGCCTCGGCGGAGCGGATCGGCCGGCGGATGACCGACGACTTCCTGAAGACGGACGCGGAGGGCGGCGTCGGTGAGATCCACGTGGTCTACACCGAGTTCGTCTCGATGCTGACGCAGGAGGTGCGGGTCACCCGCCTCATGCCCCTGGAGATCCAGGAGGACAAGGGGCTGGACGGCAAGGTCCCGCCGGCGTACGACTTCGAGCCGTCGGCGCAGGCCGCACTGGATCTGCTGCTGCCCAACTATGTCGAGAGCCGCATCTTCCACATGCTCCTGCAGTCGGCGGCGTCCTACCAGGCGTCGAAGCAGCGGGCGATGAAGTCGGCGACCGACAACGCGAACGATTTGGTCGAGGTCTACACGCGCCAGATGAACCAGGTGCGGCAGGCCATGATCACCCAGGAAATCAGCGAGATCGTCGGTGGCGCTGACGCGCTCGCCGATTCTGGCGGGGAGTAGATAATGACTGCACAGGTAGAGACGGCGACCGCGACCGGGCGCGTCGCCCGTGTCATCGGCCCGGTCGTCGACGTGGAGTTTCCCGCCGACGCCATCCCGGAGATCTACAACGCCCTCCGTGTGGAGGCGACCCTGGGTGAGGACACCCAGACCCTGACCATGGAAGTCGCCCAGCACCTCGGCGACAACATGATCCGGGCCATCTCGATGAAGCCCACCGACGGCGTCGTCCGCGGTGCGCCCGTCGTCGACAGCGGCGAGCCGATCTCGGTTCCGGTCGGCGACGTCACCAAGGGGCACGTGTGGAACGCCCTCGGTGAGACGCTGGACGTCCCGACGGCCTCCCTGGAGGTCAACGAGCGCTGGGGCATCCACCGCAAGGCGCCGGCGTTCGACCAGCTGGAGTCCAAGACCGAGATGCTGGAGACCGGCATCAAGGTCATCGACCTTCTCTGCCCGTACGTCAAGGGCGGGAAGATCGGCCTGTTCGGCGGCGCCGGTGTGGGCAAGACCGTCCTCATCCAGGAGATGATCCGGCGTGTCGCCCGCAACTTCGGTGGCACCTCGGTGTTCGCGGGCGTCGGCGAGCGCACCCGTGAGGGCAACGACCTCTGGGTGGAAATGGAAGAGGCGAACGTCCTCAAGGACACCGCCCTCGTGTTCGGCCAGATGGACGAGCCGCCGGGCACCCGTCTGCGGGTCGCGCTGTCGGCGCTGACGATGGCCGAGTACTTCCGTGACGTCCAGAACCAGGACGTGCTGCTGTTCATCGACAACATCTTCCGGTTCACCCAGGCCGGCTCGGAGGTCTCCACGCTGCTCGGGCGCATGCCGTCCGCGGTGGGCTACCAGCCGACCCTGGCGGACGAGATGGGCGTGCTGCAGGAGCGGATCACCTCGACGCGCGGTCACTCGATCACCTCGATGCAGGCGATCTACGTGCCCGCCGACGACATCACCGACCCGGCGCCGCACACCACGTTCGCGCACCTGGACGCCACCACGACGCTCTCCCGGGCCATCACCGAGAAGGGCATCTACCCGGCGGTCGACCGCTCGACTCCTCCTCGCGGATCATGGACCCGCAGGTCCTGGGGAACGAGCACTACGACGTCGCCCAGGAAGTGATCCGGATCCTGCAGAAGTACAAGGAGCTGCAGGACATCATCGCGATCCTCGGTATCGACGAGCTGTCCGAAGAGGACAAGGTCACCGTCCAGCGGGCGCGGCGCATCGAGCGTTTCCTGTCGCACCCGATGTACGTGGCCGAGCAGTTCACCGGCCAGCCCGGTGTGACGGTGCCGAAGGACGAGACGGTCGCGTCCTTCAAGGCCATCGCCGAGGGCAAGTACGACCACATCCCCGAGCAGGCGTTCTTCATGTGCGGTGGCATCGAGGACGTCGAGAAGAAGGCCAAGGAGCTGGAGAAGTAATCCGCTCCGGCGCGGCCGGGTCCCCCGCCGGGGACCGCGCGCCGGAACCGCTCCAGTAATCGGAGGATTGTGACGTGGCAACCCTGAAGGTCGGGCTGGTCTCGCCGGAGCGCGAGGTCTGGTCCGGCGACGCCAAGATGGTGGTCGCGCAGACCATCGAGGGCTCGCTCGGCATCCTGCCGGGGCACGCCCCGGTGCTCGGCGTCCTCCTCGACGGCAGCGTGGTCAAGATCGAGCCCGCCGACGGCGGCGCGCCGGTCACCGCGATGGTCGGCAGCGGCTTCTTCTCCGTCGCGGGCGACGAGGTGTCGGTGCTGGCCGAGCAGGCCGAACTGAGCAACGAGGTCGACGTGGCGGCGGCGAAGCGCGCGCTGGAGGCGGCGCAGGCGTCCGGCGACGACGAAGACGGCACGGCGGAGCGGCGGGCGCTGGCGCGGCTGCGCGCGGCGGGCGTCGAAGCCTAGTAAACGAGGCAGAGCGGAACGGCGGGGGGATTTGGGCGAGCACCTGGCACTGGACGTCGGCGCGGTGCTCGCCGCCCTCGCCGCGGTGTGCGTGCTCGTCTTCCTCGCCATGGCGGTACGCCGCCGCCTGTTCGTGCGCGGCGGCGGCGCGGTGGAGTGCAGCCTGCGGGAGCTGCCGGCCGTGGAGGGCGGCGCCCCGGGAGTATGGCGCCTGGGCATCGGCCGCTACAAAGGCGATGTCCTGCACTGGCACCGCGTGTTCGGTCTCAGCAGAAGGCCCCGGCAGGTGATCCACCGCCGGGGCCTCGTCGTGTCCAACCGCAGGCGCCCGGATCCGGAGGAGGCCGACGGCCTGCTGCCGGACGTGAGCATCATCGAGGTCCGCGACGGCGACCTGACCGTCGAACTGGCGATGGGCGCGTCCGCGCTGACCGGCTTCCTCGCCTGGCTGGAAGCCGCGCCCCCGGGCTTCCCGGTCGACCTCCACGTCCCCGAGTCGCCGCCTGAGTCGCCGTCCGAGTAGCCGCCCGAGTCGCTGACCCGGCCGCGTTCGTGCGTTTCGCCTACCGGTTCGGCATGGACCGGTAAGGGCGCGGTATCGGTTCGTTTCACGAACGGCCGTGCGGCTTGATGTGCACTTAACGCACGGAGAAGATCACGATCAGTCATCTCTCTCCGTCGTCAGGAGTGCAAGTGCGCAAGCTGCTCAGTGGTTCGGCCGTGACGCTGCCCGCCGCGACCGCGTTGATCCTGGCGCTGTCGGCCATGCCCCCGGCGGGCCCGGCCGCCGCCGCGGCGCCGTCCGAGGACGACCTCGCCGACCTCGTGACGATCAAGGACGTGCGGCGCCACCTGGCGGCGTTCGCCGAGATCGCCGAGTACAACGGCGGCAACCGCGCGGCGGGCACGCCCGGGTACGACGTGTCGGTGAAGTACGTCGTCGGGCGGCTGCGCAAGGCGGGGTTCTCCCCGACCGTCCAGAAGTTCACCTACCCGTACTGGCTGGAGCGCTCCGACCCCGTCATGGCCCGCACGTCCGGCAAGGGCAAGGGGAAAGGCAAGGGGAAGGGCGGCGGCAAGGGGAAGGCCTACGAGGCGAACCTGGACTTCGCCACGATGATGTACTCCGGTTCCGGGGACGTCACCGCCCGCGTGATCCCCGTGGACGTCCCGGCCAAGGGCAAGGAAGGCACCAGCGGGTGCGAGAAGAAGGACTTCAAGGGGTTCGACAAGGGTGCGATCGCGCTGATGCAGCGCGGGAAGTGCACGTTCGAGCTGAAGGCCAAGCGCGCGCGGGCCGCAGGTGCCGCGGCGGCCATCATCTACAACAAGCCGGGTGAGGACGGCCCGATCAGCGGGACGCTCGGGAATCCCGCGAAGCTTCCGGTCGTCGCCCCGAGCCACGAGGTCGGCGCCGAACTGGTGAAGGCCGCGGCCAAGGGCAAGCTGACGATGCGGGTGAAGACCGACACCGAGCACGGGAAGCAGACGTCCAGCAACGTCGTCGCCGACACCGGGCGGGGCCGCGCCGACAACGTGGTGGTGGCCGGGGCGCACCTCGACAGCGTGCCGGACGGTCCGGGCATCAACGACAACGCGACCGGTGCGGCCGCGCTGCTCGCGGTGGCCGAGGAGATCGGCGAGCTCGACGCGGCGGGGCTGCGGAACCGGGTGCGGTTCGCCTGGTGGGGCGCCGAGGAGGAGGGGCTGCGCGGTTCGACCCACTACGTCGAGGAGTTGGACCCGTCCGACCGGCGGCACATCGCCCTGAACCTCAACTTCGACATGCTCGGCTCCCCGAACGGGGTCCGCGGCGTGTACGACGGCGACCACTCGCTCGGCATGGGCGCGACCCCGCCGGCCGGTTCGGCGGCGATCGAGAAGATGTTCCGCGAGTACTTCGAGGGTCGCGGCCTGCCGACCACCGACTACATCTTCAACGGACGGTCGGACTACGGCCCGTTCATCGAGCACGGCATCCCGGCGGGCGGTCTCGCGACCGGCGCGGACGGCGTCAAGACGGCGGCCGAGGCGAAGGCGTACGGGGGACGCGCGGGCAAGGCGTACGACCCGTGCTACCACCAGAAGTGCGACGGGCCGAAGAACGTGAACACGAAGCTGCTGGACACGAACGTCGACGGCGTCGCGCACGTCACGCAGTTGCTCGCGGCGAGCACGGTCGCCGTCAACGGCGCCGCCCGGACGCTACCGGCGAGGCGTGCCGCGGCCGCCCCCATGTGGAGCGGCGGTCACCTGGTCCGCTGACCGACCGGACGAACGGGGCGGGTGCCGACCGACCGGCACCCGCCCCGTCCTCGTTCCGCGGATCGTGCGTCGCGTCAGCGGTCGCCGCCCGGCTTCCACAGGACGTCGCCGTGTTCGGCGTTCGCGACCCTGCCGAGGATGAACAGCAGGTCCGACAGCCGGTTGAGGTACTTCACGGCCACCGGATTGACCCCGCCCTCCACGGCGTCCTCCGCGTCCACGGCGGCGGCGCCGTGCGCCTCGACCGCCGCCCACCCGGAGCGTTCGGCGCGGCGCGTCACCGTCCGCGCGACGTGCAGCAGCGCGGCGCCGGGCGTCCCGCCGGGAAGGATGAAGCTGCGCAGCGGCCGCAGCTTTTCGTTCTGTTCGTCGCAGGCGGCTTCGAGGCGTTCGATGTAGGACGGGTCGATGCGCAGCGGCGGGTACTCGGGGTTCGCGACGACCGGGGCGCACAGGTCCGCGCCGACGTCGAACAGGTCGTTCTGGACGCGGACGAGGAGCGCCGCGACGTCCTGCGGCAGGGCGCCGAGGGAGAGCGCGACGCCGATCGCGGCGTTGGCCTCGTCCACGTCCGCGTAGGCGGCCAGGCGCGGATCGGTTTTGCGGGTGCGGGACGCGTCGCCGAGCGCGGTGGTCCCGTCGTCGCCCACCCGGGTGTAGATCTTCGACAGGACGACGGGGTTCTCCCTGTTCTTCGCCATGTCGGTCACCCTAACGCCGGGCTTCGCGCCGAAGAGCGTTCGGTAGGGTTCGACCGACATCGTCCGCCGGGAGGCGTCGTGTACGACTACATCATCGTGGGCGCGGGCAGCGCCGGGTGCGTGCTGGCGGCCCGGCTGTCGGAGGATCCGTCCGTCACGGTGCTGCTGCTGGAGGCGGGCCCGCCCGACGACGCCCCGGAGATCCACATTCCGGCGGCCGTCGCGTCGCTGATCAAGGGCCCGTACGACTGGGACTACTCGACCGTCCCGCAGGAGCACGCCGCCGGACGCAGCGTGTACTGGCCGCGCGGGCGGACGCTCGGCGGCAGCTCGTCCACCAACGCGATGATCTACATCCGGGGCGCCCGGCACGACTACGACACCTGGCGGGACGGGCACGGCTGCACCGGCTGGGGCTATGAGGACCTGCTGCCGTACTTCCGCCGCGCCGAGGACCAGCAGCGCGGCGAGACCCCGTACCACGGCGTCGGCGGCCCGCTGCGCGTCGAGGACCTGCGCTTCAAGCATCCGCTCACGCAGGCGTGGGTGAAGTCGGCGAAGGCGCACGGGCTGGCCGCCAACCCCGACTTCAACGGCGCCGACCAGGACGGCGTCGGTTTCTACCAGGTGACGCACCGGCGCGGACGCCGCTGGTCGGCGGCCGACGGGTACCTGCGTCCCGTCGAGCACCGCCCGAACCTCACCGTCGTCACGGACGCGCTGGCGACGCGCGTGCTGATCGAGGGCGGACGGGCGGCGGGCGTGACGTACGAGGTGCGCGGGGAGCCGCTGACGGCCCGCGCGGACGCCGAAGTGATCCTCTCCGGCGGGGCGGTGAACAGCCCGCAACTGCTGATGCTCTCGGGGATCGGACCGGCCGATCATCTCCGCGAGCACGGCATCTACGCGCTCGTCGACTCACCGGTCGGCCGGAACCTGCAAGACCACCCGTTCGTGAACGTCATGTTCGCTACGCCCCGGACCAAGAACCTCTGGGAGCAGGCCAACCCGGCGGCATTCGCGCTGCACGCGGCCCTGGGGCGGGGTCCGTACGCGTCGAACGTCGCGGAGGCGGGCGGGTTCGTCCGGACGTCCGAGGGGCTCCCCGCACCGGACCTGCAGTACCACGTGATGCCGACCCCGTTCATCGACCAGGGGCTCGTCGAACCGTCCCAGCGGCTGCTGTCGGTGATGGTGACGGCGATCGCGGTCCAGAGCCGGGGCGCGCTCACCCTGCGCTCGGCGAGCCCGCACGCCAAGCCGCTGATCGATCCGGCGTACCTCGCCGCGGAGCCGGACCTCGACATCCTGGTGGCCGGGGTGAAGCAGGCCCGCGCGATCGCCGACACCGGCCCGCTGGCGAACCTGCTCGGCGGCGAGTACGCCCCCGGCGAGCAGGCGTCCGACGACGCGGCGATCGCCGAGTTCGTCCGGCGGGAGTGCGCGACGCTGTTCCACCCGACGAGCACGTGCGCGATGGGTCACGGTGACGGGGACTCGGTCGTGGACACCGATCTGCGCGTGCGGGGCGTCGACGGGTTGCGCGTGGTCGACGCGTCCGTGATGCCGTCGGTCCCGCGCGGCAACACCAACGCCCCGACGATCGCGATCGCGGAGCGCGCGTCCGACCTGATCCGCGGCCGGACCCCGCTGAAGCCCGCGACCGAGGACGCGACCGCGACGACCACCGCCAACGCCCGATAAGACGAGGAACGCCCCCGACCTTCCGGTCGGGGGCGTTCGGTACGGGTGCGTACAGCCTGCGGGCGTCACCGCTTGAGGGCCTTCGCGATCCGGACGCGGGCGGCCTTGCGGGCCTCGCTCCGGGCGCGCCGTACGCGGTCGTCGATGATGTCCTTGGTGATCTCCGGGCGGATCATGGTGTCTCCTCGTTTCCGCCGGGCCCTCGCGGCCCGACATCTACGAGGTTCGTCCTAAGGCGCCCCCCTCCGCATCGGGACGACGGCTTATCTCCGGGCCCGGGACCGCCTTAGATGGGGCCCTCCGGGTACGCATCGCCTTATAGGTACGGGGGAGGGGTCGAGGATATGCGGCATAAGGTGCTTTACTAGCGAGTACCCCGCATGCAAGCGAACACTTACTGGCCCTCCCGGGAGGTTCCCATGTCCGTGGCCACGGAGAGCACCGAGAAGACGTTCGCGTCGCTGAACCCGGCCACCGGCGAGGTCGTCGCCGAGCATCCCGTCCATGACGCCACCGACGTCGCCGCCGCGATCGACCGCGCCACGGAGGCGTCCCGCTGGTGGGGCGAGCTCGGCCGGCGCGAACGGCGGCTGCGGCTGCTCAACATCAAGGGAGCGCTCGCCCGCAACCTCAACCGGATGGCCGAGATCATCCACCAGGAGACCGGCAAGCCGGTCGCCGACGCCCAGCTCGAAACGATCATGGCGATCTCGCACCTGGACTGGGCGGCCCGCAACGCCGGCAAGGTGCTCGGGCCGCGCAGCGTCTACCCGGGCATGATGGCGATCAACCAGAAGTGCACGCTGGAGTACCAGCCGCTCGGCGTCGTCGGCGTCATCGGTCCCTGGAACTACCCGATCTTCACCCCGATCGGCTCGATCGCCTACGCGCTCGCCGCCGGGAACGCCGTCGTGTTCAAGCCGTCCGAGTTCACCCCGGGCGTCGGGACCTACCTCGCCGAGCTGGTCGCCGGGGTCGTCCCCGAGCACCCCGTCCTCCAGGTCGTGACCGGGTACGGCGCGACGGGCGCGGCGCTCGCGTCGTCCCCGCACATCGGCAAGCTCGCCTTCACCGGCTCGGCGCCCACCGCCCGCAAGGTGATGGCGGCCTGCGCCGAGAACCTCACCCCGATCGTCGCCGAGTGCGGCGGCAAGGACGCCTGCATCGTCGACGCCGACGCCGACCTCGACGCCGCCGCGGACGCCGCGCTGTGGGGCGCGATGTCCAACGCCGGGCAGACCTGCATCGGCGTCGAGCGGATCTACGTCGTCGACCGCGCCTACGACGCGTTCCTCGGCAAGCTCACCGACAAGGCCCGCGAGCTGCGGCCCGGCTTCGACCGCGAGGCCGCCTACGGCCCGATCACGATGCCTCCCAGCTGGAGATCATCGAGCGGCACATCAAGGACGCGATCGACAAGGGCGGCAAGGCGGTCGTCGGCGGGCCCGAGTCCGTCCGCAAGCCCTACGTGGAGCCGGTCGTCCTCACCGACGTCCCGGACGACTCGGCGGCGGTCTGCGAGGAGACGTTCGGCCCGACGATCACCGTGCACCGCGTCGGCAGCCTCGACGAGGCCGTCGAGAAGGCCAACCGCGTCAACTACGGCCTGGCCGGGACGATCTTCTCCGGCAACAAGTCCCGCGCGATGGAGGCGGCCCGCGCGATGCGCTCCGGGATGACCTCGATCAACGCGTTCGCCGCGTTCGCGCAGGTCGCCGCGCTGCCGTTCGGCGGCGTCGGGGAGTCGGGCTTCGGCCGCATCCACGGCGCGGACGGGCTGCGCGAGTTCGCCCGCCCGAAGGCGATCACCCGGCAGCGGTTCGGCACCCTGAACCTGACCTCGTTCGGCCGCTCCGACAAGGAGATGGCCCGGGTCCTCGGCCTGATCAACATGCTGCACGGCAAGCACTACAAGCGGTGATCATGGACGGTGGTTTCGCACCGGTGCGCAGCGGCTGGCGGGCCCCGCTGCGCCCGGTGCCGCCGCCCCCGGCCGGGTTCCGCCGGTTCGCCGCCGCCGACCTGCCCGTCCTCGGCGCCCTCATGTGGGACGCCTACCGCGGGACCCCCGACGAGGACGACGTCGGCGGCCCCGACGGTGCGCTGCGCGAGCTGCGGCTGACGCTGGCCGGCGAGTACGGCCCGTTCCTGCCGGACGCGTCGTACGTCGCCGAACCGGACGGACGTCCCGTCGCCGCGGCGCTCGTGACCGTCTACCGGGACGAGCCGCTGCTGGCGTTCCTGTTCACCGCGCCGCCGCACACCGGCCGCGGCCTCGGCCGCGAGCTGATCCTCGCGGTCATGCACGCCCTCGCCGAGCAGGGGCACGACACCCTCACCCTCGCCGTGACCCGCCGCAACCGCCGGGCCCGCCTGCTCTACCACCGGCTCGGGTTCGTCGAGATCCACTGACGGTCCCGGCCGCGCGGGGCCGGAGGCTCAGCGGAAGTCGTCGGCGTGGTCGGCGGCCCAGTCGGCGAACGTGCGTCCCGCACGTCCGGTGATCCGCTCGACCTCGCCGGTCGGTTCCACCTCGGCGTCCACGGACGACGCGCGCAGCCGGAGCAGCACGTCGACCAGGCCTTCGCGCATGTAGGGCTGCGACAGCATCGCCTCCCGCGCCGCTTCGGGGGTGATCTCCTCGAAGGACGCGGGGGCGCCGATCGCCGCGCCGATGGCGCGGACCTTCTCCGGGTTCGTCAGCGCCTCGGGGCCGCTCAGCACCGGACGGGCGCCGACGAGCGCGTCCGTCAGCAGGGCGCGGCCCGCGACGGCGGCGATGTCGCGTTCGTGGATCGGCGTCGTGCGTCCCGTCGCGTACGGTTCGCGCACCGGTTCGCCCGCGCGGATCGCGTTCCGCCAGCCCAGCGCGTTGGACGCGAACTCGCCGGGACGCAGGAACGTCCACTCCAGCCCGGACTCCTCGATCGCCCCCTCGAACTCCAGATGGTGGGCGGCCAGTTCGTTCGCCGGGTCGGGGTCGAGCGCGGCGGCCGACGACAGCATCACGACGCGCCGGACGCCGTGCCCGGCGGCGCGGGGGAGCAGGTCGCCGAGACCGCCCCAGAACACCGCGGGGTTGAGGAAGACCGCCGTGACGCCGTCCAGCGGCATGTCGGCGGTGCGGGCGACCTCGACGTCGGCGGGCAGCCGCGCGGACGCCGGGTCGCGGGTGAGCGCGCGGACCTTCGCGCCCGCGCAGAGCAGCTCGCCGACCACGTGGCGGCCGACGTTACCGGTGGCTCCGGTGACAAGGAACATGGCGCGTTCTCGCTTTCCGTTCGGATGACGCCATGCTTCAACCAAACGGATGAACTTGTCAACCAACTGGATGAAGTCGATGCCGCGCGGCTACCATGACGGCGTGACGGAGAGCGAGAGCAGGCCGCGGGCGCGCCGCGCGCCCGAACCGGACGAGCGCAGGCTCGACGCCGAGCGCACGCGGGCGCTCCTGCTGGAGGCGGCGCTGGACGAGTTCGCCGCCAAGGGCTACGCGGGCGCCCGCGTGCAGGACATCGCCGACCGCGCCGGGGTCAACAAGCAGCTGATCAGCTACCACTTCGGCGGCAAGGAGGGCCTGTACCGCGAACTCGGCCGCCGCTGGCGGGAGCGCGAGGCCGAGTTCAACGATCCCGCGATCCCGCTGCACGAGCTCGTCCTCATGTACCTGCGCATCGCCATGGCCGATCCGCGCGGCAGTCGGCTGGAGTCTTGGCGCGGCCTCACCGCGGACGTCGGCGACGCCGCGGCCGGGCCGCCCGAGGACCTGTCCGACATGGATCGCCGCAAGGCCGCCGGGGAGATCGCCGCCGACCTCGACCCCGGGTACGTCATGCTCGCCCTGCAGGCGATGGTGTCGCTGCCGGTCACGCGGCCCACGCTCGTCCGGCGCGTCCTCGGCGTGGACCCGGAGTCACCCGAGTTCCGCGAACGCTACGCCGACCAGCTCGCCCGCATCGTCCGCCGCCTCCGCCTCGCGGACGGCGAGGCGGAGGCGGCGGACTGACGGGTCACTGACGGGTCACTGCCGCCAGAACTGGAACAGCGCGTGGCCGATCGTGATCTGGAGTTCCTCCAGGCCGATCGCGTCGGTGATGTAGTAGACGAGGTTGAAGAATCCCTCGTTGATGGGGCCGAGCCACAGCAGCGCGACCAGCACCAGGAACGCGTACCCCGCGTACTGGTTCGCCTGCCGCACCCAGCTCCGCGGCAGGTACGGCTCGACGATCCCGAAGCCGTCCAGGCCCGGGATCGGCAGCAGGTTCAGGACCGCGGCCGTCACCTGGAGGAACGCCAGGAACGCCACGCCGACCCAGAAGATGCTGTGGGAGTCGTCCGCGAACAGGTTGAGCAGGACGGCCAGCACCGCGGCGAACACGATGTTCGACAGCGGGCCCGCCGCCGAGATCAGGCTGTGCCGGATCTTCCCGCGGATCGCGTGCCGGTCGATCCACACCGCGCCGCCGGGCAGGCCGATCCCGCCGAGCAGGATGAACAGCACCGGGATCGCGAAGCTCAGCACCATGTCGGCGTACTTGAACGGGTTGAGCGTCAGGTAGCCCTTGGTCGCGACGCTGTGGTCCCCGGACCGGAACGCCGTGAACGCGTGCCCGAACTCGTGCAGGCACAGCGACAGCACCCACCCGGCCAGCACGAACACGAACAGCGCGATCCGGGCCGGCTGGTCGGTGATCTGCCCGTACCGCCACGTGACCAGCCCGGCCAGCACGGTCACGGCCACGATCGCCAGGAACACCGGGCTCGGCCGGACCGCCGAACCTCCCCGCGCCTTGCGCGCGATGTCCGTCATCTGCAAGCCCCTTCCGCCGCGATGGCCGGTACGACGTAGGTGCGCAGGAAGCGGCGCAGCCCGTCGGCGTCCCGGCCGCGGTCCATCACGATCAGCGAGGTGATGATCCGGAAGAGGAACTCCACCGTGCCTTCCACCTCGATCTCCGGCCTGAGTTGCCGCTGCCGCTGCGCGCGCTCGAAGTGCGGACGGACGTACTCGCAGCACAAGTCGAGGACGTGCCGGGCCGCGCCCGCCACCGCCGCCTGCATGTGCCCCGCCGCCTCCGGCACCAGGAAGTGCGCGATCGTCGGCGCGCCCCGGACGTACTCGACGGCGTCGAGCGTCCCTTCGACGATCGCCTCCGGCACCGACCGCTCCGCGCGGAGCCGTTCGGTGAGCCGGTCGAGGAAGCGCAGCAGGTCGCGCACCACGACGGCGAGGATCAGTTCGTCGCGTCCCCCGGTGATCGCCCGGTAGACCGTCGCCCGGGACAGCTTCGCCGCGGCGGCGATGTCCTCGACGGTGGTCTTGGCCACCCCGAACCGGCCGAAGCAGTCTTCGGCGGCGTCGATGATGCGCTCACGGGTGGCGTCGGAGGCGACCGGGGGCATGCCTGAACACTACCGGCCCCCGCCCGGTGACCGATCTCACCCGTCGCGGCGGCCGGGGGCGGGACGGCCGCGGCCGGTTCAGGCCAGGACGGTCAGCAGCCGGCCGCGCGGAGGTAGCGGCGGCCGAGGGCCGCGACATGGTCGCGCAGCTCCGGCGGGGAGACGACCTCGAAGTCGAGGCCGAGCATGCCGAGGTAGGCGGCGACCGTCTCCAGGCTGTCGGCGCCGGTGACCAGCACGCAGCGGTCCGCGGACACGGACTCGACGACGCCGACCGTCGCGTTGATCCGGGACAGGACCCGCTCGGCCGGGGCGTGCACGGTGACGCGGGCGTGGACCTTCCAGCCCGTCGCCGCCACGTCCCGCAGGACGAACGAGGTGTAGTCGCCGCCCGGCAGCGGCGTGGGGACGAAGGCCGGGCCGCCGGGCGTGCGGAGCGTCATCAGGTCGGCGCGGAAGGCCGACCAGGCGCCGGTGTCCGGGTCGCGGGCGACGAGGTACCAGCGGCGGCGCCAGCTCACGAGGCGGTACGGCTCCACCAGCTTGCGCCCCGCGGTCGCGGCCGTCGCCGACGGCGGTTCGGTTCCGGCGGGCTCGACGGCCGCGGCGTAGTCGAAGCGGAGCCGGACGCCGTCGCGGACCGCCGCGGCGATCGCGGTGAGGAGCGCGGCGTCGGTCTCGGGGTCGGCGACGTCGGTGTCGAGGTTCTCCGCGCGCCGCGACGTGGCCTCGTGCAGGGCGACGACCTGGCGGCGCAGCCGGTGCGGGAGCACCTGCTCCAGCTTCGCCAGGGCGCGGGCGCCGCTGTCGGCGATGCCGCCGACGCCGGTGGCCGCGCGCAGCCCGATCGCGACGGCGACGGCCTCCTCGTCGTCCAGCAGCAGCGGCGGCAGCTTCGTTCCCGCGCCGAGCCGGTAGGAGCCCGCCGCGCCCCGCGTCGCGTCGACCGGGTAGCCGAGCTCGCGCAGCCGTCCGATGTCGTTGCGGACGGTGCGGTCGCTCACGCCGAGGCGTTCGGCGAGCTCCCGACCCGTCCAGTCGGGCCGGGACTGGAACAGCGAGAGCAGCGCCAGCAGGCGTGCGGACGTTCCAACATTTCTTCAGTATCGCCGACATATAGGAATCAAGTCTTCCTATATGCCTCCTACCGTAAGGGACATGACGAAGACGCAGTACGCCACCGAGATCCGCCCCTTCACCGTCGCGATCGAGCAGGCCGAGATCGACGACCTCCGCGCGCGGCTCGCCCGTACCCGCCTGCCCCGGCCCGCGGCGTCCGACGACTGGGCGCTCGGCACCCCGAACGGCTACCTGCGCGAGACCGTCGAGTACTGGCGCACCTCGTTCGACTGGCGGGCGGCCGAGGCGCGGCTGAACGCGTTCCCGCACCACCTCACCGAGATCGACGGCCAGACCGTCCACTTCGTCCACGTGCCGTCGCCGGAGGCGGACGCGACGCCGCTGCTCCTGCTGCACACCTACCCCGGCTCGTTCGCCGACTTCCTCGACATGATCGGCCCGCTCACCGACCCCGTCGCCCACGGCGGCCGGGCCGAGGACGCGTTCTCGGTGGTCGTCCCGTCGATCCCCGGCTTCGGCTTCAGCACCCCGCTGCACGGCGACGGCTGGACGCAGGCGAAGGTCGCCCGCGTCTTCGACACCCTGATGCGCCGCCTCGGCTACGACTCCTACGGCGCGCACGGCAGCGACATGGGCGCGATGCTCTGCCGCGAACTCGGACTGCTGGACCCGCCCGGATTCCTCGGGATGCACGTCCTGCAGCTGTTCTCCTTCCCCTCCGGCGACCCCGCCGAGTTCGACGGGTTCGGCCCGAAGGAGTACGCGGCGCTGGAGCACATGCAGTGGTTCCAGTCGGTCGGCGGCTACAACACGATGAACGCCTCCCGGCCCCAGACGATCGGCGCGGCGATCGCCGACTCGCCCGTCGGGCAGCTCGCCTACAGCGAACTGCTCAACTCCTTCGGCAACGGCACCAGCCTCGTGACGATCGACCAGATCCTGCTCCAGGTGTCCCTCTACTGGTTCACGAACACGCAGGCCACGGCGAGCCGGTACTACTACGAGGAGGCCCGCTCGGGGGCCGAGCCCGCGGTCAACGCCGCCCCGACGGGCGTCGCGGTCTTCGCCGACGACTTCCAGACGATCCGGTCCCTCGCCGCACGCGACAACAGCGGCATCGTGCACTGGAGCGAGTTCCCCAAGGGCGGCCACTTCGCCGCGATGGAGGCCCCCGCCGACGTCACGGCCGACATCCGCGCGTTCTTCACCGCGCTGCGCACGGCCTGACACAGCGAGCGGGCGGACCGGACACTGTCCGGCCCGCCCGCCGCTCGCGCGGACCATCAAGAACCGAAGTAGTGGCCTTCGTCCAGGTCGGCGATCAGACCCGGCTGCTCCGGCTCCCAGCCCAGCCGCTTCCGCGTCGGCTCGGCCGACGCCGGATTGTCGATCGACGCGATCGGGCCGATCCAGCCGAAGTGGGCGGCCGCCTCCTCGGGGGCGACCCCGGCCACCGGGACGCCCACGTGGCGGCCGATGACGCCCGCGATCTCCCGCATCGGCACCCCGCCGTCCGCGACTCCGTGCAGCCGGACGCCGCGGGCGCGCCCTCCAGCGCCAGCCGGAACAGCCGCGCCGCGTCCCGGCGGTGCACGGACGGCCAGCGGTTCGAGCCGTCCCCGACGAAGGCCGCCACGCCCTTCTCGCGGGCGACGCCGATCAGCGTCGGGACGAACCCGCGGTCGCCGCGACCGTGCACCGACGGCGGCAGCCGCAGCACCGACGAACGCACGCCGCGTCCCGCCAGCTCGATCGCCGCCACCTCCGACCGTCCCCGCGCCGCGCCGAACCCTTCGAGGTCGACCGCGTCCTCCTCGGTCGCGACGCGTCCGGACGCCACCAGCAGCGTCCCGGACGTGACCACGAACGGCTTCCCGGAGCCTTCGAGCGCCCCGCCGATCGCCTCGACCGCCCGCAGATCGGCCGCCCCCGCCGCCGTCATGTCCGTGAAGTCGTGGTTGTACGCAAGATGGGCGACGCCGTCGGCGGCCTTCGCCGCGACGGCGAGACCGCCGAGATCGTCCAGCGAACCGCGGTGCACCTCGGCGCCGGCCGCCGCGAGCGACGCGGCGGCGGCGTCCGACCGGGCCAGCCCCACGACCCGGTGCCCGGCGCCGATCAGCTCGCGGACCAGGGCCGAACCGATGAACCCGGACGCACCGGTAACGAAATACCGCACAATGAACTCCCTCGGATGCAGAACCGGTACGGCATCGCGCGCCGTCCGGTACGTCCATCGTCGGGAGGGAAGGGCGCACGCGTCCAAAGCTTGTTCCGCAACGCGCAATACGGTCCGGGCATCACCGCAGGTAGAATGGGCATATGCCCGACACGGCCGCCGATCTGGACCTGCGGCTCGTCCGCTACTTCACCGCCGTCGCCGAACACCGGCACTTCGGCCGCGCCGCCGAGGCGCTGCACATCACGCAGCCGTCCCTGAGCCGCCAGGTCCGCGGCCTCGAACGGCAGCTCGGCGCCCGCCTGTTCGACCGCACGCCCCGGGGCACCCGGCTCACCGAGGCGGGCGAGGTGTTCCTGCCCAGCGCCAGGGCGCTGCTGCGCTCGGCCGCGCAGGCCGCCGCCCAGACCCGCGCCGCCGCCGAACCCAGCCGGATCACCGTCGGGTACACCAACGTCATCGTCACCCCGGCCGTCCGCGAACTGCGCCGCAGGCACCCGGACGCCGACGTCCGCACCGTCCACACCGGCTGGGACGAACCCCGCGCCGTCCTGCTCGACCACCGCGTGGACGCGGTCGTGACCCGCCTCCCCTTCCCGACCGACGGCCTGCACGTCACCGTCCTCTACGACGAGCCGCGCGTCCTCGTCGTCCCGCTCGACCACCGGCTGGCCGGCAAGGAGTCGATCACCCTCGACGACATCGCCGACGAGCCCATCCCCCGGGTGCCCGATTCCGACCCGGCCTGGGAGGCGTTCTGGCGCGTCGACCCGCGCCCCGACGGGCGCCGCCGCGGACGGCCCGGTCATCGAGGCCCTCGAAGACAAGTTCGAGCTCGTCGCCGCGGGCGAAGCCGTCGCGATCACCGCGCGCCCGCACCCCCACGCCGTCCGTCCCGACCTCACCACGATCCCCATCGAGGGCATCGACCCGAGCCACGTGGTCCTCGCCGTCCGCGCCGACGACCGCAACCGCCTCGTCGCCGACTTCCGCAAGATCGCCCGAACCCGCCTGACCGCCCCCGCCGGGTGACGGGCTTCCGATCGTCGCCGAACACCGGTGTTGGACATCACCGAACGGCCGATGATCTTCTACTCTGCATGACCCGATTTCTCCGGCCGCGCTCGGGCGTAGCGGCATTGACGACCTGCGCGCTCCTCGGCGGCGCGGCCTGCGCCACGGATCCCGCCACCGACGACCCCCGTGCCGTGACGCCCGTCGCCGACACCGCCATCGCCCCGAATGCGGAACTGAACAAGAAGCTGCGGGAACTGGAGAAGGCGCACAAGACGCGCATCGGCGCGGTGGGCATCGACCTGGGGACCGGCAAAACCGTCGGCTACCGGCCCGATGAACGCTTCCCGTTCAATTCGATGTTCAAGGTGTTCGCGTGCTCCGCGGTGCTGCACAAAGCACGCACCGGCAGCCCCGGGCTCATGGACAAGGTGATCCGCTGGACGCCGGAGGACATGGCCGGGCTGACCGAGAACTCCCCGGAGACCACCGAGTACACCGACACCGGCATGACGCCCGCCCAGCTGTGCCGCGCCGGGATCACGAAGTCCGACGGCTTCGCGGGCAACACGCTCCTGACGCAGATCGGCGGACCGTCCGGCCTGACGAAGTTCTTCCGCTCCACCGGCGACCGGGTCAGCCGCCTCGACCGTCCCGAGCCGTACCTGACCGAGTGGGAGCCCGGCGAGGTCCGCGACACCACCACCCCGGCGGCGTCCGCCCGGACCTTCACCGAACTCACCACCGGCAAGACGCTGCACCCGGACGACCGGGCGCGGCTGGTCGGCTGGCTGAAGGCCAGCCTCACCGGAGCCGCCCGCATCCGCGCCGGACTCCCCGAGGACTGGACGGTCGGCGACAAGACCGGTACCGGCGGCGCGAAGAACCACGGCACCGCGGGCGACATCGCGATCGTCTGGTCGCCCGGGACGAACGCGCCGATGATCCTCTCCGTCCTCACCAACCGCACCACCGACGACACACCCAACGACAACGAGGCCATCGAACACACCGCGACCGCCCTCGCCGAAGCCCTCGGCCGCCTCTGACCGCACCAGGCCACAACCCGTCGCTTACGCGGTAATACGCCACCCGCCGCCCGCGCTTCTGACACGGTGATCATCATGGCGCCTACCGCGACGGACTATCGGTGGATCAGCGAGTACCGGGAACTGCTTGAGGGGTACTGCGCGGTCCTGGTCAGAGGAATCACCGTGCAGCAATTCCTGCGAGATATGCAGGCCGAGCCGCTTGGAGAGCTCTCCGGCTACGCGGCGCTGGAAGAGCGGAGCACGGAAGTCTTCGCCGAGTACCGGCGGAACCGCTCCGGCGGCCGCCGGTACCTGATCGGGGCCGCCAGTGTTCCGGGGGACCAAGGCGAGTGGGTTCTCGGCCTAGAGGTTCACGGCGCCCTGGGAGTCAGGGACCACCTTGTGGCGCCGCTGGCGCGCGGCACTCGTCTGGTCTCCCACTTCCGCAACGTCAACGCGGACGACCGGTTCTGCTGGTACGAGGACGGCGAACTCCGGACAAGTTTCGAGCCGATGCTCCCCATCCACCGAGCCGGTTCCGCGCCTGACGGGCTTGTGGAGTCGATGGCGGAGGTGGGCTTCGAACTGCGAGGCTGGGACGATCGTGAACCCTCCCTGCACACCGAGGCCGCGTTCGCCCTGGCCGAGCGGCTGACGGGAGTCCGCGTCACTGCGGAACTGCTCGACAAAGCGACCTTCGCCGCCGGGATCGTGCCGTGGAGCGCGGTCAAGAGGCCTTGAACTCGGCGTCCTCGCTGCAGGAGCCGAAGAACCTCGCCACGCGCTCCGCGGCACCGGGTTCCGCCACCGCGAGCATCTCCAGCAGACCATCGCTGGACGACGCCGAGATGTGGACGCGACCGGTCGCGCGCCACACGTCGTCCCGATCCCGCGTGATCGCCCATTCGGGGAACAGTTTCCGAAGGAAGAGCAGCAGTACCCCGTCGTTCACGCGGGCACCGGCTCGATCTCGGCCCACACGACTTTTCCGCCCTCGCTCAGCGGACGGGTGCCCCACCGGCGCACGAGCGCCTCGATCAGCAGGAGCCCGCGCCCCGACTCGGCCGCGAAGTTCACCGGGCGGACGATCGGCAGCGCGTCCGACACGTCCCACGCCTCCACCACGGCCGCCCCGTCGTCCCGCCGGTAGGCGCGGACGACCACGGGGTCGCCCGCCCGCGACCCGTGCCGGACCGCGTTCGTGGCCAGCTCGCTGATCACCGTCCGCGCGACGTCGTCCGCAAGCCGCCACGCACCGAACGTCACCGCGACGAAGTCGCGCGCCTCCTTGATCGCCCCGGGATCCGCCTTGATCACGCGGGTTGCCGGTTCGGACATAAAACCGTCACCTCCGAATTTTTGTGACTCCACGCACAGGATTCACTTCGGTGCGTAGCGTCACCAGGAAAGCGACGGCTCACAGAAGTAGCGGTGTCATCCGCTGTCCGTTCGGAGGTTCACCATGGCCACGAGGAAGCCCACCCCCCAGACGCTCGGCTTCGGCGCGGAGGTCGCCCGGCTGCGCAAGGAGCGCGAGCTCTCCCGAGTCGAGCTGGCCAAACTGGCCGCCGTCACCCGTTCGTACATCGCGCAGGTCGAACTCGGCACGACCCGATGCCGCCAGGACTTCGCGGAGCGGCTGGACGAGGCCATGAAGTGCGCGCCGACCCTGGTGGACGCCTGGACCGACCTCCTGAGCTCGGCGGCGTACCCCAAGTTCTTCGTCGACTACCCCAAGGCCGAGGCCACCGCCGTGCTCCTGCGCGCGTTCGAACTCACAGCCGTTTACGGCTTGTTCCAGACCGAGGCTTACATGCGCGCACTGCTCGACACAGAACAGGCCGTCGAATCTCGACTCAAGCGTCAGGCCATCCTGAAGCGGCAGCATCCACCCAAGGTCAGTGTCGTGCTCAGTGAAGGCATCCTCTTCACCGAGGTGGGCGGGCCCGCCGTCATGCGAGAGCAGTGCGAGCGTCTCATCGAAGTCGCCCAGATGGAGAACATCGTGCTCCAGATCGCACCGACCGGGCGTTACTGGGGACTGGCCGGTTCATTCAACCTGGCGACTCAGCCAACGGGAGAGGAGTTGGTCTACATGGCCAATGCTCGGGGTGGGGTGACCACCAGTGATCCCGCCGATATCTTGTATGTCGTCAGCGCGTTTTCGTTCATCCAGGCGCACGCGTTGAGTCCGAGCGAGTCCGTCGAGTTCATTCGGAAGGTGACCACCCGATGGAGCTGATCAAGTGGCGGAAATCTAGTCGGAGCGACTCTCAGGGCGACGCGTGTGTGGAGTTGGCGGCGCTTCCCGGCGGTGTGGGCCTGCGTGACAGCAAGGACCCTGACGGCGGTCGCCTGGTCCTCACCCCTGCGGCCTTCCGCAGATTGATCGGGCAGTGCAAATGACCCGATGGCGGAAGTCCAGCCGGAGCGGGTCGCAGGGTGACGCGTGCGTGGAGTTGGCGGCGCTCCCCGGCGGTGTGGGCCTGCGTGACAGCAAGGCGCCGGACGTCGGGCACCTGACCCTCAGCCCTGCCTGCTTCCGTAAGTTGGTCGAGCAGTGGAAATGACTCGGTGGCGGAAGTCCAGTCGATCGGCTGAGGGAACGTCGGGACAGTGTGTGGAAGTCGCGGCTCTGCCTTCCGGGGGCGGGGTTCGTGACAGCCGGGCGCCGGAGGGCGGGCATCTCGTGCTTGCTCCCGCCGCGTTCCGGGTGTTGCTGGACGAACTCAAGCGGTAGGCCACTGTGATCTAAGGCCGGGGATGGCGCGGTCGGGGCGGGCATCGAGAGTTGGCGCGGGCGCGCGGGACGGACTGGTGGTTCCTGCGCGGCGGTCATGCGGAGCCGGGCGAGTCGGTGGGCGCCGCGCTCGTCCGTGAAGGGGTCGTGTCGTCCAGGGTGACGCCGGGTTCGTTGGTCTGGGCCAGGGGGAGCGGCACCGGCCCGTGCGGTATCGGGCCGGTGCCGCCCCGTGTCAGCTCCAGGAGGCGCCGGCGGGCTCCTTGATGGACGCGTTGAGGCGGTTGAACATGTTCGTCACGCCGATCAGCAGGATCAGCGCGGCGATCTGCTTCTCGTCGAAGTGGTCGGCGACTCGGTCCCACAGTTCGTCGTCCACGGCGTCCCCGGAACGGTCGGCCAGCCGGGTGACCGCCTCGGTCAGATCGAGCGCGGCCCGCTCGGCGTCGGTGAAGAACGGCGCCTCGCGCCACGCGGAGACCGCGGCGATCCGCTCGGTGGTCTCCCCGGCCTTGAGCAGGTTGGTGTTGTGGGCGTGCACGCACGCCGAGCAGCCGTTGATCTGGCTGGCGCGCAGGCCGACGATCTCCTGCAGTTCGTGGGAGATGCCGCCCTGGTTCACCGCCTTGAAGATGGTGCCGATGCCCTTCACGCCGTCGGACAGGACGAAAGCGGGATTGGTCATGCGTGCTTGCATGGTCGGTTCCTCTCGCAGGGTGATGCGGCCCCGAAGGGGGCGCGTTGAAGGGCCGCCGGCGGCATCACCAAGCTTCGTCGGGGCGCAGGAGACGATCAACGTAAACTTCGGGCACGTGCTGATAACGCGCGGGTTATGACCCGAGAGGGACGCCGGTGGAGCTGCGTGACATCGAGATCTTCCTGACCCTGGCCGAGGAGCTGCACTTCGGCCGCACCGCCGCGCGCCTGCACGTGTCCCAGGCGCGGGTCAGCCAGGCGATCCGGCAGCAGGAGCGCCACCTGGGCGGGATGCTGTTCGACCGCTCCAACCGCCGCCAGATCCGCCTGACCGCGCTGGGCCGCCGGCTCCGCGACGACCTCCGGCCCGTATACGCGGGCCTGCACGAAAGCCTGGAGCGCGCACGGCTGGCCGCCCGGGGCGTCACCGACGTCCTGCGCGTCGGCATGCTGCCGTTCAACACCGCCGACCTCCATCCCTTCTGGGACACCTTCCGCTCCCGGCACCCGCAGTGGCGGCTGCAGATTCGCCGCGCCCCGTTCACCGACCCGTTCGCGCGGCTCCGCGCCGGTGAGCTGGACGCCCTGATCGTGTGGCTGCCGGTGGAGGAGCCCGACTTGGCTGTGGGCCCGGTCCTGTTCACCGATGCGCGGCTGCTCGCGGTGTCCGCCGAGGACGAACTGGCCGCGCGCTCGTCGGTGCCGCTGGAGGCGCTCGCCGGACGCCGGCACGCCACCGCCCCCGCCATGCCGGACTACTGGGAGGACCGCTACCTGCCGTTCCAGACCCCGCGGGGCCGCCCCATCGAGCGCAGCCAGGTCGTCGCCAACGGCGAGACATCATTCACCTGGTCAGCACGGGCGAGATCGTCCACGGCTTTCCCGCCCACGTCACGAAGTACTGGTCCATGCCGCACATCCGGTGGCTGCCCCTGCCGGATACGCCGCCCCTGTCGTACGCCCTCGTCTGGCGCCGCGAAGCCGAGAACGACGCCGTCCGCGCCCTCGCCCGGACCATCCGCGACCTCGGTCCGCGCCCGTGACCGGTCAGGCGGCGGCATAGGGCGCGGCGGGCCGCGGTTCCGTGCCCTCGCGGGCGCCCGTTCGGTCGGGCGATCAGTCGCGTTCGGGGCCGAGGACGCAGTCGTCGTTGCTCATGCCTTCGTTGATGTCGGGTTCCCATATGAGGGTGTTCGCCGGGACGTCCATGGACGCGTAGGTCTCGCCGCTCTCCAGGCAGTGGTCGTGGTCGCGGCCTACCGGTACGCCGCCCAGGTCGGTGACGGCGAATCCGCGGGCGGCGTCGAGTTTCACTTCGACGGTGAAGCCGTTTCTCGGGGAGTACGTGAACGGTGCGTCCCGTGGGACGACCCACATTTTCGAGGTTTTCTGTTCGACGAGTGCGCGGTCGCCGACGTCGCCGTCCTGGTCCCAGCCGTCGATGTAGACCGTCATGCCGGGCTGGATCTGCCAGAGCGCGTTGTCCGGCCCGCTCTGACAGGCGGCCGTCAGTGCGAGGACGGGCACAAGTGCGGCGATCGCGCGCATTGGGTTACCTCTCCGGGGGGTGAAATCGCTGGGGGGAAGTCTCGCGGAATGGCTCATGCATCGGTACCGGAGCGGAAATCGTTCGACGAATGGACGGGACGCGTTAACGTGCGGGCCCCGTCGGCAGGTACGGCGCGTACTCGTGCAGTTTCTGTTCGAATACGGCCTGTTTCACCGTTCGGGTGACCGGGCCCAGTGCGGCTCCGAGGAGGATCAGCAAGCACGTCCCCAGGTGCGGCATGTCGACCCCTGCGAGGACGAGCGCGGCGGTCGGCAGGACGGCGAGCACACCGAGGACGATCGGCGTTCCGAACGTGACGCGCGACCGGACGTACGACAGGTATTCGGCCGTCGGACGGCCGGGCCGGATCCCGGGGACGAAGGCGCCCTCGCGCGCGAGCCGGTTCGTCGTTCCGGTGACGTCGAGGGCGCCCGC
This sequence comes from Actinomadura sp. CNU-125, assembly GCF_001942465.1. Lineage (GTDB taxonomy): Bacteria > Actinomycetota > Actinomycetes > Streptosporangiales > Streptosporangiaceae > Spirillospora. Next base: position 51,691 of record NZ_MKJY01000177.1, read on the forward strand.
GGACGATGCGGCGTTCGCGAGTGCGGCCAGTGCGAACAGCGCGAGGAGGAACCGTGCGTCGTCGTGCAGGGGCGCGGTCCACAGGCCGTCGGGCCGTCCGCCCCCGGGCCACAGGCGTGCGGCGACCGCCGGGACGTGCAGGAGCGCGAGCGCCGTGAGCACCGAGCGGAGCCCGGATCGATGGAGCGGGACCGGAATGTAGACCTTGTGCCCTCCGTATGCGCGGGCGCCCATCATCCTGCGCGAGTACTGGATCTGCACCCGCCGCTCGGCCTGCGTGAGGGTGATCAGCGCGGCGACGGCGAACAGCGTCGTGAGCAGGACGGCCGCGAGCGCGGCGGCGAACGTCGCGGTGCCGTCGGTCTCGCGGACGTCCCGCAGGAGGCCGGGGAAGACGGCGGCGACCTGCGTGAAGAACAGGAGTGCGACGCCGTGGCCGAAGCCGCGTGCGGAGAGCAGCCGGATCAGCCACGCGGTGATCGCCGTCCCGGTCGTCATCGACACCGCGACCGCGACGGGCCCCGGGCCGGTCAGGACGCCGCGTTCGTGGGCGGCGATCGCGACGGCCGTCCCCATCGCGGCGCCCAGGCCGACGGCGAGGACGTCGATGTACCGTCCGATCCGCGCGGCGCCGCCGGACTCGGCGGCGAGCGCGCGCAGCCGGGGGATCGCGGGGGTGAGGAAGCCCGTCGTGACGGCGGCGGCGACGTGCGGGAACACGCCGAGGCCGAGGACCGAAAGGTGCAGGAGCCCGCCGCCGCTGAGCAGGTCGAGCAGTCCGTAGACGGGGTCGTCGCGGACGGCCGCGGCGGCGGCGTCGCGGAGCGCCGCGACGTCCGCGCCGGGGCTCGGCACGTTCTGCCCGATCCGGTAGAGCAGCGCGGCCAGGAGCGTGAACAGCAGCTTCGTCCGGACGCCGGGGGTGCGTAGGAGGGCCCTCACCCAGCCATATGTACACCAATGTTCATTAGCTGTCAGCGCAGCGCCCGTGAACGAGAGGTGAAACTTTGCGCGGCCCCGTTGCGGCTGGTCGGCGCGTATCGGCCCGACCGTTAATAGGACAGCGGAAGAACTAAACCGTTATTGGTTGCCTCGAAATCGCTCGAAGTGTGGCCGAAAGCGGTCGTTGATCTTCGTGGGATTCGAGTTACGTTGATCTTGCTCACCCAGTGGATCTTCCACTGGCGCCCGCTCGGCGGGCAGAAGGAGGTCGATCACCCCCATGCGTCTGTCCTCTCGGATCCTCGCTCTCGCCGCGACCGCCGCCGCGCCTCTGGCGCTCGGCGCGACGGCGCTTCCCGCGCACGCCGCCACCACCACCTGGACGGTCGTCAACTCCGACCCCAACGGCTATTACCTGGCCGAATCGACGGGTTCGATGACCATCAAGAACGAGGCGGGGGAAACGTTGGTCACCTGTCCCGCGGTCACACAATCGGGGCCGATGGCAGACGGACCCCGGACCGGCACGACCGCGATCGTGGGGTACGCGGAGACGACCATCGATACCGAATGCACACGCCCCAACGGGAGCGTCGCCCCCATGGTCGGGTATTACCCCGGGTTGGGCAACGGCCGTCTCCGGTACGTCGCCACCGATTACGACGCCGCCACGGGCACGACCACTCTCAGAGGAGACCTGTACTCCCCGTGGGGCATCACGGTCTTCGGTGACAACTGCAAGTTCGCATTCGGTGACGTCAATGCGACCTATAACAACAACACCCAGATCCTGAAGTACACCACCGGGACCGCCCTCCCGTATACAACCGCCAACGAGGACGGTTCGACCGGCTGCCCGGGTGGTGTGGACGCCGACGGCGAGACCGTCACCTTTACCGGCGAGTTCAAGGTCACCTCGCCGATCACGATCACCCGCACCGTTTCCTGACGCCCGGACGGACGCGCCGGCCGGTCCCCGGCGGGATCGGCCGGTCACCGTCGGGCGCCCGGCCTCCAGGCCGGTTCCCACAGCCGCACCGCACCGGGATGGCCGGACGCGACGAGCCGTGCGCCGGACGCGGCGCACGGCTCGATCCGGACGGCATCGCCGTGACCCGCGCGCCGCGCAGGTCGACCCGGTCCGTCATCCGCTCGCTCCGTCCGACCGCGCGCCCGTGGGCGCACAGTCCGGCGAACGAAGGTGTCTTTCCGGTGTCCGGGCGGACGCGGCCGTCAGAAGAGGGTGCCCTCGTGTTCGATGCCGCGGAGGGCGTCGTAGTCGAGGGTGACGCAGTGGATGCCGCGGTCGGTGGCGAGGACGCGCGCCTGCGGCTTGATCTCCTGCGCCGCGAACACCCCGCGGACGGGCGCGAGGTGCGGGTCGCGGTTGAGGAGTTCGAGGTAGCGGGTGAGCTGCTCGACGCCGTCGATCTCGCCCCGCCGCTTGATCTCGACGGCGACCGTGGCGCTGTCGGCGTCCCGGCAGAGGATGTCGACGGGGCCGATCGCGGTGGGGAACTCGCGCCGGACGAGCGTGTAGCCGTCGCCGAGGGTGGTGATGTGCTCGGCGAGGAGTTCCTGCAGGTGGGCTTCGACGCCGTCCTTCTGCAGGCCCGGGTCGAGCCCGAGTTCGTGCTCGCGTCGTGCAGGATCTCCTCGATCGTGAGGATCAGCCGCTCGCCCGACTTGCCGTGCGTGACCGTCCAGCGCGCGACGGCGCCGTTGTCGGTGTAGGGCTCCTCGCGGAGGGAGCACGGCGGGTTCATCCAGTTCAGCGGCTTGTAGGCGCGGTCGTCGGCATGGATGCTCACGCTGCCGTCCGCCTTGATCAGGATCAGGCGGGGGGCCATCGGGAGATGGGCGGTGAGCTTGCCGGCGTAATCGACGCTGCAGCGGGCGATGACGAGACGCACCTGCCCAACCTTAGTGCGGCGGGCGGGCGCGGACGTCACGAACGGCGACGGACGGTGCCCCGGCGGCCGATCGGGACGCGCGCGTCCGCGTCAGGCGAGCGCCGGCAGCAGGTCGGCGAGCCGGTCGAACTGTTCGAGGACGCCCTTCGTCATGCCCTGCTCCAGCGCGAAGGCGATGACCTCCTCGGACGGGAAGCGCGCGTGGTAGGTCATCTTGGTGCGGCCGCCGAGGTCGGCGAGCGTGATCGTCTCGATCGCGGGCGGCCCGCCGCCGTCGCCCGTCTCGGGCGCGGACGTCCGGACGAGCCGTTCCGGTGCGGCGACCTCAAGGAACTCGCCCGCGAAGGCGACGCCGCGGCCGTCGCCGCCGGGCGTGATCCGCCATTTCCCGCCGGGACGGACGTCCATCAGTTCGACGTTCGCGAAGTTGCCGTGCGGCCCCCACCAGTTGTGGACGTGCTCGGCCGTGGTCATGGCCGTCCAGACCAGCTCGCGGGGCGCGTCGAACACCCGCTCCATGGTGAGGTCGGCGCCCTCGGCGATGATGCTCGTGGACGCGTCGCCCAGCTCTTGTCGTGTCATGGTCGGTCCTCCTCGTCCTGCTGCCGTGGTGTCGTATTCGTTGGGTCTTCCTGCAGAGTCCGCAGGTAGTCGTCCAGGCGGTCGAAGCTTTCGCCGAGGAACCGCCGGTATTGCGCCATCCACTCGGCGACCTCGCGGAGCGGCTCCGGCCGCAGCCGGCACGGGCGCCACTGCGCCTGCCGTCCCTGCTCCACCAGCCCGGCCCGCTGCAGCACCCGCAGGTGCTTGGAGACGGCCGGGAGGCTCAGCTCGAACGGTTCGGCCAGCTCGCCGACGGTGGCCTCGCCGTGCGACAGCCGCGCCAGGATGGCGCGCCTGGTCGGGTCCGCCAGCGCGGCGAAGGTGGCGCTGAGCCGGTCGGTGTCGCTGCTCATTTTTCCTTCCGGTTAATTAACCTACTTGGAAAGTACGACGCGCGCGGCATGCCGTCAAGAGGGTGCGGGGTCCGGTTCAGCCGTGGACGGCGAGGTGGACGATCGCGGAGATCAGCCGGTCGAGGTCGGCGCCGTGCGTGCCGTCGTCGCAGACGAGGTGCCGGGCGACCAGGCCGTCGAAGCCCCCCAGGAAGAGGCGGCCGAGCGTCCCGGCGTCGGTGGCCAGGACGACGCCGGTCTCGGCGGCCAGGCCGGTGACCAGCTCGGCGGCGGTCCGCTCTATGGCGAGCTGGTGCTCGTGCAGGCTCTCGCGGATGTCGGGATCGCGCGAGCCGATGGCGGTCAGCTCGTCGAACACGCGGAACCGTCCGGGGCGCTCGGCGTAGGTGTCCCACAGCGCCCGCGCCATGATCCGGACGGACGCCGCGAAGCCCTCCGCGCCGGGCGCGGCCTCGGCGGGCGCGGCGGCGCAGACCCGGTCGATCATCTCCCCGGCGAGCCGCTCGACGACCGCGCCGTACAGGTCGCGCTTGGTGCCGAACGTGTAGTGGACGGTCGCCTGCGCGACGCCCAGTTCGGCGGCGATGGCCCGGGTGCTGCCGGCCTCGACGCCCTTGCGCGCCATCAGGTCGATGGCCGCCTCGACGAGCTGTGGACGCCGCTCGGCGGCGGGGACGTGCGCCATGGCACCCAAGGTTACCGAGGTTCGGCGGGACGTGACGGCCTTCACCTTGTCGACCGACTTGTTCAAACGACTCAGTCGTACGTACAGTCGACGGCGGGACTTCGACGTTCGAGGGGGACGACCGCATGACGAACCTGCTGCACCGGCTGGGACGCCTCGCCTACCGGCGGCGCGTCGCGGTGCTCGCGTGCTGGCTGGCGCTGCTCGCCGCGCTCGGCGGCGCGGCCGCCGCGTACTCGGGGACGGTCGGCGAGGAGTACCGGGTCCCCGGCACCGAGGCGCAGGAGACCCTCGACCGCATCGCCGGGACGCTGCCCGAGTACGCCAACGCGTCCGGACGGATCGTGCTCGCGGCGCCGCACGGCGAACGGCTCGGCGCGGGCGACGTCCGTCGGTCGTGCGGGAGGTCGCGGGGGTGCCGGGCGTCGCGGAGACCGTCGACCCGTTCGCGGCCAGGGCCGTCTCGCCGGACGGGCGCATCGCGCTCGTCCAGGTCGTGTTCGACCGGCGCAACGACGCGCTGGGGGAGGCGCCGCGCGAGGCGGTGCGGGACGCGCGAACGCGGCGGCGGCGGGCCCCGGGCTGCGGGCCGAGTACGGCGGGGACGCCTTCATGCCGGACGTCGAGGTCGGCGGGGCGGGCGAGATCGTGGGCGTCGGCGTCGCGGTCGTCGTGCTGCTGATCACGTTCGGGTCGCTGGTCGCCGCCGGGCTGCCGCTGCTCAGCGCGCTCGCGGGCGTCGGCGTCGGGATGGCCGGGCTGTACGCGCTGACCGGCCCGCTGGAGATCATCTCGACCGCGCCGGTGCTCGCGCTCATGATCGGGTTGGCCGTCGGGATCGACTACGCGCTGTTCGTGCTGTCGCGGCACCGGCAGTACCTCGCCGCCGGGCTCGACCCCGAGGACGCCGCCGCGCGCGCGACCGGCACCGCGGGCGGCGCCGTCGTGTTCGCGGGCGCCACGGTCGTGGTCGCGCTCGCCGGGCTCGCCGTCGCGAACGTCCCGTTCCTCACGGTCATGGGCCTGTCGGCGGCCGGTGTGGTGATCGTCGCGGTGCTCGCCGCGCTCACCCTGCTGCCCGCGCTGCTCGGCTTCGCGGGCCGCGCCGTCGCCCGGTTCGCGTCCCCGGGCTGCGCGGGGGCGCCCGGGACGGGGCCGCGGGGTTCGGCGCTGCGCTGGGCGCGGCTCGTCGTGCGGCGGCCCGTGCCCGTCCTGCTCGCCGGCCTCGCCCTCGTCGGGATCATGGCGGTGCCCGCCCTCGACCTGCGGCTCGGCCTGCCGGCGCCGGGTCCTACCCGGAGGACGCCACCGCCCGCCAGGCCGCCGACCTGACCGCCGAGGGGTTCGGGCCCGGCTTCAACGGTCCGCTGATCGCCGTCGTGGACGGCGGCCCCGCCGCGGCGGAGCGGGCGGTCGCGCACCTGTCCGCGCTGCCGGACGTCGCCGCCGTCCTGCCGCCCGGCACCTCGCCGGACGGCCGGACGACCGCCGTCACCGTCGTCCCCGAGCACGGCCCCGACTCCGCGGCCACCGCGGACCTCGTCGAGGCGATGCGCGCCGAACCGGGCGTCGCCGTCACCGGCACGACCGCCGCGAACATCGACGTCTCGCAGAAGCTGCGGGACGCGCTGCCGCCCTTCCTCGCGGTGATCACGGTGATCTCGCTGGCGCTGCTCGCGCTCGCGTTCCGGTCGGTGCTCGTCCCGGTCAAGGCCGTCGCCGGGTTCCTGCTCAGCGTCGCGGCGTCCCTCGGCGCCGTCGTCGCCGTGTACCAGTGGGGGTGGCTCGCGGACGCCGTCCCGGTCAACAAGGTCGGGCCGGTCGCGAGCTTCCTGCCGATCCTGCTGATCGCCGTGCTGTTCGGGCTCGCGATGGACTACCAGGTGTTCCTCGTGTCGCGGATGCGCGAGGTCCACGCGGCGGGCGCGGACGCCCGGACGGCCGTCGTCTCGGGCTTCGCCGACGGCGCCCGCGTCGTGACGGCCGCCGCGCTCATCATGATCGCGGTGTTCGGCGGGTTCGTCGCCTCGCCCGACCCGATCGTCCAGTCGATGGGGTTCGCGCTCGCCGTCGGCGTCGCGGTCGACGCGTTCGTCGTCCGGATGGCGCTCGTCCCCGCCGTCATGGCGCTGCTCGGCCGCGCCGCCTGGTGGTTCCCGCGGCCGCTCGACCGGATCGTCCCGCACGTCGACCTGGAGGGCACCGAGAGGGAACCCGAACCCGAATCCGAACCGGCGCGGGTCTGAGGCGTGCGGCGCACGGCTAAGGCGTCCGGTCCGCCGGAACTAGGGAGTCGTGCCGATGTGGGGGCGGGCGCCTTAGGACGAACCTTTTGGATGTCGGGCCGGACACGCGGCCCGGCGGACGGAAGGAACGTCGTGTACCACAACGACATCATGTACGCGCTCATGCGGGAGCGGGCGCGGGACATGCGGAGCGAGGGCGAGGCCGCGCGCGCCGGACGGAGGGCGCGCCGGGCCCGCGAGTACTGGGCGGACCGGATGCCGGTCCCCGGCCGGATCCGCCGCCCGCGCCCCGCGACCCCCCGGGACGCGTAAGTAAGTGCGGCTGTCAAGCCTGGAATTTGCCGGAAGGCGTGATTAGCGTCGCCGGTGATCGGTGTCATCCGTCTGCGGAAGGACCCCAGAATGTCCCTTGACGTGACCCCGGAACTCCTCGAGACGGCCCAGCGCGGCGAGGTCGACGACGCCGCCTTCGTCGAATGCATCAGAACGTCGCTCCCGTACGCGTGGGAGATGATCGGCGGCCTGGTGGCGCGGCTGCAGGTCGACGGCGGCGACTTCGCCGACAACCTGACGCCGCCGCCGGACGAGCAGGCGCGCGGGCAGCTCCTGCGCGTCCTCGCCAGCGACGCCATGCGCGGCACCCTGGAGCGCTACTTCGGCGTGAAGCTCGCCTTCCAGAACTGCCACCGCGTCGCGGTGTTCCCGACCGGGAACGACGCGGCCTACGACAAGTTCGTCACCGCCCGCGAGCAGATCCTCAACCAGTCGCCCGAACTGCGCGACTGCTGACCCCCGCGACACGGCGGCCCCGCGCTCCGGCCGACGCCGGGCGCGGGGCCGCGCCGTCAGCGGAGGCGGGGGAGGACCTCGGCGCCCAGGCGGGCGATGTTGTCGAGGGTGGCGCGGCGGGAACCGGCGGCCTCCACGAGCAGGATGAAGTGCTCGATGCCGGTGCGTTCCGCCGTGGCGGCGAGCGCGGACGCGCAGTCGTCCGGGGAACCGACCGGGTGCAGGTCGCACATCCGGCGCGTGTACCCGACGGGGTCGCGGGACGGGCGCGGACGATCGTCCACCGGGACGTACCCGTCCAGACCGGGCCCGAGCCACGGGGGCATCCGTTCGAGGAGTGTGTCGACGGCTTCGTCCCGCGAATCGGCGACCTGTGCGAGATGCGTGGAGATGTGCGGGACGCCCGGGACGCCGTACCGTTCGACCGCCGCGGCCTTCTCCTCGTCGTCGACGTGCATCCCCAGCAGCATCGGCAGACCACGGGACGACGCCAGCCGCTCGGTCTCGCGTGACGTGCAGGCCACCGCGACCGGAGGCGGTGCAAGCGCGCGCGGACGACCGGCACTTCGCGGAAGTCGAACTGCTCGCCCGTCCACGACACCCGGTCGGAGCGGAGCCACTCCAAGAGAAGGTCGACGGATTCGGCGAAGCCGTGCTCGTAGCGGGGGAGCCCGGTGCCGAACACTTCGAGGTCGCGCCACGGCCCGCCGCGTCCGACGCCGAGGCGGAACCGCCCGTCCGAGACCAGGGACAGCATCGCCGCCTGCTCGGCCAGCGCGACCGGATGCTGCGTGGACAGCACGCTGACGGCCGTCCCCACGTGGACGCGGCGGGTCACGCCCAGCAGATGCCCGGCCATGACCGTCGCGGACGGTACGACCCCGTACGACATGAAATGGTGTTCGGCGAGCCACACGTCGTCGAACCCGGCCCGTTCGGCGGCGACGGCCGCCTCCACCGTGCGGGCCAAGGCGGCGGCGTCGTCCTGCCCGGGGAAACGGGCGGCGAGGAGGAAGATTCCGAAGCGCACGTCCCGGTCGTACCCGGCATCGGCCCCACCGGAGCGTTCTGCCAGACTGCGAACCATGACGAGTGGGACGAGCGGGTCGTTCAGCAAGGTCGGGGTCGTCGGACTGGGCACCATGGGCGCGGGCATCGCCGAGGTGCTGGCGCGCGGCGGCCTCGCGGTCGTCGGCATCGAGATCAACGCGGACGCGCTGGAGCGCGGGCGCGGGCACCTGGAGTCCTCGACCGGACGCGCCGTCAAGCGCGGCCGGCTCACCGCCGACGGGCAGCGCGAGATCCTCGACCGGATCACCCTGTCCACCGACTTCGCCGACCTCGGCGACTGCGACCTCGTCGTCGAGGCCGTCCCCGAACGGCTCGACCTCAAGCGCAAGGTGTTCGCCGAACTCGACCGCGTCTGCCGCGCCGACGCCGTCCTCGCCACCAACACCTCGTCCCTGTCGGTCACCGACATCGCCGTCACCACCGGACGCCCCGACAAGATCGTCGGCGTGCACTTCTTCAACCCCGCGCCGGTCATGAAGCTGGTCGAGGTCATCCGGACGGTCCGGACCGAGCCCGCGGCCGTCGAACGCGTCGCGGCGCTCGTCGCCGACCTCGGCAAGACGCCCGTCACGATCGGCGACCGCGCCGGGTTCGTCGCCAACCGCCTCCTGTTCGGCTACCTGAACCAGGCGGCGGGGATGCTCGAATCCGGGCACGCCACCCGCGACGACATCGACACCGCGATGAAGGCGGGCGCCGGGCTGCCGATGGGCCCGTTCACGCTCATGGACCTCATCGGCCTCGACACCTGCCTCGAAGTGCTCGAAGCCGTGTACGCCGAGTCCCGCGACCGCCGCCACGCCCCGTCGCCGCTGCTGCGCGAACTCGTCACCGCCGGGCTGCTCGGCCGCAAGACCGGCGCGGCTTCTACGACCACGGCGCCGCCGCCGAACCCGCCGGGACGCGCCCGCGGCGCCGCGCCCGTCGTCGGCGTCCTCGGCACCGGCCCGCTCGCCGACGCCCTCGCCGCGCTCGCCGCCCGCGCCGACGTGCAGGTCCGGACGCCGCGGACGCCTCGCCGACTGCGACCTCGTCATCGAGGCCGCGCAGGACGCCGAAGCCGGGCGCGC
>NZ_MKJY01000178.1 GCF_001942465.1 Actinomadura sp. CNU-125
GAGGCGTCGAGGGAGTCGAAGAGGCGGGCGATGCGCAGGGGAGCGGGGTTGGGCTGCGGCGTGCCGGTGAGGCCCTGTTCGCGCAGATGCTCCTCGAACATCGGATGCGTCCGCTTGCTCAACGAGGCGAGGAGGGCCTTTTCCTCGGGTGAGGGCCGACGGGACTGCGCGCGCGCGTTTTCTTCGATGCCGTACATCGTTTCGTAGAGCACCTTGACGGTGCCCTCACCGAGACCCCATTGCGCCCGGTATCTCTCGACCGCGGTGATGAACTCCTCGAACGAGACCTCGTCGAAGTCGGCGTCGTGGTTGAAGTTGATCTCGGCGATGTACCGCATCTCACGGACGAAGGCACCGGTCCGTGGGTTGACCGCGAGGCAGTCCATACCTCCGCCCGGCGGAACGAGGAGGACGACCGGTCGCTTCTCGTACACCCAATACTGCGGGTAGGAGGACCTTGCCATCTCAAACCCCAACTCTCTGTCAGCCACGACTTCCTCACGTCAAGGATAGAAGGGGCGGGGCCCTGGACGGTCGACGGGGACTCGTCTCAGCGTCGGGCCGTTGCCGTCCACAACATGAGCTGCGCCCGTCCTCCCGTGGCCGAAGACGGGCTATCGCAAGTTCGCTGGAAGTCAGGCGACTCGATTGAGATAGACCGCCCAGTCGGTATCACCGATCAGTTCCGCACGGTCGACCTGCCATGTCTCTTCCCCCACGGAGAACCTGTCGCCCCGATGGAGGACATGGCGGTTCTCGTCCCCGTTGACGACGGTGACCAGCGTTACCTCCGGCCCCCGCGGATCCCCGGTGTCGCGGGCATGAGGAGCCATGAATCTTGCGTACTCGGTCTGCCTCTGCATATTCCGCTGCAGCACGACATTATGGACGGCCATGGATTATTCCAAGGTAACGTAGTTGGTGGAGAAATTCCGCCGGTATTCTTTTATGCTCATCGGGAGCGGATGGTTGGCGTTGTGCGGGTTGCGGATATGGATCTGTCCCCGCTCATCGACTCTGACGACCTCGTAGGCGTGGCCGGCTTCCACGTGATGTGTGAGACCCGGTTCGTCCTTCAGCGGGAACTTGGAGCCGACCAGGATCGGCTTGTTCTCGTCAAGAAGTCGCCTGAACTCCTCGATAACCTGCCGATCGGCCGGTTTGCCCGTCAGCGGGTCGCGTTCCGTGGCAATGGAGTCGCTTCTAGCTGGCAGGCCGGTTAGCTGAGTGAGAATCTCGGTCTTGTCCATGACCTTCCCGCCGTTCAGCCTGACGTAGCCTTCCGGCGGGGCCGCTTGGTCATTGATGCCGCGGAACTCAAGCCAGCGGTCTTTGCGCTCTTGCGTCCAGGTTTGGTCCAGGCCGGCGAAGGCCTTCTCCAGGATCGCCGTCCACGCGACTCCCGTCCTCGATACGTCGGCGAAGGCCGCTGCTTCGGGGTTGTCGCTGTAGACGGGGAGATCCGGCGTGACGGTCACGACTATTTCGCCGCCCGTGAGCACCCAGCTCGCGCTCTTCTTCGACCTTTCGACCGCATTCAGGCGTACCTCGTAGTTCCCGTCCTCGGTTTCCCGTACTGAGTTCACGATCGCCTCGGGCATGTGCCCGGCGATGGCGCCCAAGGTCGAGATCAGCCAGCAGTCGCCGATCGCGCCCTGCTGGGTCTGTTCCCGAGTCGGGTCGCCGTCGAACAGGGGAATCCGGCTTCCGTCAGGCCGGGTCAGCGGAGTGCCGTACTGGTCGGGTGGGCGGATCTTGTCGGGGTCGACGAAGTCCGGCTGGTCGACGGAGGCGTGAACGGGCGGCGGAGGTTCGCTGTCGCCGCCGCCGAACATGCCCTTCAGGCTGTCGATGAGGCCGCGATCCGCGGCGTCGTCGGCGGTCGGGCCGTCGGCGGTGTGCGGGTGGCCGGGCGGCGAGCCGTCCCTGCCCGCCGGGGTGCGGGTGCGTCCGGGTGGTGGGTGCTCCACGTGCCGTCCGGTGGGATGACGGGGCGCAGACGGCCGTCGGGGCCCTCCACGGACGAGGAGGCGAAGACGTTGCCGTGCGAGTCCGACCAGGCCAGCCCGTTCGGTGCCAGCACCGGGACTCCGAGGCGCTGGGCGAGCTGCGCGGCGAAGTCGCCGTCGCCCGTGCGGCAGGACAGGAGGAGGACCTCGCGACCGTCCCAGTTCGGGTCGTTGCGGATGAGGTCCGCCAGGTCGTCGACGCCGAGGCGACGTCCGTCCGCGAGCCGCAGCCCGTCGGCGTTGCCGTGCCCGTCCACGATGAACCGCTGCGGGTCGGCGGGGACGCGTCGGGCGAGGTCGCGGAGCGCGGGGTCGGCCGGGTCGTGGAACGACCGGCCGGCGGGCGTGGCGTCGCTGTCGCGGAAGACGTCGTGGAGATGCGGCGGCAGGTTCGGCGGAATGTCGGTGTCGTCGTGCCGGGGCGGGTGCTCGTCTCCGTCCCGGGACGGACCGTGCTCGCCGTCCTCCGGCCGCTGCGGGTCCGCCGAACCATCGCGATGCTCCGGCCCGTCCTGGCTCGTGGAACGGAGTTCAGGTGGCAGGGCCCGGTCCACGGCGTCCTGGAAGAGAACCTTCAGACGCTCGTTGATGACCTTTTGGAGGGCGGCTTCCTCCGGAGTGAGCCTGGCGTCTCGTTCTCCCAGCTTGGCCAGGTCCTTGGCGACGTTCGGCAGGTCGCGTGAAACCTCGTACAGCGAATGCTCGTAGGAGGCGACATCGTCGACCGACTTCAGATGCAGGCGCAGTTCGCCGATGTGACCGTTCGGCATCTTCACGGTCATGCGGATATCGCGGTAGCCGCTCAGCTGCGGTTTGCGCAACCGGTCCTTGATGGACACGACCTCGACGCCATGGCGGCCGGTGACTTCACGGACCCGTGCCAGCGCCCGGTAGAGATCGGCGACGTTGTCGAACTGCACCTTGCCGCCGAGCAGGTCATTGAGCGCGGAAGCGTCTCCGTTGTAATCCTCAATGATCTTGTCCAGGGCGCGGACCCGGTCCTTGCGGCCCGGACGCATTTTCGCGTCGTCCGGATGGTTCGCGAGTTCCTGGAGAATGCTCTGCAAAGTCCCCTTTTGTGAGTCGGCCGCCTCGTAGAGGTTGTCCAGGAAGTCGTTGACCAAGGGGGTGTCTCTGGGAAGAGACTGACCTTCAGGGAGATCCGCCAGCAGGTCGTTGAGCGCCTTGTGGTCGAAGCCGGGCTGGGGCAGCGAGTCCGAGCCGCCGATCTTGCCGGTCTCCTTGTCGCTGATTTTGAGTTGCCAGTCTTCGAGCGGCGTCGCGTCCGGGCGCGCCGACTCCTCGGGGCCGATCTCCTCGACGCCCCGCTCGTTCACCTCCCGGACGGAGTCCTCCAGGATGCGGACGGCCTCTGGGCTGTTCAGCAGGCTGTTCAGCGTCTTCGGACGTGCGAGCAGCGAGGTGCGCAGGTGTTCCTCGACCGGCGTCAGCGGCGGGGGCCCGCCGCCTTCGACGATCCGTGCCAGCTCGGGGTGGTTCGGCAGTCGATCGCGGAGGTCGGCTTCGAGGAGGTCTCCGAGCCGGTCGCCCCGCTCGTTGACGACGGTCTGCCGGGCCTGGTCGATGACCTGCCGAATCTGCGGGTTGTCGTGGACGCGCCGCATGAGTTCGGGATCGGCCGTCCGTGGGGCCTCCGCGCCGGGCTCTGACGTGGACGAACGTGCGACGGGGCCGGGTGCCGCTGGGGTGGTCGTGCCCTGAAGGTGCGCCTGGCCGCCGTCCGGGACGGACGCGGCGTCCCGTTGAGGAGCCTCGGGGGCGGGGCTCGTCCCGGGCTCGGTGGAGGAGTACCAGCCGTAGTGAGAGCGGGCGTCCGGGTGAAGTCGGCCCTGGTCGTCCTGCACCTGCGGGCTTGCGGGCTCCTGGCCCAGCGGGCTCGCGGGAGGCGGTTCGGAGGCCGCGGCGGGCGTCTCGGGACGGTCGTCGCGGAGCGTCGCTTCGAGTGCGTCGGCGGCCGCGGGGTCGCTCAGGACGTCGTTCATCCGCTGCGGGTCCGCCAGGAGCGCGTCCCGGAGGGCGGCGTCCGCGTCGTTCCGCGTGTCCCCGGTGAGGACGCGGGCGAGGTCCGGATGGTTCGGGAGGGAGTCCCGCAGCCGGGCCTGCAGTTCGGAGTGGAGACGCGGATCGGAGTCCGCGACCCGGTCGAGCATCTCCCGGATGCGTGGGTCCTCGTGGACGCGCCGGGTCGTGTCGTCCGATGTCCGCTGGTTCGGGGCGGGGCCGTCCGGGGCGGCTTCGCCGGGCGTGGACCTGGCGACCGCGCCGTCGCCGAGGGAAGCCGCGTCGCCCGCCGGGCGGCCCCTCCGGAAGCGCGGCCCGTCGGTCCCGTCGGCGGAGTTCGATGTGGTCCCGCCGGTGTCCGCTACGTGCGCCGGCCCGACAGGGGACGTGTAGTTCGCCGGTCCGGTCGCGTTGCCGAACCCGTTGCGGTTGTGCGGCCATAGCGGCGAATCGCCGGTTGGCGCCGGAGTCGGGTTTGTGCCCCGGTCGTTCGGCGGGAGATTGAAGAAGGACCTGTAGTGCACGGTGCGCACCACTTGCCCCCCGACGATTTCCGCCTGGACCCAGCGGGCATGGACGACCTGAGGGGTTCGCCCGGGAAGGTTCGGCTCCGCGAAGAAGTCGAAGCGCTCGATGCTTATGTCGTTCGCGGTGTCTTCGTGCAGCGTCTGGAGATCCCGCTCCAGCTGGTACCAACTGGCGGGGCGGGTGACGTCGAAGGCGTTCTTGCCCTGGTTCTCGGGACGCCATTGCGGGAAGTAGTTCAGACGCTCTCGGGGGCCTTGCGCGGCGTGCCCGAAGATGTGGCCGCCGTCGAAGCGTCCGTTCGCGTACTCCTCCCGCCCGATCCGGCCGACCGCGGACTGCGCCGTGCCATACCTCGACTGGTCGGAGTCGTATTCGGGCACTCCGGTGGCAAGGTGGGCCTGCCCGTTGCTATCGGTGTGGTACAGGAATGTGCCCGGGGCGACTTCCCCCGGGTCCATTTCGCCTCGGCGGACCGAAGGCACCGGGTCGATGTCGTCATCGCCGATGTCCACGAACTGCGAACGCGGCTCCACCATGTACCTGGCGTTGGGAATGGGGACCTCTCGGCCCGCATTGGCCGTCCAGTGGGTGCCGAGTTCCGGGTTGAGGCTTCCGACGCCGTTTTCGTCGCCGTACCACGTCCGGACCCATTCGATCTGGCCGTCGTTGTTCGTATAGAAGATGCCGTGCACTTCGTCGCCGTGCCGGACGACGATGCGGGTGTTCCGCGGTAGGGGCTCGTCGCTACCGGGAAGCGTCGTGCGGTCGCTGAACGGCCCGTCGCGATGAACGTCGTAGTCGCGGACGTTCATGGTCGGAAGCGGCTGGTCGGTCCCTGGGACGTGCGTGGGCGGGTCGAACGGTGCCGCGGCGGGCGACCGCCCCTCGTCGCCGCCGACGAAGACGTGCGGGTCCCCGCGGCCGAAGTCGATCTGGTGGACGACGCCCGGCTGCGGCCGGGTCAGGTCGATGTTCTCGTTGGGGTCGGCGAGCGCCCCGGGAACGTTCTCGGCCTGCGGGTTGGTGATGTGGGTGACCTGGCCGTCCGCGTTCGTGTAGACGATGGAGCGGACGACCGTTTGGCCGTTCTGGTCCAGCGTCGTGATGCGGTAGCGGGCTTCCTGTCTGGGGAAGGTCTGGTCGACGGCGCGCTGGTCGGGACGGAGCTGACGGTCGCTGGCGCCGCTGTCGTCGCGGGGTACCCCTGGCGGGTCCCACGTGTGCTGCGACGGCGTTCCGCGGCTGGCCGCGCCGTCGTCGCCGCGGGCGGACGAGCCGTCCGAGCCGGCCACCGGGTGGCCGGGGGCGAAGCCGTCGCGGCCCGACGGGGTGACGTCGCCGTTCGGACGGTACGTGTTCCATCCGCCGTTCGGCGGCTGGTCGGGACGCAGGCGGCCGTCGGCGTCGCGGTGACCGGACGACGCGTAGACGCTGCCGTCGTCGTTCGACCAGGCCAGCCCGTTCGGGGCGGTGACGGGGACGCCGAGCCGCTGCGCGAGCTGCGTGGCGAAGTCGCCGTCGCCCGTCTCGCACGAGATCAGCATGACCTCGCGGCCGTCCCAGTTCGGGTCGTTGCGGATCAGGTCGGCGACCTCGTCGGCGTTCAGCCGCCGGTCGCGACGCGCATGCCGTCGGCGTCGCCGTGCCCGTCGACGACGAACCGGTGCGGGTCGGCGGGGACGCGGCTCGCGAGGTCGCGCATCGCGTCGTCGCCGGGCGCGTAGAAGGAGCGGCCCGCGGGGGTCTCCTGGCTGCCGCGGTAGACGTCGTGCAGGTCGTCGGGGAGGCCGGGCGGGGGCGTCTCGCCCGTGTCGCCGTCGAGCGCGGGGCGTCCCGTCGGAGTCGCTCCGGTCGGGGCCCGGCTCGCCGTCGGACGGGCGCGTCGCCGCACCGTCGTCCCCGGGCGTGGCGTCGGGACGTGCGGGCGTGGTGTCCGGACGGGCGGGTGCGGTGTCGGCGGGCGTGCCGTCCGCGGTGGACCGCGGCATCGCCCCGTCGTCGGGCATGGCCCGGCGCGGCAGCGGACCGCCGGAGCCGGGCGGCGGCGTGGACGGGGGCGTGGTCCCGCTGTCGGGCGGGCCCAGGCGGTCGGCGCGCGGCGGCGACGTCGGCGTCCGCGCCCGGGTCGCCGTCGGCGATTCGTGCGGGCCCTCGAGAAGCACCGTGGCCCGGATCTCGGTGATGGGGTTGCCGTCGGCGTCCCGGGCGTTGGTGTCGACGTGCGTGATCTCGTAGCGGGTGTTGCGCGGCAGGACCAGCTCACGCTGGTCGCTGTACGCGCTCTGCTCCCCCATCCAGACACCGCGGGCCCCTTCGGGCAGGTCGATGTGGATGCGGATGGGGAACGGGTTGTTGTCGACGACGGCCGGGTCCCGGCCGAGGGACGTCGACATGAACGCGTGCTCGTGCTGGACCGACCCGATCAGCTGGGACGCGTCGCGGGCGCCGAGGGGGCTCCCGTCGGCGGCCGTCATGAAGCTGACGTCGTGGAGTCCGCGTTCGGTCTGGACGGGCTCGGGCAGCGGCTGGTCCAGGGCCTGGTCGAGTTCGCCCATGCGCCTGTTGAAGGCGTCGACACTGGGCGTCTCGCCGAAGTACCCCTCCAGGAACTGGTGGTAGCCGCCGTTGCCGACGACCCGGCCGATGAGGGCTTCCGGGTTGCCGTCGGAGAGGAGCGAGTCGACCAGGGCACGCTGGTTCGGGTCCAGGGGGAACCCGGCCTGGATGCGCCGGAGGTCGGCCTCGGTCGGCCTGAGGTAGGTCGACAGGTCGCGCAGCATCGCCGCGTTCGCCGGGTCCGTGCTCATCAGGTTGTTGAAGGTGCCGACCGGATCGGGCGAGCCGAGAACGTAATCGACCACGGCCCGCTGATGCGGGTCGAGCTGGAACTCGTTGCTCATCCGGAAGACGTCGGCGACCGTCGGTTCGAGCTGCCGGCTGAGGGACCACAGCGCGTCCGATACCGGCCTGTCCGCCGCGAGCGAGTTCAGGTACGCCCCGAGGTCGGGCGCGTTGGGACGCAGGAACGCGTTCGGCATCGACTGAACCGTGTACTGGAACAGCGCGTTCTGCAGGTGGGGCGGGAGGTTGGCGTAGACGTGCGCGAGCCGGTTCTCGCCGTACTGCGCTCCCGCGTCGTTCGAGGTGAAGCGCTGTGTCCCGGCCTCCAGGGGGCTGCCGTCCCGGTCGGCCGCGGTCCAGCCGCTCGCCTCCGGGTTGCCCAGCGCGTCGATGTCGACGGCGCCCCTGGGCGCGATGACCCGGACGCCGAGCTGCTGCGCGAGCTCGGTGGCGAAGGTCCCGTCGCCCGTCTGGTTGGCGAGCAGGACGACGTCCCGGCCGTTCCAGTTCGGGTCGCTTCGCACCAGGTCGGCGACGTCGGACGGGCTGAGCCGCCGGTCGCCCGAGTACAGCCCGTCGCGGTCGCCGTTCGCGTCGAGCACGAACCGTCCGTCGGGGTCGGGACGCACGCCGCGCGCGGTGTCGCGCATGAACGGCTCGTCCGGCCCGTAGAGCGACCGGCCCGCGGGGGTCTCGTCGCTGTTGTGCCAGGCGTCGTGGAGGCTGTCCGGCAGCCCCTCGGGGACGTCACGGCGGGGCGTCGTCCCGTCGGTGTCGTCCGTCCGGGACGGGTCGGCGTCGGAGTCGCTCGTGCGGTTGTGGCGGGGGTCGGGCTGGGAGTCGCCCCGGTCGTCGCCTGGGGTTGTTTCGGGTGTTTCGTCGCGCGTGGGGGACGACGGCGGTTCGGCGTCGTTGTCCCGCGGCGTCGTCGTCGCCTCGTCCCGGGTGGTGCCGGGCGGGTTCGTGTCGTCGCCGGGACGCGTGGAGGAGTCGCCCTCGGCGTCCGTCCGCGGGGAGCCCTCCTCACGGATGGTGCCGCCGCCGTCGAAGGGCCCCGGCGCCTCGGTGCGCTGCCCGTCGCCCGGCTCCGGCCGCGCGGGCGCGGGCTCGGCGCGGTTCTCGGAGGTGGTGCCGGGGTCGGTGTCCGAACGGGGCGGCGTGCCGGTGTCGGGCGGCGTGGACTCGCCGTCGCGCGGATGCGGAGCGGACGAGTCCCCAGGGTCGCCGCCGCCGGACGGATCGTTCCCGGGCGTGTTCGTACCGGTGGTGCCGTCCGGCGTTCCGGTGCCGGTGGTGCCCGTGGTGCCGTCCGGCGTTCCGGTGCTCGGAGTGTTGGACCCGGTCGCGTGCCGGTTCCGGACGTGCCGGTGGTGTCGGGGGTTCCGGTGGCCGGGGTGTTGGTCGTCCCGGACGGGGACGCGTTGCCGTTGCCGTTGCCCTGGGAGTTCGCGCCGAGGTGGGAGTCCATGACCTGGCCGATGGCCTGGGCCAGCGGACGCGGGTTCGGGGCGAGCCGGTACTCGGTGAACG
Organism: Actinomadura sp. CNU-125; assembly: GCF_001942465.1. Taxonomy (GTDB): domain Bacteria; phylum Actinomycetota; class Actinomycetes; order Streptosporangiales; family Streptosporangiaceae; genus Spirillospora. The sequence continues at coordinate 8,931 of NZ_MKJY01000178.1, forward strand.
CCTCCGCCATCATCTCGTGCGGGTCCCCGGAGCCGTAGCCGGAGAGGCCGTCCTCCACCCGCTGCGCCGTGTCGGGCGTGTGGGGCTGCGTGGCGTCGTACGACGGAATGCCGAGGGCGTTCGCCACCGCCTGGTTCAGGTCGGCGAGCGCCTGCGGGTTGTTCAGGAGCTGCTCGCCGAGCTGGTGGCCGAACTCGTGGGTGAACACGCCTTCGCTCGAACCGCCGCCGGGGACGGTGAAGCCCGACGCCTCCTCGTCGGCGCCGTCGTCGGCACGCGCCTGGTTGTCGGCGAACGCCTGGTCGCCGACGTAGATGCCGCGGTTCGGGCCGTCCGGGTAGGCGTAGGCGAGGACGTCCTCGTCGCCCGGCGGGAGCGTCTGCGAGAAGTCCTGCGAGCCGATGTGGGTGAGCCCCTGCATCGTGCTCGGGTAGTCGGCCGCGAGTTGCTGGATGGCGTTGTTGAACTCGCGGACCGCGGCAGGGTCGATCGGCGCGGACGAGAAGTCGACCGTCGGGGCGTCGTTCCCGAACTGGGACAGGATGTCGCGGGTTTCCTGTTCGGCGTCCGCGAGATCCTGCGCCGTGGTGTCCGGGGTGGTGCCGTCGCCGCTCGTGCCGTCGGTGCCGTCGGTGCCGCTGTTGCTGTCGGTGCCTTCGGTGCTGTCGGAGCCGCCGTCTTCGCTCTTCTTCGGGTGCGCGTCGGGCTGCGCCTCCGAGTCGCCGGTGTCCGGCGGCGGCGGGGCGGGCGTCTCGCCGCGCACCGTGCCCTGGTCGTCGAGGACCGGCGGGCGGGGCGTGTCCGAGGCCCCGTCGCTGAACGGGCCGGGCGGCGGTGCCGGACGGTAGGTGTCGCCGGACGGGACGTCGCTGCGCGGTGGCGTGGACGGCCGGGGCTCCGGCCGCGGCGACGGCGAGCTCGCGCCGGGCCTCGGTGGAGCCGACGGCGGACGGGAACCGCCGCCGCGGGTGGGACCGGCGGTGCCCGCCGCGCCGCCGAACGCGCCATCGGTATGGGCGCGACGAAGGCCGTGTTGTCGTTGGACGAGTCGCTGCTGTCGGGCCGCGCCATCGCGTCCGGGACGTCGGCGGGCGACGAGCCGTCGGAGGACGCGACGTTCGTCGGCGTCTCCCCGTCGGAGGACGGCTCCCCGTCGGAGGTCGGCTCCCCGTCGGAGGTCGGCTGTCCGTCGCCGGGCGTCTGGCCACCCGCGCTCGGCTGGCCCCCGTCGGGGGTCGCCTGGCCGTCGCCGGGCGTTTGCCCATCGGAGGTCGGCTGGCCGCCGGGTGGTCGGCTGTCCGTCGCCGGGCGTTTGCCCGTCGGAGGTCGGCTGGCCGCCGGGTGTCGGCTGGCCGTCGCCGGGCGTCTGCCCGTCCGCGGTCGGCTGGCCATTGGGCGTTGTCTGCCCGTCGCCGGGCGTCTGGCCGTTCGGAGCGGGCTGCCCGTCGAGGTCGCCTGGCCGGTCGGGTTCGCGGGTCCGTCGGAGGTCGGCTGCCCGCTCGGGGTCGGCTGGCCGTCGCCGGAGGGCTGGCCCTCGTTGCCGAGCGGGGTGCGGCCGTCGTCTCCGCCGCCCGGGGGCGTCCGGTCGGTGCTGGACGGGTCGGCGGGCGTGTCGCGGCCGGTCGTGGACGGGCCGTCGCCTTCGGGCGTGGTGCCGGGCGTACGCGACGTTGTCGCCGGCGGGCGTGGTCTGGCCGTCGCCGCCGGGGTGCGGGCGTCGGCTGCCCGTCGCCGCGCGGCGTCGCGGAGTCGCCGCCCCGGGGGCGGTGGAGTCACCCGGTGCCGGGCGTGGAGCCCAGCGCCGAGGGGGAG
>NZ_MKJY01000179.1 GCF_001942465.1 Actinomadura sp. CNU-125
GGGCGTCGGGGTGGGGGTGGGCCGGTCGGCGTCGTCGGCATGGGCGTCGGCGTGGGGGTGTCGGACGGCGACGGCGTCGTGTCGGACGGCGAGGTGCTCGGCGTCGGCTCCGCCGTCGCCGGGGCCGCCCCCGAAACCGAGAGGACGGCCGCCGCGCCCACCCCCGCGAGCAGAACACCGCCGGTCGAACGTGAACGCACCTGTCCGCCTCCCCCGCCTAGTGACGATCAGTACAATTGTCTGAAACGAATCCAAGCACGGTGTGAATGGACCGGACAAGAGCGGCGAACTCCCGGCGCACGTTTGCTCACTGCGGTGGGTGAATTCTCCTGACGCATTGTCAGTATGCGCGTACGAACACGCTCGTCACTCCCCTCCCGACACCGCCCGCACACCCCACCGGCCCCGCCGGATCCGGCCACCGCCCCACGCCCCGCGAAGCCCGCGACCGGCCCGGCCGTCCCCCGCGGCAAGGGCCGTCCGGAAGAGCGACCCGTCCAAATCGGCAGGCCCCGAACCGGCGGGCAGCCGGACGGACGGCGCTCGAACCGCTCGGTCGGGCGCGGCCGGACGGGCCGGGCACCCGGGTCAGCGGGACGGGGTCAGCGGGACGGGGCCAGGCGTTCCATTCGGTTCAGGTGGCCCGCGAGGAGGTCGTCGTGGGCGATCGCGAAATCGCCGTTCGGCATCTCCTGGGCGAAATGGGCTCCCATGACGGTTTCCGGGAGGAAGGCGCGGACCTTTTCCCGCAGGTCGTGCGGGTACCGCACCGGCTCGCCCCAGCCTTCGGGGGCCGCGTCCGTACCGAAGATCACCCAGTGGTCGGTCGCGACAGGCTCGCCCGCGGACGGCGGACCGCCGGTGTGGGCGTCCAGCGCCGGAGCGACCAGGACGTCAGGGTCGAGCGGCTCGTACCACAGCAGCAGCGGCTTCGCGCGGCGCGCGTCGGCGTTGTCGAAGCAGCAGACCGCGATCGAGTGGTGCGGGTAGTGGTCGGCGTAGAACTCCATGAGCGCCGGGTCGAGGCGGGGCCGCTTGCGGTACGGGACGCGGGTCAGCGCGGCGGGGATCAGCGTCGGGTCGTCGGCCAGCAGGACGGTGTAGACGTCGTGCTCGAACACCTGGACGGGATCGTCGGACGACATCCAGTCCATGGTCATGGCGCCCGCGCTCCGCGACAGCGGCCGGACGGCGTCCACCATCGCCGCGAGGACGCGCCCGCCGCGCCGTCCGACGGAGACGAACCGGTCGGGCGTCATCGCGCGGGCGGGCAGGTGCAGGAGCATCGCGTTCGGCCCGTCCGCGAGGTTCAGCGCGGTGTTCTCGTATCCGAGCACCTCGATCGGGCCGTGCAGCGGGTGCCGGGTGCGGCCGGCGTACAGGGTCGTCCCGGAGAATTCGGCCTCGGCCATCGATACGCACATGTCCGGCGAACCTAGCCGAACTACCGCGAAGATGGGGGTGGAGCGGCGGAAACGTCCCAAAGTCGGGGACGTTCGGGTCACATGGGACGCGCGGGACCGTTATCCTGACCTTCGGGTTACCGCTCCCTGACGGAAAGTCGAAGAGGTTCATGCCGACGTCAACCTGGTTCCGCCTGAACGTCGCCAAGCGCGCACGTGTGCTTGAAGTGGCGATGAAGGAGTTCGGGGAGCACGGGTACTCGACCGGCAGCCTCAACACCATCGCACGCGAGGCCGGCATCGCCAAGGGCTCGCTGTTCCAGTACTTCAACGACAAGCTGGAGTTCTTCGCGTTCGTCTGCGACGAGGCGTCCCGGCGCGTCCGCGAGGAGATGGAAGTGCGGATGGCGCGGATCGACTTCGACCAGCAGTTCGACGAGTGGCTCTTCGACGTCATGTGCGACTGGTCGGAGTACATGGAGGCGCACCCGCTCGAACGGGGCGTCACCGCGGCCACGAACTTCGAGCTCGACAACAGCGTCCGCGCGTGGTGCGCGACACCGCCAACCAGCACTATCTGCAGGTCATACACCCGACGCTGCAGCTGTGGCAGGAGAAGGGGCAGATCCGCGCGGACGCCGACCTCGAAGTCCTCGCGACGACGATCCTCGCGCTCCTGCCGTTCCTCGCGCTGGCCCCCTACTACGACGGCCTGGACCCGATCCACGGCCTGCGCGGCCGGTCGCCGGCCCAGCAGCGGCCGGTGATCCGGCAGCTCATCGCCGGGTACCGGCCGATGTTCGCCCCGGAGAAATGACCGGACGGGCGGGGGCCGGAGCCGCCCCCGCCGCCCCGGCCCGCGGCGCCGCGTCACGGACGGAGCGTGTACTCCTCCGGCTTCGCCTTGCGGCTGCCCGCCCAGAACTCGAACGTGGCGCCCGGCCAGAGCGTCCGGTTGACGCCCTTGTCGTCGAGGTACCAGCTCTGGCAGCCGCCCTCGCTCCACACGGCCTTGCGCAGCCGCTTGTGCATCTTGTCGTTGAACCGGCGCGCCGCCTGCGGCTTCGGCTCGATGGCGTCGGCGCCGCTCTCCTGGACGAGCCGCAGGCAGCTCAGCACGTGCTGGATCTGCACCTCGATCATGAAGACGACCGAGTTGTGGCCGAGCCCGGTGTTCGGGCCGAGCAGCATGAAGAAGTTCGGCAGGCCCGGGATCGTCGTGCCGCGGTGCGCCTCGATGCCGTCCGCCCACAGCTCCTGGAGCTTGACGCCGTCGCGGCCGGTCACGCGCAGCTCGGTGAGCGCGTCGGTCACCTTGAAGCCGGTGCCGTAGATGATGCAGTCGACCTCGTACTCGCGGCCGTCCGCGGTGACGATCGAGTGCTCGCGCACCTCGGCGACGCCGGACGTCTCGACGTCCACGTTCGGCCGCGTCAGCGCGGGATAGTAGTCGTTGGACAGCAGGACGCGCTTGCAGCCGACCGTGTAGTCGGGCGTCACCTTCGCGCGCAGTTCCGGGTCGGCGATCTGCCGCCGGATGTGCCGGCGGGCGAGCCACTCCATCGGGCCCGACAGCCGCGGGTCGAGGGTGAATCCGACGGCGCGGGCTTCGAGCGTCCAGTAGATCCCGTCGCGGAACGCGCGCGCCGCGCCCGGCACCTTCTCGAACGCCGCGCGGACGGGCGCCGGGAACGACCGGTCGGGCTTCGGCTGGATCCACGGCGGCGTCCGCTGGAACAGCGCGAGGTGCTCGACCCGCTTCGCGATCTGCGGGACGAACTGGATCGCCGACGCGCCCGTCCCGATGACGGCGACGCGCTTGCCGGTGAGGTCGTAGTCGTGGTTCCACTCGGCGGAGTGGAACGTCGTGCCCTGGAACCGCTCGATGCCCGGCAGCTCCGGGAACGCCGGGATGTGCAGGGCGCCGATGCCGGACACGATCGCCTTCGGCGTCAGGACGGTCCCGCCCGCGAGCGTCACGTTCCAGCGCTTGGCCGCGTCGTCGTACTCCATGCTCTCGACGGCCGCGCCGAACCTGATGTGCTCGCGCACCCGGTACTTGTCGGCCGTCCGCTCCATGTACGAGCGGATCTCCGGCTGCGGCGCGAACATCCGCGACCAGCCGGGGTTGAGCTCGAAGGAGAACGAGTACATGTGGGACGGGACGTCGCAGGCGCACCCGGGATAGGTGTTGTCGTGCCACGTCCCGCCGAGGGCCTCGCTCTTCTCCAGGATGACGAAATCGTGGAATCCGGCCTTCTTGAGACCGATCGCCATGCCCAGCCCCGCGAATCCGGAGCCGATGATGACGATCGCCGGTGCGCGCTCGCTCATAACCGTCCTCTCCCGTTACCTACTCCGGGTAAGTTACCCGGGGTAGGTTACTGACGGTAGGTCCAACAGATAGGATTTCCCTGTGAGTGCCGCCACACCCCGCCGACGCCGGATGTCCCGGGACGAGCGCCGGCGGCAGATGCTGGACGTCGCGGAGCAGGTGTTCGGCGAACGCGGCTACCAGGCCACCTCGATGGACGAGGTCGCCGAGCGCTGCGGCGTCTCCAAGCCGATGCTCTACGAGCACTTCGGCTCCAAGGACGGCCTGCTGCTGGCCTGCATGCGCCGCTCCAAGGCCGAACTCCTCGACGTCACGCAGAAGGCCATGGCGCAGGCGACCGACCCCGCCGACATCCTGTGGCGCGGCATGGTCGCCTACTTCGGGTTCGTCGAGTCGCACAGCGCCTCGTTCGCCATGATCCTGCGCGAGCCGATCGGCCCGCCGGAGACCATGAAGGCGCTGGACGACGCGCGCGCGCAGCAGAGCGGGCTGATCGCGGGCGTCCTCACCACGTTCGTCCCGGACGCCCCCGCCGACGTCATCGACGCCTACACGCAGATCATCATGGGCGCGTCCGAGCGGCTCGCGCAGTGGCAGACCGGCCGTCCCGAGGTGTCCGCCGAGGACGCGGCGCGCTACATGACCGACTTCTGCTGGAGCGGGCTCGGCACCTATCTGTCGGCCGGCTGACCGGGGGCGGACGCGTCGCGGGGCAGGGCCTCCAGCGCGCCGATCAGCAGGTCGAGGCCGAACTCGAAGTCGGCCTCCGGGTCGTGCTCGGCGAGCTCGGACGCGAACGCGATGACGTGCGGGAACTCGGCGGCGTCCAGTCTGGCGAAGTCGGCGGCCGGGCTCGTGTCGAGGTGGTGGAGCCACTTGCCGAAGCCGATCTCGCGCAACTGCGCGCCGAGCGCGTACGCCATCAGCGCCCGCATGATCCGGACGGCCGTCACGCCGTCGAACCCGGCGGCCTCGGCCAGTTCCAGGGCGCGCTCCGCGGGCCGGAGGCCGCTCAGGGTGTCGAACTTGCGGGTCATGACGATCGTCATGCAGCGCGGCTGCTCGCGCGCGACCGTCCGGAAGGCCCGCACGAGCGCGCGCGCACGGTCCTGCCAGGAGGCGGACGGGTCGTCCTGCAACTCCATCCCGGACACCACGTGCTCGGCGACGCCCTCCAGCAGCGCGCCCTTGTTCGGCACGTGGTTGTAGAGCGACATCACGGCGACGTCGAGCTCGGACGCGACGCGCCGCATCGACAGCGCGTCCGCGCCCTCCCGCTCGATGAGCCCGACGGCCGCGCGGACGATCCGGTCCCGGGTGAGGGCGGGGCGGCGCTCCGAGGCGTCGGCCTCCGGTGTGTCGGGGGTCACGATCGCCGCCCGTCCCTTCTGCGTTGACAGCCCCGGTGGGCCGTGTCACGGTACGTACATTGTACGTAAGACGTACAGCGTACGTTGCGTCCTCTAGGGGGAGAACGCCATGTCGACCCATGATCTCTACACCGCGCCCGTCGACACGTCCACCTGGGACGTCCCCATGACCGGCGACGCCCGGTTCACCTGGGAGTACGACGACGGCCGCGACCGCCTCCTCGCCCTGTACCAGAAGGGCAAGGACAAGCAGTGGGACTCCGAGAAGCGCATCGACTGGGACATCGAGGTCGACCCGCACGACGTCCTCGGCGTCCCCGACCAGTCCCTCGCCATCTACGGCACGAAGTACTGGGACAAGTTCTCGGAGAAGGACCTCGGCGAGCTCCGGCGGCACTCGGCGTCCTGGCAGTTCTCCCAGTTCGTGCACGGCGAGCAGGGCGCGATGGTCACCGCCGCCCGGATCGTCGAGTCCGTCCCGGACCTGGACGCCAAGTTCTACTCCGCCACCCAGACGATGGACGAGGCCCGCCACGTCGAACTCTTCTCGAAGTTCCTCCAGGAGAAGATCGGCCTCGTCTACCCCATCAACACCAAACTGCAGGAACTCCTCGACGAGACCCTCTCCGACTCCCGCTGGGACATGCCCTACCTCGGCATGCAGGTGCTCATCGAGGGCCTCGCGCTCGCCGCGTTCGGCGTCATGCGCGACGTCACCACCAAGCCGCTCCCCAAGCAGCTCCTCGCCTACGTCATGCAGGACGAGGCGCGGCACGTCGCGTTCGGACGGCTCGCCCTCCGCGACTACTACAAGCAGCTGTCCCCCGCCGAACTCCGCGAACGCGAGGAGTTCGTCATCGAGGGCTGCCACCTCATGCGCGACCGGATCCGGGGCCGCGAGATCTGGGAGAACTTCGGCGTCCCGGTGTCGGAGGTCGACGAGATGGTAGAGAACTCTCCGTACATGCGGATGTTCCAGAGCCTGCTGTTCAGCCGTATCGTCCCGTGCGTCAAGGACATCGGCCTGTGGAGCGACCGTATCCGCGAAACCTACGACGACATGGGCGTTCTCGACATGTCGAAGGCCGACCTCGACGCCCTCATGAACCAGGACGAGGAGATCGCCGAGCGGCTCGACGGCGAGCGGTTCGCCGCCGAGGAGACCGAGCGCAGGGCCGAGGTCGACGCCGTCATCGCGGAGGCGTCCTCCGGCTGAGTACCTTTGGACGCACTCGTCGGGACATTGTTCACGGAGGTAGGCATGCCCCTCGCGCAGTTCGACGGCGCACTCACCGTCGTCACCGGAGCAGGCAGCGGATTCGGCCGGGCCATCGCACTCGCCCTGGCCGAGCAGGGCTCGACGGTGATCGCCGCCGATATCGACCTGCCGGCCGCCGAACGCACGATCGCACTCGCCAAGACGCTCGGCCCCGGCGGCGCGTCCTACGAGGTCGACGTCGCCGACCGGGCCGCGATGGAGGCGTTCGCCGCCGAGGTCAAGGAAGCCCACCGCGTCCCCGACATCGTCGTCAACAACGCGGGCATCGCCATCACCGGCCCGTTCATGGACACCGGCCCGGACGACTGGGAGCGCATCCTCGGCGTCAACCTCTGGGGCGTCGTGCACGGCTCGCGCCTGTTCGGCAAGCAGATGGTCGACCGCGTCACCGCCCTGCCCAACAAGCCCGACAAGCCGAACCTCGGCGGCCACATCGTCAACATCGCGTCCGCCGCCGCGTTCGCGCCCTGGCGGTCCATGCCCGCGTACTGCACCACGAAGTCGGCCGTCCTCATGCTCAGCCAGAGCCTGCGCGCCGAACTCGCCGGCCACCGCATCGGCGTCACCGCCGTCTGCCCCGGCTTCGCCAACACCAACATCGCCAAGAACGCCACCTTCGTCGGCGGCGACGCCGCCGACCGCGCCCGCCTCGCCGAACGCGGCCAGAAGGCCGTGCGGCTCCGCAACTACCCCCCGGAGAAGGTCGCCGAACGCGTCGTCGACGCGATCATCAAGAACCGCGCCGTCGTCCCGGTCAACTTCGAGGGCCACCTCCTGCACGCCCTCTCCCGGATCTCCCCGGGAGCGACCCGCCTCCTGGCCCGCATCCCCGCCCCCCGGTAACCCACCGGCGGCCCTCAGGGGCCCCGTCCTCAGGGACGGGGCCTCATCCGAGCCAGGTCGCCTGCACGCACCCCCGGCCCGCTTCCCTTCTCCATGCCGCCCCGTCCTGAGCTGCACGAGCGCCTAAGGATCGGGGCGTGCGTCCGCCTACGTGCCCGTTCGGGACGGTCGGCACATCAAGTACGCCCGGGAGGAGCCGAAGCGGGTCGTCGCGAAGGCCGGCCGGTACGGCGGCGGCCTACAGACTGGCGCAGAGCGACCACCGGCGGGCGACGCTGCGGCGGGCGTCAGCAACGGCACCTCGTTCTTCGACGAGGTCGGGTTCCTGGACGGCCGTGCACGCGGCGTGCGGGAACGAGCGAGAATCGTTACATCTGTAACCTGTTCTCGTTGAGACGCCATTTATCTTGATGTCGAGCGGGACATTACCGAATGGCACTCTAATCACGTTCAATGGAACGCCCCCGACAACGAAAAGGGCCGCGGAGCGTGGTCCACTCCGCGGCCCGTCGACGAGATCATGTCGCCGACCTGGGCGTTCACCTCACCCAGGACACTCCGTCCGATGGCCCGGTCACGTCGTCGACCTCCTCCTCCCCGAAGCCTCCGCAAGCACGCCGACCGCGTTAACGGACTGGGGACCCGACCGGCGTACTCCCTCCCCTTAACCCCACAGCCTAGAAGGTACTGACAGTAAATATGCCATGATCGGCCGATTCAGGTCAGAATTGTAGAGACGTGAGAACTTCTCGCGCCACGGTGGTCGCGACGGCGAGGCACTCCGCTTCGCGGTCGGTCCCTTCGCCGCGCTCGCTGTAACTGACCGTGATCACCGCGTTCCGGGTCCGCACGGCCACCTCCCCGACGACCGTCGGCTGCCCCTCGTCGCGTTTGAACCAGCGGTACGCCTCGTCCCCGAGCCCCGACCGCCGTTCGAGCGTGAACGTCCGGAAGAGCGGCGCCTCGTGGGCCTGCCGCCACTGCGCGTCGAAGTACCGCCGCGCGTCCTCCACCGGCGTCGCCGTGTTCTCGGGCGCGTACAGGTGCGCCTCCACCCGCAGCCAGCGGAACGGCGGGCCGGTCGAATCGTAGGTGCACGTGGTGAGCGTGGAGTTCGCGTTGTCGCGCTGCCGCGCGCCCGGGATCGTCCGCCGGACGGTCTCGGCCGTCACCGTCCCGCACGGTTCGGGCAGCGCCGCGATCGGCGCCGCCTCCGCCGGGGACGGGACGGACGACGTCGGGGCCGCCACCGGCGACGTCGGCGCGGCCGTCCGGGGCGCGCCGCGCCCGTCCCGTCCGCCGACCGCAGGATCAGCGCCGCGCCGCCCGCGGCGCCCAGCACCACCACCGCCTCCAGCAGCGCGAGCAGCCTGAACCGGCGGCCGGCCGGAGGCGGATCCGGCGCCGAATACACCCGCTCGAACGGCTCGGGCGGCCGCGGAAGGCCCGCGCCCTCCCGGCTCGCCGCACCCGCGCCCGCACCCGATCGCCCCACGCTCGTCAACGTAGTCAGGGACGCCCGCCCTGACCAGGTCCCCCGGACGATCCTTTTGTCAGACCCGTCGGTCACACTGGAAGACGTGCGGATCACCGAGGTCGCCCGGACGTCGGCGGTCGTCGCCGAGACCTCCGGACGCAAGGCCAAGGTGGCGGCGCTGGCCGCGTGCCTGGGCGAGGCGGGCGCGCCGGAGGCGCCGATCGTCGTGGCGTACCTGTCCGGCGAACTGCCGCAGCGGCAGATCGGCGTGGGGTACGCGGCGCTGCGCGACGCGCCGCCGCCCGCGGACGTCCCGGCGCTGACCGTCGCGGAGGTCGACGCGACGTTCACCGAGATCGGCGCCGTGTCCGGCAAGGGGTCGGTCGCCCGCCGCAAGGAACTCGTGGCGGGCCTGCTGGGCCGCGCCACGCGCGGCGAGCAGGACTTCCTCGTCCGGCTGCTCGCCGGGGAACTGCGGCAGGGCGCGCTGGACGGCCTGATGGCCGAGGCGATCGCGGCCGCCGCGACGTCCCGCCCGCCGACGTCCGGCGGGCGTTCATGCTGCGCGGCTCGCTCGGCCCCGTCGCGACCGCCGCGCTGGCCGACGGCGCCGCCGGGCTGCGGGCGTTCACCCTGGAGGTCGGACGCCCGGTGAAGCCGATGCTCGCCGCGGCGGCCCCCTCCATCGAGGACGCGTTCGGCAAGCTCGACGGCGAAGCCGCCGTCGAATGGAAGCTGGACGGCGTCCGCGCGCAGGTGCACGTGTCCGGCGGCGACGTGCGCGTCTTCACCCGCACGCTCGACGAGATCACCGAACGGCTGCCCGAGGTCGTCGCGGCCGTCCGGGAACTGCCCGTCCGCGACGCGGTGCTCGACGGCGAGCTGATCGCGCTCCGCCCGGACGGGCGCCCGCACCCCTTCCAGGTGACGGGCGCGCGCACCGCCACCCGCACCGCGAAGGACGCCGAACCCGTCCCGCTGACCCTGTACCTGTTCGACGTCCTGCACCTGGACGGCGCCGACCTCCTCGACGCGCCCGGCGCCGAACGCAACGCGGCCCTCGCCCGGATCGTCCCCGAACACCTGCGGATGCCCCGGCTCGTCACCGCCGACCCGGCCGCCGCGAAGGCGATGTTCGACGAGGCCGTCGCACGCGGGCACGAGGGCGTCGTCGTCAAGTCCCTCGACACCCCGTACACGGCGGGCCGCCGCGGCGCCGGATGGATCAAGGTCAAGCCCCGCCACACCCTCGACCTCGTCGTCCTCGCCGTCGAGTGGGGGCACGGCCGCCGCAGCGGGCTGCTGTCGAACCTGCACCTCGGCGCCCGCGACCCCGAGTCCGGCGGGTTCGTCATGCTCGGCAAGACCTTCAAGGGCCTCACCGACGAACTCCTCGCCTGGCAGACCCGCACCCTGCGCGACCTCGCCGTCCGCGAGGACGACTGGACGGTGCACGTCCGTCCCGAACTCGTCGTAGAGATCGCCTTCGACGGCGTCCAGCACAGCACCCGCTACCCCGGCGGCATCGCGCTCCGCTTCGCGCGCGTCCTGCGCTACCGCCCCGACAAGTCCGCCGCCGAGGCCGACACGATCGACACCGTCCGCGCCGTAGCCCCCGTCATGGACTAGCCGCCGAGTTCCAAAGGCCCGTCCACGACGTGACCGCCCCACTTCCACTCGCCCCGACAACGCCGCACGGGGCAGCCAGCACACGCGCCCGAGCCCAGGCCGAGCGCGGCGCTCATCGGCGCACCGACGCCCCCTCCCGACGTTGATCTGCGGCGTGTTGCCCTTATGGCGCCCGAGTTAGGGCAACACGCCGCAGATCAACGAACCCAGGTGCACCTTGGCGGTCACTGCGCTAACCGCCTCGCTCGGCCTCCGCCGCCCGGTTCGCCCGCTCGGCCCGCACCCGCCCGATCTTGCCGCGCACCGCCCGTCCGCGCCGCCCGCCCGTCCCCCACCCGGACCG
>NZ_MKJY01000180.1 GCF_001942465.1 Actinomadura sp. CNU-125
CCCTGATCTGCGCCGCCAGGTCGCCCGCTGCGCGGAGCACGTCGCGGCGGCGCGCGAGCACGGCGGACGCGTCGTCGCGGGCGGCCGCGCCCGCCGCGACCTCGGCGGCCACTACTTCGAACCCACCGTCGTCGACCTCGACGGCACCGCGAACCCGCTCGCGCAGGAGGAGACGTTCGGGCCGGTCGTGTCCGTGCTCGGCTACCGCGACGCCGACCACGCCGTCGAACTCGCCAATGACACCGTCTACGGGCTGTCCGGCGCCGTGTACGGGCCCGCCGACGAGGCGCTCGCCGTCGCCCGCCGCGTCCGCTCCGGCACCGTCTTCGTCAACGGCGGCTACATCGGCGCGTTCGCCTCCTCCGGCGGCCGCCGCCACAGCGGCGACGGGCGCGAGCGCGGCCGCGAGGGCATCCGGGCCTACCAGCAGGCCAAACACGTCACCGCCGTGAGCGCCTGACCCCACGGGAGAAGCAGATGCTAGACGAGATCGCCCGGCTCGACCCGGTCAAGATCCGCACCCTGTTCGACACCGGCGGCGAGTACCGGCGGGCCAGATCCGGCGGCGACTTCGCCGTCGACTTCCACGCCGGGCTGCGCCGCGCCCGCGAGACCGGGCCCGTCCACGAGGGGACGGTCGAGCAGGTGCTCGGCCTGCCGCACCCCGCGCCCGTCGCCGGACGGGCGAAGCCCGCGGCCGTCTTCTCGGCGTTCGGCTACGACACCGTCAACGCCGTGTTCCGCGACCCGGAGACCTACAGCTCCGAGGCGATGCAGAGCACCTTCGACACGTTCGGCCGCAACATCCTCGGCATGGGCGGCGCCGAGCACTCCCGGCACCGCGCGGTCGTCCAGCCGTCCTTCAACCGCAACATGATGCAGTGGTGGGCCGACCGCTGGATCACCGGCATCACCGGCACGCTCCTCGACCGCATCGAGTCACGCGGCTCCGCCGACCTCAACGTCGAGTTCTGCGCCCTGCTGCCGCTGCTGACGATCACCGGCAGCTTCGGCATCGGCATGGACGACACGCTCCGGCTGCGCGAGCTGATCGAGCAGATGATCGGCGCCACCGTCGAACGCGACGACCGGATCGCCGCCGCCGCCGCGGCCGGCGAGATCCTCGGGCCGGTGATCGCCGACCGGCGGACCGCGCCCCGCGACGACCTCATCAGCAAGCTGCTGCGGGACACCATCCGCGACGAGGACGGCACCCGGCGCGGCCTCACCGACGCCGAGATCCTCGCGTTCGCCCGGCTGATCCTCACCGCCGGTTCCGGGACGACCTGGCGGCAGCTCGCCATCACGCTGTGGGCGCTGCTGAACGCCCCCGACCAGCTCGACGCCGTCCGCCGCGACCGCTCGCTCGTCCGCAACGCCATCGAGGAGTCGCTGCGCTGGGAGGTCACCGACCCGACCTTCTTCCGCACCGCCACCCGCGACGCCGAACTCGGCGGCGTGGCGATCCCGGCCGGTCGCGGGTCGCGCTCTGCCTCACCGCCGCCAACCACGACCCGAAACGCTGGGACGACCCCGAACGGTTCGACGTGCACCGGCCGCTGCGCCCGCACCTGTCGTTCGCCGGCGGCCCGCACGTCTGCCTCGGCATGCACCTCGCGCGCGCCGAGATGACCGTCGCGCTCAACGCGATCCTCGACCGGTTGCCGAACCTGAGGTGGGCCCCGGGCGCGGAACGTCCCGTCCTGATGGGGCTGCACTGGCGCGGCCCCAGCGAGCTGCCGGTGGTGTTCGGATGACCGGCCCGGTCCCCGCCCGGATCGACGTCAGCGCGGGCACGTGCGCCGGTACCGGCATGTGCGGCTTCTACGCGCCGAACACCTTCGGCCTGGACGACGACGGAAAAGTGACCATCATGGACGAACGGGGCGACCCGCCCGGCGACGTCCGCAACGCCGCCGAGGCGTGCCCCACCCGCTCCATCCGCCTCGCCGACTAGGAGCCGCGATGCGCACGATCCCTGCCGAACTGGCCGAACGGTACGAGGCGGAAGGGTGGTGGACGCGGGACACGATCGGCGACCTCCTCCAGCGCGGGCTCGCGGCCGCACCGGACGCGACGTTCCGCGTGCACTCGTCCGTCCGGCCCTGGTCCGGGACCTTCGCCGACGTCGAGCACCTCGCCCGCCGCCTGGCCGGCGGCCTGCGGGACCGCGGCGTGGGGCCGGGCGACGTCGTCGCCTTCCAGCTGCCGAACTGGATGGAGGCCGCCGCGGTCTTCTGGGCGTCGTCGTTCCTCGGCGCCGTCGTCGTGCCGATCGTCCACATCTACGGGCGCAAGGAGGTCGGCTACATCCTGGACGCGGTGAAGCCGAAGGCGTTCGTCACCGCCGAGCGGTTCGGCCGGCTGGAGCACGACCCCGCCGTCAGCGCGCACGTCCCGCACGTCGGCGTCGTCGGCCGCGACTTCGACGACCTGCTCGGCGACCCGCTGCCCGGCGTGCTCCCCGTCGACCCCGCGGGGCCCGCGCTGATCAGCTTCACCTCCGGCACGACCCGCGACCCCAAGGGCGTCGTCCACAGCCACCAGACCCTCGGCTGCGAGACCCGCCAGCTCGCCGACCGCTACCCGCCCGAACTCGCCCGCCAGCTCACCTCCGCGCCCGTCGGCCACTTCATCGGCATGGTCGGCGCCTTCCTCATCCCTGTCCTCGGCGGCACCCCGATCCACCTCGCCGACGCCTGGGACCCCGGCCGCGTCCTCGCCCTCATGGACAGCGACGACCTCATCGTCGGCGGCGGCGTCCCCTACTACATCACCAGCCTCCTCGACCACCCCGACTTCGCCGACCGGCACCTGCGCCGGATGAAGTACGCGGGCCTCGGCGGCGCGCCCGTCCCCGCCGCCGTCACGTCCCGCCTCACCGACCTCGGCATCATCGTCTACCGCTCGTACGGCAGCACCGAGCACCCGTCCATGACCGCCGCGCACTACACCGCCGCCCGGGACAAGCGGCTGCACACCGACGGCAAGGCCCTGCCCGGCGTCGAGCTGCGCCTCTCCGACGACGGCGAGATCATCAGCCGCGGCCCCGACCTGTGCCTCGGCTACACCGACGACGCCCTGACCGAGCGGGTCTTCGACGCCGACGGCTGGTACCACACCGGCGACATCGCCGAGATGGACGACGACGGATACATCACCATCACCGACCGCAAGTCCGACATCATCATCCGCGGCGGCGAGAACATCAGCGCCCTCGAAGTCGAGGAGCAGCTCCTCACCCTCCCGTCCGTCGCCGAGGCCGCCGTCGTCGCCGCGCCGGACGCACGGCTCGGCGAGCACGCGGCCGCGTTCGTCCGGCTCAAGGAACCCCCGGCCCCCACCCTCGACGACGTCCGCGCACACCTCGAAGCGAACGGCCTCGCCCGGCAGAAGTGGCCCGAGGAACTGCACGTCCTGGACGACTTCCCCCGCACCCCCAGCGGCAAGGTGCAGAAATACGTGCTGCGCACCTCGCTCAAGGCTCGATGAGACCGACGCGGATGGCGTAGCGCAGCAGCTCCAGGCGGTCCTTCATCCCGAGCTTCGCCAGGATGTTCGCGCGGTGCCGCTCCACCGTCTTCACGCTGATCACGAGCAGGCCCGCGATCTCCTTGGAGGAGTGCCCCTCGGCGACGAGCTTGAGGATCTCCTCCTCCCGGGGCGTCAGCACGCCGTCGGACCGTCCGGCGCGGGCCCGCTCGAGATACGTGCCGATCAGCGTCCCGACCGTCCCCGGATACAGGAACGGCTCGCCGCGCATCGCCGCCCGGCACGCCGCGATCAGGTCCCGGTCCGCCAGCGTCTTCAGCACGTACCCGGCCGCGCCCGCCTTCAGCGCCTCGAACAGGTACTGCTCGTTGTCGTGCATCGTCAGGATGAGCACCCGCAGCCCCGGGAACCTGCGGGTCAGCTCGCGGGTCGCCTGCAACCCCGTCATCCGCGGCATCGCCACGTCCAGCACCGCCAGATCCGCCTCCACACCGCCCCGCAGCAGCTCGATCGCCTCCGCGCCGTCCCCGGCCTCGGCGACGACCCGCAGATCCGGTTCCCCGTCCAGGATGAGCCGCACCCCGCGCCGCACCAGCGCGTGATCGTCGGCCAGCAGGATGCGGATCAAGGCAGCCCCTCCGGTCCCCGGCCGCGGCCGGGCACGCGCAGGGTGAGGCGGGTACCGCCCGCCGCCCCCGCCCCCAGCGTCAGCGTGCCGCCGACCAGCAGCGCCCGCTCCCGCATTCCCCTGATCCCCGCTCCCTCGGGCACGTGCCCCAGCCCCTTCCCGTCGTCCTCGACCTTCAGCAGCACACCGCCCGGATCCCCGGCCGGCTCCAGACTCAACTCGACGGACGTCGCGCCCGAATGGCGCGCCGCGTTCGTCAGCGACTCCTGCGCGATCCGGTACAGCACCAGCTCCACGTCCGCGTCGAGCGGCGGCAGCTCCGGATGCAGGTTCCGCTCCACCCGCAGGACGGTGTGCGCGTCGAACTGCGACACCAGTGCGGCCAGCGCGCTCGCCAGCCCCAGGTCCTCCAGCACGTCCGGACGCAGCCGCCGCGCGATCCGCCGCACCTCCTCCAGGCTGCCCCGGGTGGTCTCCTGCGCGAGCCGCAGCTCCTCCCGCAGCTCCGGCGGCGCCTGACCCGTCAGCCGCTTCAAGTCCAGCAGCAGCGCCGTCAGGCTCTGCCCGATCTCATCGTGCAGCTCCCGCGCGATGTGGCGGCGCTCGTCCTCCTGCGCCAGCAGCACCCGGGCCGTGCTCGCGCCCCGCTCGCTCTCCAGCCGCCCCAGCATCCGGTTGAACGTGTCGATCAGCGTCGCGACCTCCGCGCTGCCGCCGACTTCGAGCCGCTGCCCCGGACGCAGCAGATCGACCGTCTCCATCAGCCGGATCAGCTGCTGCAGGGGAGCCAGCCCCCAGCGCAGCAGCGCCGCGTTCGCCACCAGCATCGCCGCCAGCCCGGCCGCGAGCACCAGCGCCTCCGTCAGCCGGATCGGCACCGACACCGTCCACGGGCCCACCATCAGCAGCACGGTCGCCACCGTCCCCACCAGCGTGTTCAACCAGAACACGCGCCAGAACAACCGCATCGCCGCCTCCCTCCCCTCGCCCCGGCGGCTACACCCCGCCTCCCCGGGAAATGGGTGCCGCCACCGATGTTCCCCGCCGCCGCCGTCGCGCATGGTGGAAGGTACAAGACCCCTCGGAACGCGTGCCGCCTGGAGGACATCGATGCTTCTGGACAGGACGAACCTGCCCCGGACGGGCACCTCGTACAAGTTCACCACCGCCGCCGGCCAGCACGCCGGCGTGGTCGCGCACCGCGACGGCCGCCGCGAGCTCGTCCTGCACGGCCCGCACGGGGTGACCGGCACGATCGCCCTGACCGACACCGAATCCCGCACCGTCGCCGAACTGCTCGGCAGCCCCACGGTCGTCGACGAGGTGCCGCACCTCGCCGTCGTCGATCTGCAGGCCGTGCATATCCCGGTGGCCGCCTCGTCCCCGTACGACGGCCGTCCGCTGCACGATGTCCGGGCGCGGGCGAGCATCGTGGCCGTGCTCCGCGAGGGCCGCACCATCGACGCCCCGTCCGGCGATCTCCGGCTGCGGCACGGGGACGCGGTCATCGCGGTCGGCACCGAACCCGCGATCGACGAACTGCGGCGGGCGCTGACGTGAGCGGAGCACCCCGGCCGGAACCGGCCGGGGTGCCGGTCAGCGTCCCGCGCGCCCCTGGCAGCGCACGCAGTACCGCGCATACGGCAGGATCTCCAGGCGCCCCGAGGGGATCGCCTGCTCGCACCCCTCGCACTTGCCGTACACGCCGTCTTCCAGCCGCCGCACCGCCCCGTCGATCTCCGCGAGGCTCTGCCGCAGGTTCTCCGCCCGCGACCAGTCCGCCGCCTCGACCTGCTCCAGCGGCGTCCGTCCGATCTCCTCCTCCAGCGCCGCGAGCTGCGCCTCGCGCTTGCCCCGCTCGTCGTCCAGCCGCCGCCGCACCTCACGCGTCGCCGAACCGTCCAGCGCGTGCACGTCGTCCGTGGTCATCCGCCCATCCCTCCAACACAAGTGGTGCACCTCCACTCACCATCGGCGATCGGCGCGCCCGTCGACATCGGTGCTGACACCCATTTCCGGCGTCACGAACCCGGACGTTCGGCGTGCCCGGCCAGGAAGGCGACGACCTCCTCCTCGGGCTCGTCGGGGAGGCCCCAGGCGGATGCCCCCGGCACTGGTGAAGAGCACGATCCCGTGTCTCATGCCCGCGACAGTAGAACGCGTTCTACCTAACCGCGGATCTATGATCGGCGGCATGGCGCTGCGACTCGTTCAGGTGAACTTCAAGGCCCGGGACGACGCGGCCCTCGGCCGCTTCTGGGCGGAGGCGCTCGGCTGGCGGACGTCCAGCGAGGGACCCGGCGTCACCAACCTCGAACCCGCGGGCCTCGACTGGCCCGACCCCGCGGGCTTCTACATCGACCTGGTCGCCGTCCAGGACCCCGAATCGGTGAAGTACGGCGTGCACCTCGATCTCGCCACCACCTCGGAGGCCCACCACCGAGAGCTGGTCGCGCGCCTGAAGGATCTCGGCGCGACGCCCGCCGACGTGGGCCAGGGCGACGTCCCCTGGACGGTCCTGGCCGACCCGGAGGGCAACGTGTTCTGCGTGCTGGAACCCCGGGAGATCTACCGGGACACCGGCCCGATCGCCGCCGTGGTGGTCGACTGCGCCGATCCCCGTGCCATGGCGCGCTTCTGGGACCGGGCGCTGGACCGGACCCTCCACGAGGTGACCGACGACTACGCGGTGCTCCGCTCCGACACGGGTCCGTACCTGGAGTTCCTTCGCAAACCCGCCGAACGGGCGTGGTGGAACCGCATCCACGTCGACCTCCTGCCGCACCCCATCGACGAGAAGGAAACCGAGGTGGCGCGCCTACGGACGCTCGGTGCCGTCGCGTCGACCTCGGCCAGGGCGACGTCCCCTGGACGGTCCTCGCCGACCCGGAGGGCAACGAGTTCTGCGTCCTCGGCCGAGGGTGACGCCCAGCGCCGCAGCTTGGCCGGGTTGAGTACCGCCCAGATACGCGTGATCCGCTCCTCTGCGACCTCGAACGCGTACACCGACACGGTGCCGCCGTCCGCCTCGCCCACCAGACCGGCCTGGCCGTTGACCGTGCACTCCCTGATCGACAGCCCTTCGGCACGGGCCCGGCCGGTGAAGAAACGCGCGACCCGCTCGGCGCCCTCGACCGGCCGGAGCTCGGCCGGCACGAGTCCGCCGCCGTCACCGGTGGCCGTGGCGTCGGGAGCCAGCAGGCCGACGAGCGCATCGACGTCCCCGGCCTCCCAGGCCCGCCGGAACTCCCGAACGAGACGCCGCCGGCCCGCCGGCGCCGCCGGAGCGGGTGCCGCCCCGACCCGCCGCCGCGCCGAAACGGCAAGCTGGCGGCACGCCGCCGGCGTCCGGCCGACGATCTCGGCCACCTCGGCGAACGGGTACCGGAAGACGTCGTGCAGGACGAACGCGACGCGCTCGGCCGGCGTCATCGACTCCAGCACGACCAGGAACGCCATGGTGACCGACTCGTCGAGGGCGACGCGGTCCGCGGGGTCGTGGAGCCATTCGGTGTCTCCGGGCACCGGCTCGGGAACCCATTCGCCCACGTAACTCTCCCGCCGCACCCGCGCCGACCCCAGCAGATCCAGGCAGATCCGGGACGCGACCCGCGTGAGCCAGCCGCCGGGAGACCGGACGGCGTCCCGCTGCCGCACCGACATGGCGTACCAGCGCGCGTAGGTCTCCTGGACGACGTCCTCGGCCTCGGCCACCGACCCCAGCAGCCGGTAGGCGAGGCCGATCAACCGGCGCCGCTCGTCGACGATCGCGGGCTCGGACGGCATGGTCGTCTCCTTCTCGTGGTCTCACCAGTCTGACGAAACACCACCGCGATCTGTGAGGCTCACAAACCGACCGGCCGTTTCGTCCGTCTACCGAGACCACCAGAAGGAGAACGGCCATGGAACCCGTGAACGTCGCAGTCGTCTACTACAGCGCCACCGGCAACCTGCACGCCCTGGCGGAAGCGATCGTCGAGGGCGCGGAGAAGGCGGGCGCGCACGTCCGGCTGCGCAAGGTCGCCGAAACGGCGGCGCCCGAGGCCGTCGACGCCAACCCGGCCTGGGCCCGGCACATCGAGGACACCGCGGGGATCGCCGAAGCCGGCCACGACGACCTCGAATGGGCGGACGCCGTGCTGTTCGGCAGCCCCACCCGCTTCGGCAACCCGGCCAGCCAGCTCAGGCGGTTCATGGAGACGACCGGCCCGCTGTGGTTCCAGGGCAGGCTCGCGGACAAGGTGTACTCGGCCTTCACCGCCTCCAACACCGCCCACGGGGGGCAGGAGTCCACCCTCCTCGCACTGGGGAACACGTTCTACCACTGGGGCGGCATCATCGTGCCGCCCGGCTACACCGACCCGATCCAGTTCAAGTCCGGCAACCCCTACGGCACGTCCCACGTCGCCGGCGACGGCGCCCCCGGCGACGTGGCCCTGGACGCGGCCCGCCACCAGGCCCGCCGGGTCGTCGAGACCGCGGCCGCCCTCAAGACCGGCCGCGCCTGAACGCCGCGGCGCAGGCGCGCCGCGCCTGCCGCCGGGCCCGCACACCCGTCCGGTCCGCTACGCGTCCGTCCCGGGCCACCGCTCCAGGAAAACGGCCACATCCCGGCGCAGCTCGTCCATCGTCGGGTCGGTACCGGCGCCCGCGAGCGCGTAGAAGATCACGCCCTCGGCATAGACGACGAGACGACGGCCGTCCGTCTCGGGATCGGCCGAGCCCAGCGCCGCCATCAGCGCCACCGCCGGTCGCCGGAAGTGCCGGCCGCTCGCGTCGTACATGGCCCGCAACTCGGGCCGACGAGTGGCCTCCAAAGCCAGCTCGTACCGCGCGAGCGTGCGCCGCCGATCATCGGTGATTTGCCCGTGCAGCAGCCGCGCCACCAGCTCCACCGCGTCCTCCCGATCCGTTGGAAGACGCCTGATGGAGGCGGCCGCGAACTGCCGTTCCTCCAGCTCGTTCAGCCGCTCCAGCGTCAGCTCCAGCAGCGCCGCGCGAGTACGCGCGATGTTGGAGGCGGAGCCCGGCGGCAGCGCCGCGGCCTCGTCCACCGCCCGGTGGGTCAGCCCGCGCATCCCGCGCCCGGCCAGCAACGTGATGGCGGTCTCGGCGACCAGCTCCGCCCGCGGCGATCTCATACCGACACACTACTTGCGTAGTAAGCAACTACACCCATAGTCTAACTACAAACGTAGTATCGAGGAGAGCCATGAAAGCGACCGTGATCGGCGCGGGGATCGGCGGCCTCACCGCCGCCGCAGCGCTCAAAGCCCAAGGCTGGACGGTCCGCGTCCTGGAACGATCCACCACCCTGGAACCCGTGGGTTCGGGCCTGGCCATGATGCCCAACGCCCTGCGCGCCCTGGACCTCATCGGCATCGGCGACCGGGTCCGCGAACTCGCCACGTTCGCGGGCGACGGCGGCATCCGCCGTCCGAACGGCGGCTGGCTGAGCCGCACCAGCGCGGAGGCCGCGGCCGCCCGCTTCGGCGACCCCACCGTCGTCATGCTGCGCGCCACCCTGGTCGACCTGCTCCAGAGCGTCCTCGACCCGGCGGAGATCGGCCTCGGCGTCACCGTCGACTCGGCGTCCCCCGACGGGACGGTGACCACCTCGACCGGCGAAGAACGCGCGGACCTGATCGTCGCCGCCGACGGAATCGGCTCCCGCGTGCGCTCCGCCCTCTTCCCCGACCACCCCGAACCGCGCTACACCGGCCTGACGGCCTGGCGCCTGCTCACCACCGACCCCGACAAGACCGGCGCCTTCTCCGAAACCTGGGGCCGCGGCCTGGTCTTCGGCGTGAACCCGATCGCCGGCGGCCAGGTCTACTGCTACGCCACCGCCCCCGCCCCCGCGAACACGACCGTCCCGGACGAGAAACGCGAACTCCTACGCCTCTTCGGCTCCTGGCACGCCCCGATCCCGACCCTCCTCCAGCAGGCAGACCCGACCCGAATCCTGCGCAACGACATCCACTACCTACCGCGCGCCCTCCCGGCCCTCCACCGCGACCGGATCGTCCTGCTGGGAGACGCCGCCCACCCCATGACGCCCAACCTCGGCCAGGGCGCCTGCCAGGCCATCGAGGACGCCGTGGTCCTGGCCCACGAGGTCACCAACGGCACCGGCCCCGCCGGATACACCGCGGCCCGCCTGCCCCGAACGACAACGATCATGGCGAAGTCCCGGCAAATCTCCCGCCTGACCCAACTGGGAGCCCTAACGCCCCTCCGCGACGCGGCCATGTGGACAACCGGCCGCCTGGGCCCAAACCTCGTCCTACGCCAAGCCGCCCCCGTAATCGACTGGACCCCTCCAAAATCCGAGTGGACGAGCCATCACTCCGGTATCGAGTCGTAAAGTAGCACCTTATTACGTCGCCGCTTCCGCGCTTCGATATCTCCAGTGATACTGGTACAAGGCAACATTATAGACCCAAGAATGGGTAGCCATTTTGCGTTCACACTAAGAGCGTGTATCACGTGGCGGAGTGAGGCGTGGTGCGGGATAATGCTCGGCTGTGGCGTCGGATCTTGCGCTCCG
>NZ_MKJY01000181.1 GCF_001942465.1 Actinomadura sp. CNU-125
CGCACGCCACCGCCGCCGTCGTCGGCGCAGGCCGCGCGCGTCCGGCTCGCCCGCCTCGCCGACCTGCGCGCCCGGCTCGACGCCGCCGTCCGCGACTGGCGCCCCGCCCACGCGAAGTACGAGGTCGCCGAACGCCTCGCGGGCCTGGCGTCCGGCAAGTCCCCCCTGAACGAACGCGGCATCTCGCTGCCCGCCTACGTGCTCGGCGCCCGGCTGGAACAGGTCGTCGCCGCCGCCAACGAACGCCTCGTGCACATGTTCGGCGCCCGCTACGAGCTGATCCCCACCGAGGCCAAGGCGGCGGGCGACCGCAGCCGCAGCGCCGGCGGGCTCGGCCTGCGCGTCGCCGACGCCTGGACGGGCCAGGAGCGCGACCCCGTGACGCTGTCGGGCGGCGAGTCGTTCATCACCTCGCTCTCCCTCGCGCTCGGCCTCGCCGACGTCGTCACCGCCGAAGACCGGCGCGCGAGATCGGCACCCTGTTCGTCGACGAGGGCTTCGGCACCCTCGACGCCGAAACCCTCGACGAGGTCATGGACGTCCTGGACGGCCTCCGCGACGGCGGCCGCGCCGTCGGCATCGTCAGCCACGTGGCCGAACTGCGCGCCCGAATCCCCGCCCAGCTGCGCATAACAAAGGAACGCGGCGGCTCCACCGCCAAAATCGTCGTCTGACGGTTCCGGTTCGTCCGGGGGCGTGTGGTCGTGGCCGGTCGTGGGCGGCGGTCTGTAAAGGGGCGCGGGTCGCGGCCGTCCGGATGCCGGTCGGGCATCGGCGTCGGCCGGCCGCGCGGCCGCGCATCGTCCAGGGCGTGGTGGGGCGGTGGGACCGTGAAGATCATTAATTGTCCGCGGGGTGTCGTAAGGTCGGCCCCATGCGGCGAGACATGTCGGTTATCCCAGCTTCGTGGCGGTCTCGGATGCATCCTCGGCGGGACGGGCCGGTACCGCCGGACCCCGCCGTGGACGAGGCCCTCGCCGGTGACGTGCTCGGGCGCGTCGCCGGTCTGCGCGAGCGCCTCGGCGAGTGGCTCGACACCGCCGGCTACCGCTGCGACGATGAGCTGGAGGGCCCCGTCCGTGCCTACCTCGGCGGCGAGGCCGACCCCGTGGGCGCGGCCGCGACGCTCGTCCTCTTGTCCGATACGGACGTCTCGTCGTTCTACGAGGCGGCCAGGCCGCGAGGTGAGACCCGCTACGACGGGCTGGCCGACGCCTGGACGGTCGAACACGGGCTCGCGTTCGCCGCGAGCGCGTTCATCGAGCTGAGCGAAATCGGTCCCTGTACGGTGCGGAGCGACTTGTTCGAGACGTCCGGAGTCCGCAGGTCCTTCGCGCACTCGATGGACTTCCTCTGGGAGACCCGGCAGGGCGGCGTCCGCAGGATGCGGGAACTGCTGACCGCCGCCGACGAGACGGTGCTCGACCGCCTCGGCGAACTGCGCGCCACGCCGCTGCGCCGCATCATCGTGTCGTACCTCGCCCCGGACCGGGTGGACTGGCTGGACGAGTGCATCGCCGATCCGGCCACGGCCGGGTGGGCGCGGAAGGCGAGCTGGATGCTGTGGTGCTGCCCCGGATCGGCGGCGGAGGTCGAGCGGGCCCGCGATGCGCTGCACGCCGGCCGGTACGAGCCGGTGCCGGACGTCCTGGCCACGATCTACGCGGCGGGGGGCCCGGCGCTCGTGCCCGTGCTGGCCGCGCGCTGGACGGTGACCTGCCCGCCCCCAACCGCGACGCGATCCTCACGCTGCTGGCGAGGCTTCCGTACGACGAGGCGTTCTCCGCCCTCGTCGAGCGCGCCGACCGGACACCCGTGTGCCGCGCCCTCGCCGCCGCCGCCAAGCGCTTCCCGGAGCGCGCCGGGCGGCTCACCGAGCCCGGTCCCGATGCGGCCGGTCCCGGGGCGGACGGGCGAACCGTGCCGGACGCCTCCGAGGGCGCGTTGCCGGCCCTCCTCGTGCGTCCGCCGTGGACGCGGACCGAGGCGCCGGGCGTGACCGGCCTGAAGCCGCCCCCCGGCCGGGAGATCGTGTGGGACTCCGGTGAGCGGGAGCGGTGGGCCGCCGAAGCAGCGAACTGGAGCCCCGAGTACCTGCACGCGGGAAAGCCCGAGAGGGCGCTGGCCAAGGCGATCGAAATGGTCCGCAACGGGGACGCCGGGGACAGCAGGGAGGAGAAGACCGTGCTCCTGCACGCCCCGGACGACGTGGTGGACGAACTCGTCCCGGGATGGGAGCCGTACATCTACGACTACGCGGGCGAGTGGGTCCGGCCGTTCGTCGCGCGTTTCGAGTTGCGCGCCCGCGACGTCGCGCTGGGGTTCGCGCGCCGCCCGAAGAAGGACGATGCGTACGCCGCGCGCGAAGCGCTCGTGCCGTTCCGGGACGCCGAGGTCGCCGAGCGGATGGCCGGCTGGCTCGCCCGCGGGACCGAGCCGCTCGAACCCGTCCGCGGCTGGTTCGGACGGCACGGCGCCGACACGGTCCCGCTGCTCGTGCCCGCCGCGCTGGGACGCTCGGGCGCGAAGCGGCGATACGCGGAGCACGCGCTGCGGTTCGTCGCGGAACTGACCGACACCGCGTCGGTCGTCGCGGCGGCCGGGGAGCACGGGGAGGCGATGGAACGGCTCCTCGCGGCGCCCGCGCCCCCGCCGGACCTGCCGAAGATCCCCGCGTGGGCCGCCCCGGACGTCCTGCCGCGGGTGCTGCTGCGCGACCGTTCCGCCGTGCTGCCCGTCGCCGCGACCGCCCATCTGGTGACGATGCTGGCTATCGCCGACCCCGGCCTGTCCGGCGTCGCGGACGTCCGCGACGCCCTCGACCCGCTCTCCCTGGCCGAGTTCGGGCGGGCGCTGTTCGAGGCGTGGCAGGCGCATGGCGCACAGCCCCGGGACAACTGGGCGCTGAGGTCCCTGGCCCTGTCCGGTGACGACGACACCGTGCGGCACCTGGCACCGCTCATCCGCGAGTGGGCCGGCGAGAAACAGCACGACCGGGCGGTGAAGGGCCTGGAGGCGCTGGCCGCCCTCGGCACCCCCGTCGCGCTGTTCCATCTGCACGAGATGAGGCGCAAGGGCGGGAAGTCCGGGGTCAGGGAGGAGGCGCGGATGCTTTTCGCGCAGGTCGCGGCGCGCGCTCACCTGACCGGGGAACGGCTCTCCGAACGGATCATGCCCGACTACGGTCTCGACGCCGACGCCGGCATGACGCTCGACTACGGCCCGCGCCGCTTCCGGGTCGGATTCGGCGACAAGCTCGAACCGTACGTCGCCGACCAGAACGGGCAGCCGCTCAAGTACCTGCCCGAGCCCGGCGCGAACGACGATCCAGCCCTCGCGGCCGCCGCCAGCCGCCGCTTCACCGCGATGAAGGCCGAGGTGCGGACCGCGTCGACCTACCTCATGGAGCGGCTGGAGAAGGCGATGGCCCGCGGCCGCACGTGGCGAACGGCCGAGTTCCGCGCACTGTTCGTCGACCATCCGCTCGTCCGGCACATCGCCCGCCGCCTCGTGTGGAGCGCCGACGGCGCCGGCTTCCGGATCGTCGAGGACGGCACGTTCGCCGACGTCCACGACGACGCGTTCGACCTGCCGGGCACGGCCGTCGTGCGCCTCGCCCACCCCGCCGAACTGGGCGGCGATCTCGGCGCGTGGGCGGAGCTGTTCGCCGACTACGAACTCGACCAGCCGTTCCCGCAGCTCGGCCGCCCGTTCCAGCTGCCGACCGAGGACGAGCGCGCGGCGGGCCGCCTGAAGCGGTTCGAGGGGGCGCTCGTGGAGGCGGGACGGATCAGCAAACTGGAACACCGCGGCTGGAGGCACTCCCGCACGGGAAGGGACGACTACGAGAACGGGAAGTTCGCGGACGAGGTCCTCGCCCAGGAGCATCCCGGCGCACTCGAGATCAAGGTCAGGGTACGGGTGCGGCTCGTCGGGAACAGCCTTGAGCACCGCGTCCGCGAAGTGACGATCGACGGGTCCGACCTCGCGCTGGCGTCCGAGGCCCTCGCCGACATCGTCTGGCTCACCGGTCGCCGGGCGCGGTAGCCCGGCGGCGAGCGGCCCGGTAGCCCGGCGGCGCGAGCGGCCCGGTCAGGCGGTGCGCCGGGTGGCGGCCCCGGCGAGCCGGGTGAGGGCCAGGCGGGCGGGTTCGGTGATCGGCGCGGTGGTCAGGACGTCGACGGCCCGGTCCTCGCGCTCCTTGATCATTCCTTCGACGGCGGTCAGCGCGCCGGTGTCGACCAGGATCTCGCGGAGCCGGTCGGCGCCGTCCTCGTCGAGCAGCGGGCTGCCGTGCAGCGTCCTGATGAGGCGGCGCTGCGCGGCGGTGGCGTGCTCGACCGCGTGGGCGATCAGGACGGTCGGTTTGCCGTCGCGGAAGTCGTCGATGTCGGACTTGCCGGTCACGTCGGGGTCGCCGAAGGCGCCCAGGACGTCGTCGCGGAGCTGGAACGCCTCGCCGACCGCCACCCCGAACGTCGAAAAGGCCGCCAGCAGCGCCGGGGACGTGCCCGCCAGCGCGCCGCCCACCTGCAGGGGACGTTCCACGGTGTACTTCGCCGACTTGTAGAGCAGCACCCGCATGGACCGTTCGGCGGTGGTGGGACCGTGCGCCTGCTCGATGATGTCCAGGTGCTGGCCGTAGCAGACCTCGGCGCGCATCCGGTGGTAGTAGGGGCGCGCGGCGGCGAGCCGTTCGGCGGCCAGCCCGCTGGTGTACAGCAGCTCGTCGGCCCAGGTCATGCACAGGTCGCCGAGGAGGATGGCGGTGGCGACGCCGAACCGCCGCGGGTCGCCCCGCCAGTGGTGGGCGGTGTGCCGGTCGGTCAGCGCCTGGTGCAGGGTGGTGCGGCCGCGGCGCAGCGCGCTGTCGTCCATGATGTCGTCGTGGATGAGGCAGAAGGCGTGGAAGATCTCCAGCGCCGACGCGGCCCTGACGATCTCGGCGCAGTCCGCGCCGCCCGCGGCGCGCCAGCCCCAGTAGCACAGCAGCGGCCGCAGCCGTTTGCCGCCGTGCAGCACGAACTCGCGCACCAGCCGGAACAGCGGCGCCGTGGTCTCGTCGCCCAGGTCGCGCAGCCGTCCGTCGAGGAAGGCGGCCAGTTCCGTGTCCACGCGGGCGCGCAGCGGCCCGCACAGGTCCCGGGCCAGGGCGGGGTGGTCGGTTTCCACGTGAATGTCTCCTCAACGAGGCCGGATGCCCGCGGTCACCGGCCGTCCGGCGGCGGGCACCGGTGACGCCGGGACCACCACAGCGCGGCGGCGACGATCGCGGCGGTCCGCAGTGCGGTCGCGGACGGTGCGGGCCCGCTGCCCCGCGCGTCCCGCAGCCGCCCGACCCGGACGGTGAGGTCGCGGTTGGCGGCGTCGCGGACCAGCCCCCGCAACTGCTCGGGGGCCAGCGTGTTGCCGATCATCAGGTCCAGCGCGGTGCGGGCGGCCTGGATCTCCGACAGCGACTCGCCGGCCAGGTGCAGCAGGATGTCGCGCAGCTGTTCCTCGAAGACGTCGGTCAGCGCGAGTTCGGGGGCCAGGTGGCGGACCGAGCCCTCGATGTTGGAGAACGACTTGCCCAGCAGCGACACCACCGGGCTGGTCTGGATGCCGCGCCGGGTGGAGTACTTCAGCACCGACGTCAGCGTGACGCCGAAGTCGAGGTCCTCCAGCGACGCCGTCGCGACCTTGGGGACGAGCAGCGCCATGTCGCCCGCGAACCCCGGGATGTCCGCCCACGGGGTGGCGCGGCCCAGCTCCACCCAGGCGCGCGCCAGGCCGGGACCGTCGTTGTGGGCCAGGGCGAGCAGCACCGTCACCAGCGTCATGCTCATCCGCCGGTCGATGCGCCCGACCATCCCCCAGTCCGATCAGGTGGGCCTTGTGGCCGGGCGCGACGAAGATGTTGCCCGGATGCGGGTCGGCGTGGAAGAACCGGTCGACGAAATAGCCGCGGTACATGAACGCCAGCAGGTCGCGGCCGATGCCGAGCCGTTCCTTCTCGGTGAGGGAGCCGGTGTCCACGTCGCGGACGGACCGTCCGGGCGCGGTGCTCTGCACGATCACCCGCGGCGCCGCCCGGATCACGTCGGGCACGTCCAGGTACTCGAACCGCTCGACGAGGCCGCGGGCCCGGTCCATGTTGGCGGCCTCGACGGTCAGGTCCAGTTCGGCCTCCATGGCCTCGAAGATCACGTTCAGTGACGCCTCGATGTCGATCACGGCCCGTTGAGGTCCCGGGAACCCCCGCGGCCGAGGACGCCGCGCGCGCGCCGCATCAGCCGCATGTCCGCCAGCACCTGGGAGCGGATGTCGGGCCGCTGGATCTTCAGCACCACGGGTTCGCCGCCGCGCAGCACCGCCCGGTACGCCTGGGCCAGGGACGCCGACCCCAGCGGCCGCGACCGGTCGATGTGCGCGAAGCGGCGTTCCCAGCCCGCGCCCAGCTCCGCGGCCAGCACCGGCTCGAACATCGCGAACGGCGCGGCCGACACCCGGTCGTGCAGCAGCGCCAGCTCCGCCCTCGTCTCCGCCGAGACCAGGTCCGGACGGGTCGACAGCATCTGCCCGATCTTCACGTAGAAGGGACCGAGGCGTTCCAGCGCGAGCCGCACGGCGCGCGCCCGTCCGGCCTCGCCGCCGTCCGGGCGGTCCGCGCCGTCCGGGCGGGACGGCCCGGACGTGCGCCGCACCGCCGTCCGGGCGTCCGGGCCGCTTTCGGCAGCCGAGTAGTTCGGTCAGCACCTTGGTCACGGTGCGGAGCCGCGCGGCGGTCAAGACCGGCTCCGCATCCGCCGGCCGCCGTCCTCGGGCGGCGGCGGCGGCTCCGCGTCGTCCGGCGCGCGCAGCAGCTCGCCCACCATGCCGAGCAGCGCCGGGGCGGCCGCCTGCCCGGCATGGTGGGACATCATGGTCCGCAGCACCTCGACCAGCACCTCGTTGGTGCACTCGGCGCCGGTGCCCTGCCGCTGCGCCCGGAACGGACGTCCGGTCCGGACGTCGTCGGCGAGCTCCGCGAGGTCGACGAACCTGCGTTCGTCGAGGTCGAACAGCCGCCCGTCGCGCTTGTACCGCAGGCGCCGGGCGCGACCGGCCGCCCCTGTCCTGTCCACCGTCGTCCTCCATGCGGTCCCGAGCATCGGCCCGGCCGTCGGCCGGTTCGGCGAGCGGTCTCAGCGCTGCTGGTCGTCGTCGCCGTTCTCCGTGCGGACCTGGCGCGCCAGCTCCTCCATCCGGCGGTTCAGCCGGGCCAGCTGACCGGCGAGCCGGTCACCGCCGTCATGGGACCGGGACCCGGCGTAGCGGTCCCGGTCTCGGTACCGATCCCGGCCTCGATCCCGGTCCCGGTCCCGGTCCCGGTCGCGCGGACGGGGGCGTGGGCGCGGTCGCGGCGCGGGCGCCGATCGTCCCGGCAGCGGCGCAGCCGGCGGCCGAGGTCCCACAGGTCTTCGAGGATGTCCTCGATGTCCTCCCAGTCGCAGTCGTCCCAGTCCCAGTCGCCGTCGTGGTCGTCGTGGTCCCAGTCGTCGCGGTCCCAGCCGCGGTCCCAGTCGTCCCGGTCCCGGTCCCAGTCGTCGTCCCGGTTCTCGACGGCCTTGCGCGCGGCCCGCCGCAGGTCGTGTTCGACGTCGCTGGCCCGGTCCAGGGTGTCGTCGATGAGGTCGCCGATGTGACGGGTGGTGCCGGTGCGGCGTCGTCGTCTGGTCATGTCCGGTCTCCTTCGAGGGTCGGTGCTGCTTCGGCGTCCGTCACACGTCCCACCACCAGGCGATGGTCGGGACGGGGATCGGTTCGGCACTGTCGTCCATGGGGCGTTCGGCCCAGGTGATCTCGCGGGCGGCGGTGTCGCCGAGATAGCGGGGGACCCGCAGGCCCCACTCGGCGTTGCCGCGGATGCCGTAGGCCAGGCCGTCGACGTAGCCGCGGCCCGCCGAGCCGAGCCGGGGGAGCAGCCGCTCGCGCAGGCTCACGAAGCGCAGCAGTATCCGGTCGCGCAGCCCCGTGGCGGTCCGCACCGCGGCGGGGAAGGAGCCGCCGTTGTGGGCGAGCAGGACGTTGTAGATGTTCTGGCCCGTGTGGTCCTGGTCCATCTCCCGGGCCAGCGAGTGCCGGTCGTTGTCCAGGGCGGCCACCGCGATCGCCGCCTCGGTGAGCGCCCGCACGGCGGGCCGCTCCATCTCCGCGGCGGGCACCTCCCGGCCGTCCGCGATCTCCAGCATCGCGAAGGTGGGCTCGCCGCCCGCCGAGTGCAGCCGCATCGTGAGGTAGTCGTCCAGGTCGGGCATGTGCCCCCGGGCCCGGTCGGCGACCTGCCACGCCACCCCGGCCAGCCACGCGCGCTGCGCGGCCACGAACCGCTGGAACTGCACCGGGGTGCCCAGCTCGCGGAACCGCGCCCCGACGTCGTGCACGGCCGCGGCGTAGCGGTCGTCCCCGGCGGACGGGACGGGACGTTCCAGCGCCCGCTGGACCCGCGACGCCATCGGCACGAACTCGGCGGGCCGGGCGGCGTAGTGCCCGGCGTCGCAGCACGCGTCGTCGAACGCGAACCCCCAGTACACCCACAGCGCGGCGGCCAGCAGCCGGTCCTCGTCGGCGTGCGGGGCGAACCGGGCGTAGAAGTCGGCGCTGTGCGTGCCGATCACCCTCGCCCGCTCCCCGGCGTCGGCGCACAGGCCCACATCGTCCAGCCAGGAGACGGCCCGCCGCTCGACCGCCCGGCACGCGGGGTTGATCGCCGGCTCCAGCGGACAGAAGATCGGCGGCAGCTCCACCCCCGCCGCGACGTCCTCGGCCAACGACCGTCGCACGTTCATGGGCCCCTCCCTCCGCACCGTCCGGTCGGCTCGATCATCAAGTCGTGACAAAGAGTAGTCAAATAATGACTCTATGTGATCGTCGCTGGTCGGTCAACGGCGCGTCGAGGATCCGCCAAGCCGCCGTCAGCGGCGCGCCCCGTGCGAACGCGCCCGCCCCGCGCCCCGGAATCCCGGGTTCGGGGGCGGAATGTCGTTGATCGTCTCTAGGGTCGTCGTCCATGGACGAGGACGCCCGGATCGACGAGACGCTCGCCGCCGATGTCCTGCGGCGGATCGCCGGGGTGCGCGACCGGCTCAAGGAGTACATCGACGCGACGTGCTCTTCGCGGACGGGCTGGGCGAGCGGGCCCGCGCCTACCTGGACGGCGGCGCCGACGCCGTGGGCGCCGCCGCGACCCTCGTCGCCCTCTCCGACGAGGCGGAGTTCGCCGCCCGGTTCTACGGCCCGCGGGGCCCGCGCTACGAGACCCGGTACGACGGTTTCGCCGACGCCTGGACGGCCGAGCACGGCCTCGCCTTCGCCGCCGAGGCGTTCGTCGAGCTGAGCGGCCTGCACCCGGACCGGACACCCCGGCGTAGCCACAGCAGCGCCACGAGCGGCGTCCGCGTCGCCCGTCCCGACGACCCGATGGACCTGTGGCGGGAGGCGGCGTCGGGCGGCGTCGGCCGGATGCGGGAGCTGCTGGACGGCGCGGTGCCCGAACGGCTCGCGGACCTGCGGACCGCGCCCGTCCGGCGGGCCGTCGCGTCCTACCTCGCGCCCGCCCGGGTGGACTGGCTGGACGAGTGCTGCGCGGCCCCGCCCGCGCGTCCGGGAGCGCGGCGCGCGGTGGATGCTGTGGTGCTCCCTGCGGTCGGCCGCGCAGTTCGAGCGCGTCCGCGACGGGCTGAGCCTCGGCCCGTACGAGCTGGTGCCGGACGTCCTGGCGACGGTTCTCGAACGGGTGGGGCCCGCGCCGCTCGCGCCCCTGCTCGGCGCCGCGCTGGACGCCCGGCCGCGGGCCGCGCACCGCGACGCGGTCCTCGAACTGCTGGCCGCGACGCCCGCGGACGCGTCGTTCGCCGTCCTCGTCGAGCGGGCGGGGACATGCACGCCGGGCGCGCCCTCGCCACCGCGGCCCGCCGCTTCCCCGAACGGCCCGCAGGCTGCTGCCCGCGCCGCCTCCGGCGCCCCGCCCGGTGCCAGGACGCGCCCGCCGACGCGCTGCCGCCGGCGTCGTCCGGCCGCCGTGGCGGAGCCCCCGGCCCCGCCGTCCCGGTGCACCGCCTCGCGGTTCCGGCCGACCGGACGGTCGTGTGGGCGGACGGCGAGCGGGAGAAGTGGGCCGACGCCGCGAAGTACCGGCCGGAGTCGCTCGGCCGCGACGGGCTGGAAGGGGCGATCGAGAGGTTCCGGGCCGGGGGCGCCGGGCTGAAACAGCAGGTGGTCGTGCTCCTGCACGCCCCGGACGAGGTGGCCGGGCCGCTGCTCGCCGGATGGACGCCCCCGGACGACCCGATGTGGACGCGGCCGCTCGTCGCGCGCCACGAACTGGACGTCCGCGACCACGCCCTGCGGGTCGCGCGCTCGACCGCGCCCGGCGGGCGCGGCCTGCTCGTCCCGTTCCGGGACGCCGAGATCGCCGCGCTGATGGCCCGCTGGCTGGCCCGCCGCTCCGGCGCGCAGCGGCCCGTCCGCACGTGGTTCGCGCGGCACGGCCCGGCGGCGGTGCCGCTGCTGGTCCCCGCCGCGCTGGGCGGCGCGGCCGAGCCGCGCGCGCACGCCGTGCACGCGCTGCGGTACGTCGCGGAGCGACGGACGCCGCCCGCGTCGTCGAGGCGGCGCGCACACGGCGACGCGGCGG
>NZ_MKJY01000182.1 GCF_001942465.1 Actinomadura sp. CNU-125
ATGGCACGCCGATTGGTGCAGCTCTACATCGGACTGGCCCTGTACGGCCTCGGATTGGCCCTGCAGCTGTCCTCGCCGAGCCCTCCTGCACAGGCGCCGAACCGCCCTCCTTCCCGGGCGCCGAACCGTCCTTCGCCGAAGACGAGCCCACCTTCCCGGGCGTCGTCGCCGCGCTCGTCCACGCCCTGCGACGCGGCCGGGGGCCTGCCGCCGCCGCCCTTGCCGGACGAGCCGGGGGGCGTGCCCTCGCGCGGCGGCGGTGCGGCGGGCCTGTCCGCGCCGCCGAGCGTGCGGCCGTCGCCGGTGAACGCCGACTCGCCGGGGGTGGGGCCTCCGCGGCCGATCGGGCGGGCGAAGCCGGGGGTCGGCTCCTGGATGCCGACGTCGAGGCGGATGAGCGGCGCCCCGTCTTCGGGAAGCGGGGTCCGG
Organism: Actinomadura sp. CNU-125; assembly: GCF_001942465.1. GTDB lineage: Bacteria > Actinomycetota > Actinomycetes > Streptosporangiales > Streptosporangiaceae > Spirillospora. Next base: position 430 of record NZ_MKJY01000182.1, read on the forward strand.
TGCTGGACCGGCCCCACCTCCACCGTGCTCCCGCCGGGGCGGTGGCCGGTGCCGCCGCCCCGTCCGGACGACGAGCCGCTCTCGGACGGCGGGGACGAGTGCAGGCCGCCGCTCTTCTTCGTCAGGACCGTGTTCGTGCCGCCGTCGGCCCTCGGCTTCTCGGTCGTGGCCGGACCGGACGTCGTCCCGTCCTGCTTGCCCGCGGGGGGTGACTTCAGCGGGCCGTCGCCGCCCGCTCCCGTGCGGTCGTGGGCGGCCTGGCCCGCGTTATCGCCCGGTGTCGCCCGCGCGGGGGGTTTCGGCCCGCCGACCGGCTTGCCCTCGCCGGAGAACGGCCGCGCGCCGGTGGGCGCGGCGCCGTCGCGGTCGCCGAACGTGAAGGTGACCGGCTGGCCGTACTCGACGCGCGTGGGCGGCGGCGGGGGCTCGTTCGCGGTGGGCCGCGACGTCGTCGGCTGCTCCGCCGGTGGGACCGGCTTGCCGTCGCCGACGCGGCGTCCCGGGTTCTCCAGGGGGGACGCCCCGTCGGTCTTGGGGCCCGCCGCGGGGTTCGGCCGGTCCGTCGTGATCGAGATCCGGATGTCGCCGTCCACGATGTTGAACTTGCCGACGCCCGGGTGCACGACGTACTTGTTATTGCCGAGGCCGCCCGGGGGCACCCGGATCTCCTGGCCCTCGATCCAGACGTTGACCTGTCCGTTGCCGTCCTTCGGCACGTTGCGGATGGGCACGGTCTGGTCGCCGCGGGCGGGGACGGTGCCGCCGTCGAGCGTCCGGCCGGGTTCGTCGAAGGGGGTCCGGGTCGGCGGCGCGGGCGGGTCGCCGCCCGTCTTCTCGACCGTCACCGTGACCTTGGGGGCATCGCCGCCGCCCGGCCTGCCGGGCGTCCCGTTCCCGGGCGACGACTTCGGCGGCGCGTCGCCGGACTTCGACGGGAGGAAGTCCAGGGTGATCCGGTCGGTCTGGGAGCCAGGCCGCGGCGGAGCGGACGACCGGTCCCCGCGGTCGCCCGGGTTCGGCTGCGGCTTGCCCGACGCGGGCATCTCGCCGGGACGTCCGGCCACCGGGACGTCGCCCAGCGTGCGGCCGGGGCCCTTGAAGGGGGACTCCGGGACGGGGTCGACCGGGCGGCGGATGTCGAGGTGGACCTCGAAACCGCCCCGGCCCTCGCCGCCGCGGCCGGGGGGCGGCGTGCCCTGGGGGTCGGGTTCGTCCCGGCCGCCGGGACGGACGGCGACCGGGGTGTCCGGGGTCGGGGTCGGGTCGGGGCGCACGGGCGACGGGGCACGCGTCGGCGTGGGCTCCGGCGACACCGGACGGGACGACGGCGCGGGTTCGTCGGTCTGCACGGAGACCGGGACGCTCCCGTCGTCCGATCCGGCCTTCCCGGGACGGCCCGGCAGCGGGGTCGGCTCCGGGCTGCTCGTGGAGACCGAGTCCTGCGAGCCGCCACGGCCCGGGGGTGTCGGGTCGGGGTCGAGCTTCGCGGGGACCGGGTTGGGACGGGACGTGTCCGGCCTGTCCGGCCTCGTCGTGGCCTGCACGCCATCGGCACCCGATCCGGACCTGTCCGGACGGACCGGCAGCGGCGTCGGCTCCGGGACCGCCGGGGAGTTCCGGCCGCCGCTGGCGGGTGTCGCCCGGTCGCCGGGGGGCGGTGCGGGTGCGCGTCCGGGCGGGTGCCGGTTCGGCACCGCGACGGGGGTGACGGACGAGTCGGACGTCCGGCGGACCGGCGGGGGCCCGACCGGGGTCTCCTGCCCTCCGCCGCCGCGCTGGACCGGGGCCGACACGGGCGCGTCGGCCGGACCGGTCTTGTTCACCGGCGCGGACTTGTTCGAGGCGGTCGTGACGCCGTCGGAGCGGACTTCGCGGGGGGACGGACGACGGGCGGGCCGCCCGTGTCGCCGGTGAGGTTGAGCGGGGTCTGGTCCGGCCGCACGGGGGCGGGCCTGGTGGCGCCGCCGACCCGGTGGCCGCCGCCTCCGCCGCCGAAGCCGCCGGAGCCGCCCGGGGCGCTGTTGCCCGGGGCGTTGCCGCCGCCCCGGCCCCAGCGGGGCGGCGGGATGACGATCGGCACCTTGCCGTGGTTGCTCCCCCAGGCGAGCGCGCCGCCGAGGAATGCCGCCGAAGGCGGCGCCGACGCCGATGTTGACGACCTCGTGCCCCCAGTCGACGTGCCAGTCGGCGCCCGCGGCGGCGGTGCCGAGGCCGAGGGCGGCCATGTCGATGCCGAAGGTCGTGACGCCGCCGACGACGGCGCCGAGGGCGAACTCGGCGGCGGTCGCCGCCAGCCAGCCCATCCGCGTGCCGATCTGAGTGATGACGTTGACGATGGTGCCGATGAGGCGGGCGACGAGGCCGATGAAGGAGGCCGCGATGCCGAGCGGCAGCAGCACGACGTTCAGCAGGAAGCTGAAGATCATCGTGAAGTACTGCTTGTTGGCCTCCTCGGCCATCTTCTCGGCCTGGTTCTTGATGCCCTCGACGTAGGCGTGGATGCTCTGCCCGACGGTCCACGCCGCGTCCGCGGCGTTGCGGATCATCGGGGTCATGTTGTTGCCCCAGGTGGTCTCCGCGGTGTGCCCGGCCTTGCCGGTCCAGGCGAAGGCGGCGACGTCGGCGGCGAAGCTCGTGTCGCCGCTGTGCAGGGCGTCGCCGAGGAGGATCCACTGGTTGCCCAGCTCGGTCATGGCGTCGAGGTCGAGGGCCTCGGTGAAGTCCTCCCAGGTGTAGCTGCCCGGGGCGTTCCCGTCGCCGCCTACTTCGTACTCGGCCATGCGCCCACCCCTTCGGGGGTCTCCGGAGGACGGGACTCGTACGTCAAGGTCTCGGTCTCCTCGTCGAACGCGGCGTGGATCAGTTCCGGGTCGGTTCTGCGGCGGAGGAGCACGCCCCGTCCCGGTATCCGCTGCGCGGCCCGCTGGTCGCCGAGCAGCGCCCCCTCGCGGGGGTCGCCGGACAGGATCAGCCCATCGGAGCCGAACTCGCGGAGCCGGCCGAGCAGCGGGTCGGCCATCAGGGAGCGGGACGCGCCGCCGACGCGGCGGGCGAGGACGATGTGGAAGCCGAGTTCGACGCCCTGGCCGACGAACCCGGCGAGGGGCGCGAGGGGGCCGCGGCCGGGGCCGTCGGCGACGAGTTCGTAGTCGTCGACGACGAGGTAGAACTCGGGGCCCTCCCACCAGTCGCGGTCGCGGAGCCGGCGGGAGTCGAGGCCGGGGGGCGGCATGCGTTCGCGGAGCTTCGCGACGACCTGGTCGATGAACGTCTCGGCCAGCTCGGGGTTGCCCGCGTGGGCGCCGATGTACGGTTCGGGCACGGCGTCGAGGAGGCTGCGGCGGTAGTCGACGACGATGAAGCGGACGTCCCACGGCGAGTGCCGGCGGGCGGCGCCGCGCATCCAGGCCCGCAGGAACGAGGTCTTGCCGGAGCCGGCGTCGCCGAAGACGAGGAAGTGCGGCTGCCCGGCGGTGAGGTCCAGCCCGACCGGCCGCAGGTCGCGCTGGGACAGCCCGATCGGGATCTCGGCGCCGGTGAGGACCCGGCCGCCGCCCTCCCACGGGTCGTGGACCTCGGTGCCCGCCAGCTCGTCGAGTTCGGCGACGGTGACCTGCTGCGGCAGGACCTTCAGCGGCGGCGCGGCCGGGCCCGGCCAGGCGGCGGCGATCTCGGTGATGAGCCGCTGCTGGGCGTCGGTGAGGTCGTCGACGCCGTCGGACGCGTCGAGCCGCGGGAGGGGGACGTGCATGGGGATGCCGGGCGGCATCAGCCCGCGGCCGGGCCGGGTGCGGCCGATCCGGCGGGTCTCCTTGCGGTTGATCTCCGATTCGGCGGGATCGTTCAGGTTCAGTTCGAGGCGGCCGGGGATGCTGTCGCGGAGCGCGGGCCGGAGTTCGGCCCAGCGTCCCGCGGTCAGCACGACGTGCACGCCGACGCCGAGCCCCCGGGTGGTGATGTCGGTGACGAGCGCGGACGCGTCCTCCAGCTCGCCGCGCAGCGCGCCCCAGTTGTCGATGACGAGGACGACGTCGGCGGCGCGGACCCCGGCGGGGAGCGCTCCCGCGTCGCGCATGCGGCGGAAGTCGATGGCCTGCACGCCCAGCTCCGCGAACATGCGCTCGCGCACGTCCACCAGCCTGGTCACCTCGGTGAGGACGCGCCGGACGCGTTCGGGGTCGCGGCGGGACGCGACGCCCGAGACGTGCGGTGCGTCGGCGAAGGGCAGCAGCCCGCCGCCGCCGTGGTCGATGCAGTAGAACTGCAGCTCGTCGGGGGTGTGGGTGAGCATCGCGCTGAGCAGCATGGTGCGCAGGAAGATGCTCTTGCCGCTCTGCGGCGCGCCCACGAGGACGAGGTGGCCGTGCAGCCCGGCGAGGTCCAGGACGAGCGGGCGCTGCTCCTGCCGAGCGGGCAGGTCCGCGACGGCGACGGGGAACGACAGCCGCCCCGGGGTCGGCCACACCTGGCTCTGCAGGCCGCGCCCCTCGACGGGTTCGGCGGGCGCGAGCAGCGGGTCGAGGGGGTAGGCGGCGGGCAGCGGCGGAAGCCACACCTGGTGGGTGGGGGCGCTGCTCGCCGCGAGCTTCGCCACGACGAGGTCGAGTTCGGTCGTGCCGGTCTCGGGCCGCGGGGCGCGGGCGGGACGCGGCGCGGGCTCCTCGGCGACCGGCGGCGTCCGCAGCGTGTACGGGACGGGACGGACGGGTGCGGTGCCGGGCTCCTGCGGTGCGTCCGTCTCGTGCAGCCGGGACACGTGCGCGACGCGGAACCGCTCGAAGACCGACTCGTCGACCTTCAGGTAGGCGGAGCCGGGGATCGACGGCAGCCGGTACGCGTCGGGCGTCCCGAGCACGGCGCGGCTCTCGGCGGCGCTGAACGTGCGCAGCGCGATGCGGTAGGACAGGTGCGACTCCAGGCCGCGCAGGCGCCCCTCCTCCAGCCGCTGGGTGGCGAGCAGCAGGTGCATGCCGAGGGACCGGCCGACCCGGCCGATCTGCACGAACAGGTCGATGAAGTCGGCCTGCTGGGACAGCAGCTCCCCGAACTCGTCGACGACGATCATCAGGTAGGGCAGCGGCGGCAGCGGGGCGCCGTCCACGTCGGTCCCGCCCGCGAGCTGCTTGAGCTGGTAGTCGCGGATGGAGTCGACGTTCCCGGCGCGGCGCAGCAGCCGCTGCCGGCGCTGCTGCTCGCCCGCGAGCGCGGCCCGCACCCGCTCGACGAGCGCGTGCTCGTCGCTCAGGTTCGTGATCAGGCCCGCGACGTGCGGGAGGCCGGTGAGCCCGGCGAACGTCGCACCGCCCTTGAAGTCGATCAGGACGAACCCGAGGTGCTCCGGCGAGTGCGTCGTGGCGAGCCCGGTGACGAGCGTGCGCAGCAGCTCGCTCTTGCCGGAGCCGGTCGCGCCGACGACCAGGCCGTGCGGCCCGATCCCGCCCTGCGCCGACTCCTTCAGGTCGAGGACGAGCGCCTCCCCGTCGCCGGACACGCCGACGGGGACCTGCAGCATCTCCTCGGCGTCCGGCGCCCGCCAGACGCTGCTCGGGTCGAGCGCGGCCAGGTCGCCGATGCCGAGCATCCCCGGCAGCGACACCGACTGGGCCAGCACCTGGTCCTGCTCGCCCGACAGCCGCAGCGGCGCGAGCGCGCGGGCGATGCGGGAGCGCAGCGCCGGGGACGGCCGGTCCACCGCGACGTCCTTGACGTCGGCGCGCAGCCCGATGTGCGGGCCTTCGAGGGTCGCGCGGCCGCGCGCGTCCAGCCGGACCCGGACGTCCACCCGCTCCGGCTCGTGCGCCTCCTCGGTGACGACGCACACGACCGTGATGCCGAGCTGCGCGCCCGCCTCGGCGATCAGCCGGACGACGAGCGGCGACTGCGCCCACACGGTCCGCGGGTCGTAACCGTTCAGGACCATCACGAGGCGCCGCTCGGGCGGCTCCTCGGCGGTCATCGAGATGAGCCGGGTGCCGCGCGCGGCGCGGGCCGCGACGGCCCGGTCCAGCTCGGCCTCCAGGTGGTCGGCGAGCCCGTCGAGGCGTTCGGCGACCAGCGGGACCACCTCGGTGCCCGGGTCGCGGGCGTCCGGCTCGAAGGTGTGCGGCAGCCACTTCGCCCACTCCCACGCCGGGTCGCCGGCCGTCACGACGGCGAGCCGGACGTCGTCCGGCGCGTGCAGGACGGCGACCTGGCACAGCAGCGCGGCGGCGGCGGCCTCGGTCTGCGCGGGCGGGCCGAGCAGGCTGACCACCCCGGCGCGGCCGAGGTCGATCCACGCGGGCTGGCCCTCGACCGTCCCCTGGGACCGGACGAGTTCCTCCGCCGCGTGCAGCGACCGCGGGTCGTACTCCACCGCGGGGTCGGAGCGCCGGTTCGTCGTCATGGTCAGGGCCAGCGGCCCGTTCCCGGTGCCGATCCGGACGCGGAGGTGGTCGGGGTCCCCGGGGCGGCGCTCCCACACGCGGCGGCGGCGCTCGGCGATGGCCCAGAGCCGTTCCGGGCTCGGATGGATCCAGGCGGCGGCGAACCGCTGCACGCGGGCGACGTCGCGCGCCTGCCCGCGCAGGTCGGCGAGGTACTCCAGGTAGCGCTCGCGGTGCCGCTCGCGCGTCCGCCGGTTCCGGCCGCGCGACTGCATGTGGACGCCGAACGTCAGGCCCACGGCCGACACCACGAACACGACCCCGAGGACGATCATCCAGCGGCGTCCGGTGGAGACCAGGTACGCGGCCATGCTGACGCTGGTCAGCAGCGGGAGGAGCAGCATGACCATGCTCGACATGGTGTTCTGCGGCTGCATCTGCGGCGGGGCCGCGATGCCGAGCTTGTCCTCCGGCACGGGTGGCGGCGCCATCCGGGCGGGGCGGTGAAAGGCGATCCTGCTCATCGGTTTCGGCTGCCTAAGGGGATGTCTGCGGGGACGGGGGCGCGCGCGGGGCACGCGGGCGGGCGCGCGGGCGGGCGCGCGGGCGGGCCTGGTCGTCCCGCGCGCCGCCGGCGTCAGTAGTCGGCCGTGATGGCGGTCTTGTTGGTGTCGAGGACGTCCTTGGGCTTCTCGTCGCTCGGCTCCTCGTCCGTCCCGTCCCCGTTCGCGAGCTCCTCGGCGGTCGGGAGGCTGGAGGCGAACTTCGACCAGATGCCCGCCAGCCCGGACTCGGCCTTGCCGTAGTTGTCGCCGGCGACGCCGACGCCGCTCGCGATGGCGTTCAGCACGCCGGTACTCGGATCGGCCTCGGTGCCGAACAGCTCCTTCATCACCGCGAGCCACCGCCGGTTGAAGTCCTCGGCCTCCTGCCGGCTGAAGCCGTTCCACCCGTCGGCGGTGAGCCCGTTCAGGGTCGTCTGGACCCGGGCGAGGCTGTCCGCGATCTCCTGGGCGAGCGTGTGGAGCCGCTTCGCCGTGTTCTGGAGCCCCGTCGGCCCGACCGCGATCTTCTCTACGGAGTCGTAGTCCGTCGTCCCGGAATCGGCCATCGTGGGCGCCTCCCTTCAGCTCAGGTCGTGAGGGCCGGGTCGGGCCGGCTCAGGTCGTGAGGTTGCCGACGTTGCCGCTCTCGGCCGCGGCGTAGTTGTCGTACGACGTCTCCATCCGGACGATGAGGTCGCCGAGCAGGTCCAGGACGTCCGCGGACGCCTTGTCGAACCAGGTGCGGACCTCCTCGAACGTGCCGAAGGCCGGGCTGTTCCAGTCGCTCGACAGGCCCTTCGTCTTGAGCCCGATCTCGTCCAGATCGGCGGAGATGGCGGTCTGCTCGGCGGTGACGCCGGTGATGGCGGTCCGGAGCGTCCCCAGGTCGATCCTGAATCCGCCCGGGATTTCCTCTGCCATGGCAAGCCTCCCTTCAGCCCGTGACCGTGTTGCCCGGCGGCGGCGGGAACATCGAGTTCCGGTCGGCCTCGGCGTAGACCTGGCCCGAGTGGTTCGCGAGCGCGATGTACTCGCCCACGCGTTCCAGCACACCGCCGATGTGCTGCAGCGCCTTCTGCTGCACCGGGTTCATCTGCGCCGCGAACTGCTGCGCGGTCTCCTGCCAGACGCTCGGGTCATCCTCGTCGTCGCCGCCCCAGTACATGCCGGTCGAGAAGTCGAAGGATCCGTTGTCCTCCTCCATCGACTGCTGACCGAAGATGGTGTCCTGGTTGGCAAGGACGCTGCTCCGGAGCGTCTCGTACCGGGTGACGAGATCCCGCGAGGTGGAGAGCATCGCCCCGAGCTGGGTCGCCATGCTGTCGAGGTTGATCGAGAAGGCCTCGGCGACGGACGACGCCTCCTCCGGCGGCTCGCTGCCCGCGTCCTGGCCGATGTCCTTCGGGGGGTCGTCGAAGGACGGACGGGTCTCCCAGACCGTCAGATCCGGGGAGTCGGTGTTCCCCAGGTCCGGCGGCGGAGGCGGTTCGGCGTTCTCGTCCCCCTCCTTGGCCTCGGTGTCGACCTCGATCGGGTCGTCGTCGTACTCCGAGGTGATCGGATCGGTCACTTGTCCTCCTCCTCGTTCGCGGCGGCCGTTCTCGCGGGGGCGGGGCGGCCGCTCACAGGGCGTCCGTTTCCGGGAGGTCCGCGGGCAGCAGCGTCGTCAGGTCCGCGGGGTCGGCCGCGGCCAGGTCGTCGGCGATGCGCTGCGCGTGCCGCTCGGTCATCAGCTGGAAGACCTGCCGTGCCGTGCGGCCGTTGCCGAACTGCCTCCCCCTGGGGAGTTCGTCGAAGAACCGGTGGAGGGACTCGACGGTCTCCGCCGGGCACTCGTACCGGTGCCGGTCGGCGTGGTGCCGCACGATCCGCACCAGCTCGTCCGACCCGTAGTCCTCGAACGTCAGGGTGCGGGTGAAGCGCGAGCCCAGCCCGGCGTTGGACGAGAGGAAGCGCGCCATCTCCTCCGGGTAACCGGCGACGATCACCACGACGTCGTCGCGGTGGTCCTCCATCAGCTTCACCAGGGTCGAGATCGCCTCCTGCCCGAAGTCGGTGGGCTGCGCCCGCGGGACGAGCGCGTACGCCTCGTCGATGAACAGCACGCCGCCGAGCGCCCGGCGGAACACCGCCTGCGTCTTGGGCGCGGTGTGCCCGACGTACTCGCCGACCAGGTCGCCCCGGTCGGTCTCGACGAGATGGCCGCCCTCCAGCAGGCCGAGCGCGTGCAGGAACCCGCCGTACAGCCGCGCGACCGTCGTCTTGCCGGTGCCCGGGTTCCCGGCGAAGACCAGGTGGCGGCTCAGCGGCGGCGGCGGAAGGCCCGCCTCCCGCCGCACCTTCACCATCTGCATCAGCTTGGTGAGCCCGACGATGTCGTGCTTGACGCGGTCGAGGCCGACCAGCCGGTCGAGTTCGGCGCGCAGCTCCGCGAGCCGCTCCTCGGGCGTCCGCTCGTCCGCCCCGGCGCCGTCGCCGTCGCGGCCGCGCCGGTCCGGGAGCCCTTCCGCGCGCCCGGGACGGCCGTCGCGGCCCCGGCGGCGGGGACGCGGCCCGCCGGCAGCACGCCGTCGCGCACGCCCTCCGACCTGCAGTCCTCCACGACCGGTTCGGCGCCGTCGCAGACGACGAGGTCGTGGTCGCCGCCCTCGACCGCGCAGCGGCGCAGGACGGGCGCCGCACCCGCCTCGACGTAGATCGCCGGGTATCCGGCGTCCGAGATCCGGCAGTCCTCGAAGCTCCCGGCCGCGCCCTCGGCGACGAACACGCCGTTGCGGGCGGGACGCTCGACGGTCAGGTCCCGGACGCGCGGCCGGGCCCGCGCCCCCGCGAACAGCCCGGTGCCCTCGACGTCGTGAACGGTGCACCCGTCGATCCGCACGGTGCTCCCGGCGTCCAGGAAGATGCCCGTCGAGCCGGTGCGCCGGACCCGGAGGTCCTCCAGGACGGCGCCGCCGCCCGGGCCGACCTCGACGCCGACCTCCGCGACGTCGCCGACCTCGCAGCCGGACACCAGCGGGCGGTGCGTCGTGCGCAGGGCGATCCCGTTGCGGACGTGCTCGATCCCGCAGTCGCGCAGGACCGCGTCGCCGCCCTCCACGAGGACCCCGGCCAGCCGCGCGTCCCGCACCCGCGTGCCGTCCGCCGCCAGCTCGGCCCGCTCGCACACCCGGATCCCGTACTCGGGGGTCTCGCGGATCCGGCAGTCCGTCAGCGTCGCGCGCGCGCCGTCGGCGAGGTGGACGGCCGTGTACGCCGTGTCCTGGACGTCGCAGTCGGCGAGCGTCACGTCGGCGCGTCGGC
>NZ_MKJY01000183.1 GCF_001942465.1 Actinomadura sp. CNU-125
AGCGAGTGGTTCTTGACCATGTTGCGGACGTTGAGGTCCTCGATCACGACCACTTGGTTCTCGTGGACGAGCCGAGTCGACAGCTTGTGCAGGAAATCACGGCGCCGGTCGGCGATCCTCGCATGGACGCGCGCGACCTTCCGCTTCGCCTTCTCCCGGTTGGCCGACCCCTTGACCTTGCGGGCCAGGTCCTTCTGCGCGCGGGCGAGACGCTCCCGGTCGCGGCGCTCATGCCGGGGGTTGGTGACCTTCTCCCCGGTCGACAGGGTCACCAGCGAGGTGATCCCGGCGTCGATCCCGACCGCCTTGTCCGACGGGTCCGGCCTGGTGATGGTGTCCTCGCACAGGATGGACACGAACCATCGTCCGGCCGCGTCTTTGGACACCGTGATCGTGGACGGCTCGGCCCCTGCGGGCAGCGGACGCGACCAGCGGACGTCCAGCGGGCCGTCCATCTTCGCGAGCGTGAGTTCACCGTCGCGGAACCTGAACGCCGACCGGGTGTACTCCGCCGACGTCCGCGACTTCTTCTTCGACTTGAACCGCGGGTATCCGGCGCGCTTGTCGAAGAACGCCGCGAACGCGGCCTGCAGGTGCCGCAGCGCCTGCTGCAAGGGCACCGACGACACCTCGTTCAGGAACGCCGGCTCGTCGGTCTTCTTCCACGCCGTCAACGCCGCCGAGGTGTCGACGTAGGTCATGCGGCGCTGCTCGGTGTACCAGGCGCGGGTGCGTTCCTCCAGCGCCCGGTTGTACACCAGGCGCGCGCACCCGAACGTGCGAGCAAGCTCCGCCGCCTGCTCGCCGGTGGGGTAGAAGCGGTACTTGACGCCCGCTTCACCGTCCGCCTCATGCCTCACACGATACAACAAGATCAGTTAACTTCTGCCTTACGGGGTGGACGGCGGTTCGTCCGACGGCGAATCGCCTGTTCCCGTCCTGTTCCGCACCGATTCCTTCCCCGCCCGAAGGCCGGGGTCTCCTCGGAGGTACCCAATGACAACGAGCGTGTCCGACGCCGCACCGTCCGCCGAGGTACGGGCCGACCGGGCCAAGACCGTGCGCGGACGCATCGGCCTGGCGGTGATCGGCGTCCTGGTGGCGCTCGCCGCGGGCGGCTTCGGAATCATCGCGGGGTTCGCCGGTTCGTCGTCCCCGGGGATCGTGTCGCAGACCGTCGCCTACGACATCACCGGGAACACGGTGAAGATCAGCTATTCGGTGGCGAAGCCGGAGGACGACGCCGTGCGGTGCACCCTGGACGCCTTCGACACCGACTTCGCGATTCTGGCGGAGAAGACCATCGTGGTGCCCGCGGGAAAGTCGGGCGCGACCGGGACGGAGACGCTGCGGACTCCCCGGGAGGCCACCGGCGCCCGCATCCACGAGTGCGCGAAGGCCGGATGAGCGCAGGTCGCGGGGGTCTCGGCGGAATGTGATCACCCCCCCGGACGTTGGGAGCCGATGACCGGCCGGCGCATGGAGGCGCCCGGCCGGGGCATGGAGATCGCGGCGGCGAAACGGCCCGGCGGCCCCGCCCGAATACCGCGGCCGATGCGGAACCGTGATTGGCGGATTGCCGACGACGAGTTCAGGGAACCTTTACCCGCACACACCGGATAGGCTAGAGGTTTCACCCGGCCGCACTTCATGTCGATGTGACGCCTGCCCACCGGGCAAGCGAGTATCGCACCATGTGATGAGGAGTACCCGTGACCGAGACCCGCGCTGACAAGGACGTCACCTGGCTGACCCAGGAGGCGTACGACCGGCTCAAGACGGAGCTGGACCACCTGTCGGGCCCGGGCCGCATCGAGATCGCTCAGAAGATCGAGGCGGCGCGGGAGGAAGGGGACCTGCGCGAGAACGGCGGCTACCACGCGGCCAAGGAGGAACAGGGCAAGATCGAGGGCCGGATCCTCCAGCTCCAGGGCATCCTGGAGAACGCCCGCGTCGGCGAGGCGCCGCGCACCGAGGGCCTGGTCGGCCCCGGCATGACCGTCACGGTCACGTTCGAGGGCGACGACGAGGAGGTCACCTTCCTGCTCGCGTCCCGCGAGGAGGTCGGCGCCCCCATAGACGTGTACTCCCCCAACTCGCCGCTCGGCTCCGCCATCAACGGCAAGAAGGTCGGCGAAAAGGCCACCTACACGCTGCCGAACGGCCGCAACATGACCGTCGAGATCCTCGACGCGACCCCGTACGGCGCCGCCTGATCCGTCGGCAGGCCCAGCCGGGAGAACGCGGTTCGGCCCGTCGCCCCATCGGGGCGGCGGGCCGCTCGCGTTCTACCTGGCGGACGCGGCGCGGACGAGCGGCAGCGTCCGGTACGGCACCTGCGTGACGAGGGAGATCACCGACGAGGCGCGCTCGACGTCCGCGACGTCCACGATCGCGTCGATGACCCGCTGCAGGTCGGTGTTGCTGCGCGCGACGACGCGGCACAGCATGTCGCCGGGGCCGGTGATGGTGTGCGCCTCGATCACCTCGGGCACCTGCGCGAGCCGCGCGGCGACCGGGTCGTGGCCGCCGCCCTGCCGGAGCTGCAGGGTGACGAACGCCGTCACGCCGTAGCCGAGCGCGGCGGCGTCGATCTCGGGGCCGAAACCGGCGATGACGCCGTCGCGGGCGAGCCGGTCGAGGCGGGCCTGGACGGTCCCGCGCGCGACGCCGAGGCGGCGGGACGCCTCCAGCACGCCGATCCTCGGCTCGGCGGCGAACAGCTCGATCACCCGGCCGTCCAGGTCGTCGATCGGCACGGCACGTCCTCCGGGGTCGCTGTGGTCGTGGTCACATTGCACAGATCGTGCGATGTTCGACCGGGATCACTCTACAGATTGTCCAGTGATCTGCGGCTCTCTTGCGCACCTTGTAGGCGTCTGTCGACATTAGGTGGCATGGATGAGTTTCCGGTCAAGGGCATGGACGCAGTCGTCTTCGCCGTCGGCAACGCCAAGCAGACGGCGCACTACTACTCGACCGCCTTCGGGATGCGCCGCGTGGCCTACCGGGGCCCGGAGAACGGCAGCCCGGACGAGGCGGTGCACGTCCTGGAGTCGGGCGGCGCCCGGTTCGTCTTCCGCGGTCCGGTGAAGGCCGGTACCGAGATCGGGCGGCACGTCGCCGAGCACGGCGACGGCGTGGTCGACCTGGCGATCGAGGTCCCCGACGTCGAGGCGGCGTACCGGCACGCGCTCGCGAAGGGCGCGACGGGCGTCGAGGAACCGCACGTCCTGGAGGACGAGTACGGCAAGGTGACGGTCGCGGCGATCGCCACCTACGGGCAGACGCGGCACTCGCTGGTCGACCGCTCGAACTACACCGGCCCGTACCTGCCGGGCTTCGCCGCCGCCGACCCGATCGTCGAGCCGCCGGAGCGGCGGCACTTCCAGGCCATCGACCACTGCGTCGGCAACGTCGAGCGCATGGACGAGTGGGCCGAGTTCTACCACCGTGTCATGGGTTTCACCGACATGGCCGAGTTCATCGGCGACGACATCGCCACCGAGTACTCGGCACTGATGTCGAAGGTCGTCGCGGACGGCACCCGCAAGGTGAAGTTCCCGCTGAACGAGCCCGCGGAGAGCAAGAAGAAGTCGCAGATCGACGAGTACCTGGAGTTCTACGGCGGGCCGGGCGTCCAGCACATCGCGCTCGCCACGAACGACATCCTGGCCGCCGTCGACCGGATGAGCGCGGCGGGCGTCGAGTTCCTCGCCACCCCCGACTCCTACTACGAGGACGCGGAGCTGCGCGAGCGCATCGGCGAGGTGCGGGTCCCGGTCGAGGAGCTGCAGAAGCGGCGCATCCTGGTCGACCGCGACGAGGACGGCTACCTGCTGCAGATCTTCACCAAGCCCGTGCAGGACCGCCCCACGGTGTTCTTCGAGCTGATCGAGCGGCACGGCTCGCTCGGGTTCGGCAAGGGCAACTTCAAGGCGCTGTTCGAGGCGATCGAGCGCGAGCAGGAGCTCCGCGGCAACCTCTGACGCGTCCGGTACGCGTCCGTCCACGACCCTTCCCCCGGCCCGTGCCCGGCCCGTCCCCGGGAGTCGCGGGCTCCGGCCCCGGACACGTCCGCACGTGTCCGGGGTCGGACGGCCGGTGCTCCGACGCTGCCCCTACCGCCCGGAAACGGGCACACTGGGTGCCCATGAGCGAACCGCCACAGAACCCTCCGCCCGGCGACGACGACCGGACGGACTGGAGCGCCCCCGGCCCGGACCTCTCGAAGAACCCGGGCGGCGAGGCCCCCGGCGACGACCGTCCGCCTCCCTACCAGGGGCTGTACGGAGCGGCGCCGGGCCAGCAGCAGCCGCCCGCGTACGGCCGGCCCGCATCGCCGCATCCCGGCCAGCCGGGCCAGCCGGGCCAGCAGCCCTACGGGCCGCCGGGATACGGGCCGCCGCCCGGGTACGGCGGCTCGCCCCAGGACATGCTGGCCGGGCGCTGGGCCCGCCTCGGCGCGGCCATCCTGGACAGCCTCATCCTCGGCGTTTTCGCCGTGCCGGTCATGCTGGCGGCCATCCGCTGGGACCGGTTCAACGAGATCGTCGAGTCCGGCGAGCCGATCACCGACCCGATGGACATCTACAACATCCCGGTGCTGCTCGGCGGATACGTGGCCGTCTTCCTGATCGGCTTCGGGTACTACACGCTCACGCAGGCCAGGTGGGGGCAGACGCTCGGCAAGCGGGCCTGCGGGATCAGGCTGGTGACCGCCGCCGACCAGTCCGCGGTGAGCTGGGGGCAGGTCGCCGGACGCCAGGCGTTCGTGTACGCGATCTCGATCCTCACGGTCGTCGCGAACTTCGCCGTGCCCGCCGCCAGCTTCCTGGTCAGCATCCTCGGCCTGCTGGACAACGGCTGGATCCTGTGGGACCCGCGGCGGCAGGCCCTGCACGACAAGGTGGCCGGGACGATCGTCGTGAAGGTGACGCCGTGGACGACCGACCCGTACGCGAAGTCATGACGACGGGACCGGCCGGACAACCTTTGCTCAGCGGCCGGTAAACAATCCCGCGCTCCGGACGCCGCCACGTTTGGAAGGGGGCGCCTCGGCCCAGGTCAACGTCATGACGCATCGGCCGAACGACCCCGGCCCCGGGGAAGAACCGGAGGACTGGCCGCCGCCCGGACAGCGGCCCCACGGGCAGGGGCAGGAACCGCCGCCCCCGTCCGGACGACCCGGGCAGGAGCAGCCCGGTCACGGGGAACCGGGCCACGGGCAGCCGGGATACGGCCGGCAACCCGGCTACGAGCAGCAGCAGCCCGGCTACGGGCAACAGCCGGGATACGGGCAAGAACCCGGGTACGGGCAGCAGCCCGGATATGGCGAGCAGCCCGGCTACGGGCAGCAGCAGCCCGGCTACGGGCAGCAGCCCGGGTACGGCGAGCAGCCTCCGCCCTACCCCGGGTCCTACGGGGGCGGGCCGTACGGGGGGCAGCAGTACGGGGGGCTGCCGGGGTACGGCGGCGGGCCCAACGAGTACGCCGACCCGTCGGCCGGGCTGGCGAGCCGGTGGGCGCGGCTCGCGGCGGGGATCATCGACCTCATCGTGCTGTCGATCATCTCCGGGCTGATCTCGCTGCCGTTCGTCAACTGGGGGTCCGTCGTCGACCCCGAGCCCGGCGAGTACGCCTACGACGGCGTGCAGGTGTGGACGAACCTGATCGCCATCATCGTGGGGTTCCTCTACTTCTGGCTCATGCACGCGAAATGGGGGCAGACGCTCGGCAAGATGCTGCTGCGGATCCGGGTCGTGCGGGCGGACGACGGAGGGCCGGTCGTGACGAGCCAGGCCGCCGCCCGATCGGCGTTCTACAGCGTGCTCGGCGGGATCTGCGGCTGTATCGGGTTCATCGACGTGCTGTGGATCCTGTGGGATCCGCGCAGGCAGGCGCTGCACGACAAGATCGCCCGGACGGTCGTCGTCAGGGCGGGCCCGTACGTTCCGAACCCGTACAACCTGCGCTGATCGCCCGTTCCGCAGGTATCCGAGTTGCCGGGCAGGCCGCGTCCGGGCAGGCTGGACCGCGTGAACATGGCCGGACACGACCGCAGCCCCCGCCGTCCCGGCGCACGCGCCGCATTCCGGGGTGTCGCGGGGGTGGCCGCCCTCGCCGCCGCCGGGACGCTGACCGCGTGCCAGATCCCCGGCGGGGACGAGCCCGAGGAGGCGCCGCGGGGCGGCGCCGTGACCGGTCCGGCGGGACCCACGAGCGCCGGTGACCCGTACGTCCCGGGCGACGGGAACGGCGGGTACGACGTCCAGCACTACGGGCTGAAGCTGACGATCACGCCGGACGGCGCCGAGCAGCTGTCCGGCACCGCGACGATCAAGGCGAAGGCGACCGAGCGGCTCGCCCGGTTCAACCTCGACCTGACCGACCTGAAGGTCTCGAAGGTCACGGTGAACGGTGCTCCGGCGCGCACGCAGCGCGGGCAGGGCGAGCTGGAGATCACGCCTGCGGAGCCGCTGCGCAAGGACGCGGAGTTCACCGCGGTCGTCGCGTACTCGGGGACGCCGCAGCCGGTCAACGATCCGGTCCTCGGCACGTACGGGTGGATCCGTACCCCGGACGGCGTGTTCGTCGCGTGTCAGCCGAGCGGCGCGCAGACCTGGTTCCCGAGCAATGACCACCCGTCCGACAAGGCCCTGTTCGACTTCGAGATCACCGTCCCGGCGGGCCTGACGGCCGTCGCGAACGGGACGCCCGCGCGCTGCCCGGCGGCGGCGCGCCGGCACCCCGGGGCAGCCGCCCGAATCGCCGGGAACGCCCGGCGTGCCCATGCCCGGGACGCCGGGGACGCCGGCCGAGCCGCCCGGCGGCGGCGGGGCGCCCGCCCCGGCGAGCAGCCCGGTCGGCGCGCGCGCGACCACGACGTCCAAGTGGCACGTCGAGCACCCGATGGCGACCTACCTGGCGACGGTGACCGTCGGCGAGTTCGCGATCCGCAGCGGCCGCACCGCCGCGGGCGTCCCGGTGATCTCCGCCGCCGACCCGTCGCTGTCGACGAGCCTGGACGCCTTCCACCGGACGAACACGCGGGTCACCGAGGAGTTCGCGAAGCTCTTCGGGCCGTACCCGTTCGCCTCGTCGGGCGGGATCGTCGACAACGCGTCCGTCGGGTTCGCGCTGGAGACCCAGACGCGGCCGGTGTACGGGGCGTACGGCGTCACGCCGACGCTCATCGCGCACGAGCTGGCGCACCAGTGGTTCGGCGACAGCGTCAGCGTCACCCGGTGGAAGGACATCTGGCTGAACGAGGGGTTCGCCACCTACGCCGAGTGGATCTGGGGCGAACGGTCCGGCGGCCCGACCGTCCAGCAGCAGTTCGACCGGTTGTACGAGACCGACGCGCGCGAACTCTGGGACGTCCCGCCCGGCGACCCCGGCCGCCAGGACATGTTCGCCCGGTCCGTGTACGACCGGGGCGGGATGACGCTGCACGCGCTGCGCCGCAAGGTCGGCGACGCGAAGTTCTTCGAGATCCTCAAGACGTGGACGAAGGAGAAGCGGAACGCCAACGTCACGACGCAGCAGTTCGTCGACACGGCCGAGCGGGTCTCCGGCGAGCGGCTGGGCTCCTTCTTCGACGCCTGGCTCTACGAGAAGGGCCGCCCGCCGCGCTGACGCCCACCGACGTCCGCCGACGCCGCCCCTCCCCCTCGCTTGGCCTTTTTCTGCCACGGCGATGGCAAGTTGAGACCGTCTCGCGCTTGATCCGCTACTGCGCCCGGGAAAGTCTTGATCGCGACAGTGGCGTCGAAGGAAGGCGAGGTCCATGAGGAGAGCGCACAGAGCCGTGACGGCCGTGACGCTGGGTGCCGCGGCGGCGGTCCTGGTGACGGCGGCGCCGGCGGGCGCCGACGCCCGCTTCAGCCCCGGCGCGCCCGGCGCGGGCGACCCGTACTTCCCCGACATGGGCAACGGCGGCTACGACGTCCGGCACTACGACGTCCGGCTGAAGTACGACCCGGAGACCAAGGGCATCGAGGCCGTCACCCGGATCCGGGCGAAGGCCACGCAGAACCTGTCCCGCTTCAACCTCGACTTCCTCGGCCCGCTGAAGATCTCCTCGCTGGAGGTCGACGGACGGGACGCGTCGTTCGAGCGGACGGGCGCGCAGGAGCTGGAGATCACGCCGGACCGGGGCCTTCGCCGGAACCGGAGCTTCACCGTGACGGTCGCGTACGCGGGCGTCCCGCAGACGATCAACGACGCGACGCTCGGCACGTCCGGCTGGATCCCGACCCCGGACGGCGCGGTGATGGTGAACCAGCCGTTCGGCGCCGCGACGGTCTACCCGGTGAACGACCACCCGACCGACAAGGCGTCCTACACCTTCACGCTGACGGCGCCGAAGGACCTGACGACGCTGTCGAACGGCGACCTGCGCGGCACCTGGACGCGGCACGGGCAGACCACGACCCGCTGGACGATGCGGGACCCGATGGCCAGCGAGCTGTCGATGATCGCCATCGGGAAGTACGACGTGCTGAAGGGCCGGACGGGCGCGGGCGTCCCGAACCTGACGGCGACCGACGAGCGGATGGGCATCACGCCGGCGGACGCGGAGAAGTTCCACGAGCTGTCCGGCGACGTCCTGGACTTCCAGTCGAAGATGTACGGCCGGTACCCGTTCGGCTCGACCGGCGGGATCGTCGTGAAGGGCGACTTCCACTACGCGCTGGAGACGCAGGGACGGCCGGTGTACGACCTCGGGAGCCGTCCGGGCGCGATCCCGAGCTCCGGGCTCATCGCGCACGAGCAGGCCCACCAGTGGTTCGGCGACTCGGTGACGCCGGAGCGCTGGGCCGACATCTGGATGAACGAGGGCCTCGCGACGTACTCCGAATGGCTGTACGCCGAGAAGTTCGACGGCAAGCCCGTCCAGAAGTCGTTCGACGAGGTGTACGCCACCCCGGCGGACGACGACCTGTGGACGCCGATCGTGTCCGACCCGGGCCGCGACAACATCTTCCACGGCGCCGTGTACGACCGGGGCGCGATGGCCGTCCACATGCTGCGCGCGGCCATCGGCGACCGGGACTTCTACCGGTTCCTGAAGGCGTGGCCCGCCGCGCACGAGGGCGGCAACGCCTCCACCGAGGACTTCGTCCGGTTCGCCGAGCGGATCTCCCACGAGAACCTCGACGCGTGGGCGAAGACCTGGCTGTACTCGCCGGGCAAGCCCGAGCTGTGACGGTTCAGCTCATGGTGAGGGTGTAGCCCTTCTCGCGGAGGCGGCCGATCACGTCCTCGGAGTGGTCGCGCCGCGCGTCTCCAGGTGCATGAGGACTTCGGCCTCCTCCACGTGGAGACGCGCGGCCATCCGCTCGTGCATCACGTCCAGCACGTTGACGCCCAGTTCCGCCAGCTCGCCGAGCAGCGTCACCAGGGCGCCCGGACGGTCCTTGAGGCGGCACCGCACGACCAGGTAGCGGCCCGCGCCCGCGAGACCGTGCCGCAGCACCTTCGACAGCAGCAGCGGGTCGATGTTGCCGCCCGACAGCAGCACCACCACGGGCGTCCGGACGGCATAGGAGTGTTCGAGCAGCGCCGCGACGCCCGCCGCCCCGGCCGGTTCGACGACCTGCTTCGCCCGCTCCAGGCACAGCAGCAGCGCCTGCGAGATCGACTCCTCCGACACGGTGACGACCGCGTCGACCAGTTCGGTGAACAGCTCGTAGGTGAGGTCTCCGGGACGGCCGACGGCGATGCCGTCCGCCATCGTGGACTGCGTCTCGATCCGGGTGGGGCGCCCGGCCGCCAGCGACGGCGGGAACGCCGCCGCCCGCTTCGCCTGCGCCCCGACGACCTTGACGTCCTTCTCGACGCTCTTGACGGCGGAGGCGACGCCCGCCATCAGCCCGCCGCCGCCGACCGGCCCGACGACCGTCCGCACGTCCGGGCACTGCTCCAGGATCTCCAGGCCGATCGTGGCCTGGCCGGCGACGACGTCCCGGTGGTCGAACGGGTGGATCAGGATCGCGTCCTGCTCCTTCGCGTACGCGTCGGCCGCGACGAGGCAGTCGTCCACGGTCGGGCCGGGGAACACGACCTCCGCGCCGTAGCCGCGGGTCGCGGCGACCTTCGGCAGCGGCGCGCCCTCCGGCATGAACACGGTCGCCTTGGCGCCGAGGATCGACGCCGCGAGCGCCACCCCCTGCGCGTGGTTGCCCGCACTGGCCGCGACGACGCCGCGGGCCCGTTCGGCCTCGCTCAGCCGCGCGATCCGCACGAACGCGCCCCGGATCTTGAACGATCCGGTCCGCTGCACGTTCTCGCACTTCAGGAGGACCGGACCGCCGATGGCCTCGGACAGCGCCCGGGACCGGATCAGCGGGGTCGGGACGATCACGTCGGCGAGCAGATCGCGCGCGGCGTGGACGTCGTCGAGCGTGACGGGAGCCATGCGCCGATCTTCCCACGGCCCGGTAACGGCTCAGCGCGCGTTCCAGTAACGGCCGGGTTCGAAGATCAGCGCGGCGGCTCCGATGAGCCCCGCGGGCTGCCCGAGGGCCGCCGGGACGATCTCCAGCGAGCGCGCGAAGTCCATCCGGGCGTGCGCGTCGAACGCCTCCCGCAGCGGCTCGAA
>NZ_MKJY01000184.1 GCF_001942465.1 Actinomadura sp. CNU-125
GCACTCGGGGTGCACCAGCACGTTCACGCCGGGGCCGCGCGCGCGCACGTCGTTCTCCGAGGAGTCGCGTCCGGCAGCGGCAGCTGCGCGGCAACATTCCGCAGGCGTTCGTGCACGCGCCGCTGCTGGAGTCCGCCACCCGCCTCGCCCGCGATTGAACCGCAACGGGCGGGTACCCCGACGGTCATGGCTGCATCGGTGGAACGCGCCGCGCGGGGAAAGCGCGCACGGCGCGAACAGAAAGGACGCACCGGACGCGACGGGGACACGGCCACCGGGGACGGGCGCGCCGCGCTGCGGCGGGCGCTCGCCGGGCGGGTCGACGGCGAGGTCCGGTTCGACGCCGGGTCCCGCGCCGTCTACGCCCACGACTCCTCCAACTACCGGCAGCCGCCCATCGGCGTGGTCGTCCCCCGCACGATCGACGCGGGCGCCGAGGCCGTCCGCGTCTGCGCCGAGCACGACGTCCCCGTCCTGTCGCGCGGCGGCGGCACCAGCCTGGCCGGGCAGTGCTGCAACGAAGCGGTCGTCATCGACTGGTCCAAATACTGCACCCGCCTCGAATCCGTCGACCCCGGCGCCCGCACCGCGATCGTCGAGCCCGGCGCGTGCCTGGACGACCTCAACGGCGAACTGTCCCCCCACGGCCTCATGGTCGGCCCGCGACCCTCCACCCACGACACCTGCACCGTCGGCGGGATGGTCGGCAACAACTCCTGCGGCGCGTCCGCGCAGGCGTACGGCAAGATGGTCGACTCGGTGCTGCGCCTCGAGATCCTCACCTACGACGGACTGCGCACGTGGGTCGGGCCCACCTCCGACGAGGAGTACGCCCGCGTCCTGGCGGCGGGCGGCCGTCGCGCCGAGATCTACCGGGCGCTGCGGAAACTGCGCGACGACGGCATGGAGAAGATCCGCACCCGCTACCCCGACATCCCCCGCCGCGTGTCCGGCTACAACCTCGACTCGCTCCTGCCGGAGAACGGCTTCGACGTCGCCCGCGCCCTCGTCGGGTCCGAATCGACCCTCGTCACCGTCCTGCGCGCCGAGATCCGGCTGTTCCCCGTCCCGGCCCACCAGTCGCTGGTCGTCCTCGGCTACGACGACGTCTGCGATGCGGGAGAGGCGGTCAAGCGGGTACTGCCGTTCGAGCCGCTGGCGCTCGAAGGAATGGACGACACCCTCCTGCGGCTCGCGAAGGAAGACCGCCTCGCCGGGCCCGAGGTCCTCGCCGACATGCCCGAAGGGTCCGGCTGGCTCATGGTCCGGTTCGGCGGCGACACCGAGGAGGAGGCCGACGAGCGCGGCCGCGCGCTCGTCGACGCCATGCGCGAAGCGCCCCTCGAGCCCCGCCGCGCGTTCCTGCGCGACCCCGCCATCGAACAGCGGCTGTGGCGGGTCCGCGAGGCCGGGCTCGGCGCCACCGCCTACCCGAGGGGACGGCCCGACACCCACGAAGGCTGGGAGGACGCCGCCGTCCCGCCCGGACGGCTCGGCGACTACCTGCGCGACTTCCGCGGCCTGATCCGCGAATTCGGCTACGACCCCGTCTCCCTCTACGGGCACTTCGGGCAGGGCTGCGTCCACACCCGCATCCCGTTCGACCTGGAGGACGGCCGCGGCGTCGGACGGTACCGCGAGTTCGTCGAACGGGCCGCGCGGCTCGTCGCGTCCTACGGCGGGTCGCTGTCGGGCGAGCACGGCGACGGGCAGGCCCGCGGCGAACTCCTGCCGATCATGTTCGGCGACGACGTCGTCGCGCTGTTCGGCCGCCTCAAGGCGATCTTCGACCCCGGCGGCCGGATGAACCCCGGCAAGATCGTCGACCCGTACCGGCTCGACGAGAACCTCGACCGCCTCGGCTACCACCCGGACGAACCCGCCACCGCGTTCGCCTACCCGGGCGACCGCCACCGGTTCGCCCACGCCGCCGCCCGCTGCGTCGGCATCGGCAAATGCCGCGCCTCGTCCGGCGGCGTCATGTGCCCCAGCTACCGCGTCACCGGCGAAGAGGAACACTCCACCCGCGGCCGCGCCCGCATGCTCATGGAGATGATGCGCGGCATGCGGAACGTCCCCGGCGGGAAACCCGCCGGACCCGGAGGGGCGATCCCCGACCCGGCCGCGCCCGGCCCCGGCGGCGCCGTCGTCATCACCGACGGCTGGCGGTCGAAGGACGTCCTGGACTCCCTCGACCTGTGCCTGGCCTGCAAGGGCTGCAAGAGCGACTGCCCCGTCGACGTCGACATGGCCACCTACAAGGCCGAGTTCCTCCACCACCACTACGCCCGCCGCCCGCGGCCCGCCGCGCACTACACGATGGGCTGGCTGCCGCTGTGGGCCCGGCTCGCCGCCGCCGCGCCCCGCGCCGTCAACACCGCCCTCGCCGTCCCCGGCGCCGAACGCGCCGCCAAACTCGCCGGCGGCATCGCGGCGGAACGGACGATCCCGCGGTTCGCCGCCCAGCGGTTCACCGACTGGTTCAAGCAGCGCGAACCCGGCGACGCCCCCGAAAGCGGACGCCGCGTCGTGCTGTGGCTCGACACCTTCACCAACAACTTCCACCCGCACATCGGCCGCGCCGCCGTCCGCGTCCTCGAAGCGGCCGGATACAAGGTCGAGGTCCCGCCCGTCGCGCTGTGCTGCGGCCTCACCTGGATCTCCACCGGCCAGCTCGACGTCGCGTCCCGCGTCCTGCGCCGCACCGTGCGGGCCCTCGCGCCCCGCCTCCGCGAAGGCGTCCCCGTCGTCGGCCTCGAACCGTCCTGCACCGCCGTGTTCCGCTCCGACGCGCCCGACCTGATGGCGGGCGACGCCGTCGAGGACGACGTCGCGCGGCTCCGCGACCAGACCCGCACGTTCGCCGAACTGCTCGACGAGCACCAGGAGGAGACCGGCGGCGCCGCGCCGCTCGCCCCCCGCGACGGACGCGACGGCCCGGACGTCCGCGCGATCGCGCAGCCGCACTGCCACCAGCACGCGATCATGGGGTTCGACGCCGACCGGCGCGTCCTCGACCGCGCCGGCGTCCGCACCGACACCCTCGACGTCGGATGCTGCGGCCTCGCCGGGAACTTCGGCTTCGAACGCGGCCACCACGAAGTGTCCGCCGCCGTCGCCGAACAGGGCGTGTGGCCCGCCGTCCGCGCCGCCGATCCCGGCACGACCGTCCTGGCCGACGGGTTCTCCTGCCGGACCCAGATCGAGGCCGGCACGCAGGCCCGCCCCCGCCACCTGGCCGAACTCCTCGCCGACCTGCTGCCGCCGCCCGCCTGACCGATCACCTCCGGGGCGTTCGGCGTGGCGTCACGGCGCCGCGTCACGGCGCCGCGGACGGACCGGGAAGCTCGCCCAGCAGCGCGCCGAGCGTCTCGCCCAGCGGAGCGTCCAGGGTCACCAGCGCGTCCCCGTCGCCCCGCGTCGGGCCCCGGTTCACGATCCCGACCGGGATCCCGTCCCGGGCCGCGCGCCGCACGAACCGGTACCCCGACATCACCGTCAGCGACGACCCCAGCACCAGCAGCGCCCCGGCCCGCCCCGTCAGCGCGAAGCAGTCCGCGACCCGCGCGGGCGGCACGTTCTCCCCGAAGAACACCACGTCCGGCTTCAGCGGCCCGCCGCACCGGTCGCAGCCCACCACCCGGAACGCGTCGACCGCCCGGTCGTCCAGCTCCGCGTCGCCGTCCGGATTGACCGAACCGTCCTGGCCGTGCAGGCCCGGATGATCGCCCGCGCTCCCGCCCGACGGCTCCCCGAACCCCGGATTGGCCGCACGCAACCGCGCGTCCAGATAGCCCCGGGGCGTGCGCGCCCCGCACGCCAGGCACACCACCCGGTCCAGCGAACCGTGCAGCTCGATCACCCCGGCCGCCCCGGCCGCCCCGTGCAGCCCGTCCACGTTCTGCGTGATGATCCCCGCCAGCAGGCCCCGGCGCTGCAGCTCCGCGACCGCCAGATGCCCCGCGTTGGGCCGCGCCGCCTTGATGTGCCGCCACCCCAGATGGCTGCGCGCCCAGTACCGGCGGCGCGCCTCCGCGCTGCCGGTGAACGCCTGGTAGGTCATCGGGTCGCCCCGCCGCCTGCTCAGCCCCGTCTCTCCGCGATAGTCCGGGATGCCCGACTCGGTGGAGATGCCGGCGCCGCTCAGCACCACGACGTCCCCGTCCGAGACGAGGTCCGCCAGAGCGCGCAGCCCGGCCCCCCGCTCCACAACCTGCGTCACCCCTCCATGGTGCCCGACGCGGACGCGTGCCCGTGCTCGCCCGGCGATCCCCGCCGCGGCCGGTCCGCCGCCGTCCACGGACACCGGGCGAGAACGTCCCGCGCCCCGGCAGCGGGCCGCGAGACCGTCCGCGTCGAACGCGTCACGGATCATCGCCCCGCGGTCCGTCGGGCGCCGCAGTCGCGGTGAACACCGTGACGCGGGCGTCCGGGAACGCGCCCTTCGATGAGCGCGGCGACGCCCACCGGACGCGGCGCGGTCAGGCGGGGGGATCCGGGACGGCGGCCGGGGTCAGCCGCAGCATCGAGTTGAGCGCGATCATCGTGGCGAGCTTGGTGTCCGGCGCCGCCGGCTCGCCGCCGAACATCTCGTGGATCACCCGGATCCGGTACCGCACCGTCTGCGGATGGATGTGCAGCTGCCGTCCGGTGACGACCGCGTTGCCGCCGCTGTTGAAGTACGTCAGCAGCGTCTCCGCGAGCATCTCCCGGCGCGGCGACGGCTGCTCCATCAGCGGCCGCAGGTACTGCGGCGCCGCCGCCTCCACCAGTCCCGCGCCTCCGCGGTGATCAGCGTCGCGAGATGGTCGCAGCAGCGGACCGTCCCGCCGTCGGGCAGCACCCCCGCACCGGCCAGCGCGACGGCCCGCCGCGCCCACCGCAGCGACACCGCGCCGCGGTCCACCGGGACGGTCGGGCCGACCGCCCCCGGGCAGGCGTCGGCCAGCGCCGCCATCAGCCGTTCCTGACCCGGGCCGTCCGGGTCGGGCACCACCAGATACGGGTCGTCGCCCGACCAGTCCGCCAGCACCGTCGGGGGGACGAGCCGGGCGGTGCCGCCCACCGGCCCGCGCAGCGCCACCGCGCAGATCGTCTCGGGGGCCGTCCAGTCCGCGGCCTTCGCCAGCTCCCGGATCGCCTCCCGCCCGATCGGCGGGTCGGCGACCAGGACGTCGCGGAGCCGCCCGCGGGCCCGCTCACGCCGCGTCGCCAGCTCCTCGCGCGTCGAGGCGTACCCCTCCGCGGCGGCGTCGACGAGGATGGCCAGCAGCCCGAAATGCGACTCGGTGAGCATCGACAGCGTCTC
The DNA here is from genome assembly GCF_001942465.1 of Actinomadura sp. CNU-125. Lineage (GTDB taxonomy): Bacteria > Actinomycetota > Actinomycetes > Streptosporangiales > Streptosporangiaceae > Spirillospora. The sequence continues at coordinate 5,309 of NZ_MKJY01000184.1, forward strand.
CTGCGACCAGCCGAAGTCGTAGGCGTGGCTGATGAACCGGCGGCAGGTGATCTGGCTGCTGAGCCGCAGCGCCGCCTCCATGTTGTCCAGGCCGTGCCCGTCGGACGCCTCGCGGGCGCCGATGTGCGCGTACAGGTCCGTCAGCGGCGTCCAGTCCGGCGCCGGATCGTCGACCGCGTCGACGAAGCCGCGGACCGTCGTCGAGATCGTCCGGACCATCCGCCGGCCCTGGACGCTGTCGGCGGGGTGGGCGTACGCGGGGAGCTGCCGGCGGATCTCCCCGGCGATCTCCTCGACGACCGAGTCGAGATGCGGGCGGAGCAGGTCGCCGACGCGGAGCTGCGGGGGACGGCACGGGAACGGGGAGCGGGTTCTTCGAACTGACAGGGGCGGGGAGGCCACGAGTTCTCCTTGGGATCGGAAACGCACCTGGCTTTCGAACTCGCCAGTCTCGCCTCTCCCGCCGCGAGATCAAGGGATGCCGGAAATACGTGTGTGGCCGCACACCCGGATTGGGCGGCGGCAACGGAATGCAGTGTTTTTTCGTCACGAAATGAGCAATTGGAGCGTTCCCGTACGAGGGCGGCGGACAAGGCCGGGTCGAGTTCGGTGGACCGCCGACAAAACGACAGGGCGATTCCGGGCGCCGCCGACCGCGCCGTGATGCGCGCCGCCGACCCGACCAGGCGTGACCTTACTGCGTAAAGCCACGGGCCGGGCGCGATACGGCCCGCCCTCCGGCCGAGCCCGCGCACGGTCCGGGCGGGTCCGGGCATCGGTCGGCGGGCCCGCTGACCGTCCGGCGGCCCTCGTGCGCCTGGCGGCGCCCGGCCCGCTCGCCGGGACCGCGCACTCCCTTGCGGGGCGCGCATCGCCCGGCCGGGCCGTGCGTCGGCCGTCCGGGGGGCGTGGACCGTACGGGCGGGTCTTGCCCGCCGATCCCGCCGATCCCGCCGATCTCGGCGGGTGGGTCGCTTCGGGTCAGCGGTCGTCGTCGCGGCCCGGGTTCTCCAGGCGGAAGAAATTGCTCTGGGCGCCGTCCTTCTTGTGCTCCTGGTAGACGAAGTTCAACTCCCGCTCGTCGAACGTGCGGAACCAGTCGTCCCAGGAGATGTGCTCCAGGTTCTCGCCGCCGTACCCGGGGAAGTCGAGGCGGAGCCTCCCCGGGCGGCCCCCGTAGTCGCTGCCGGGCACGGTCGACGGCTCGGCGCCCCGTTCGCCGGCCCACTGCCGGATGACCTGGTGGTCGGTGGTGACGAGGCTCTTGCCGGGACGCTCCTCGTGCTCGTCCACCGAGGTCACTTCCTGCTCGTAGCGATGCTCGCCCCGGATCGGGTGGTTCGACTCGCCCATGTCGGGCTCCCCCTTCGAGTCGTTCGGCTGTCGCGGAGTGTGCTGCCCCGTCCGTCCCGGGAGTAACGGACGATCGCCGGGGACGGACGTTACGGGCCCGTGTCGGCGGGACGCGCGCGGTGAGGGGCAGTTAACGCACAGGTGACATCCGGGACCTGCCCGGGTAATACGGCGGTCAGATGATCGTCGGCATGGGAGCCGACAACGAAAACGTCCGGCGGCTCGTCGTGGTCGGCCACGGTCCGGCCGCGCACCGCCTGGTGGAGGTCCTGCGCGAGCGCGACGCCGCCGGGACGTGGCACGTGACCGTCATCGGCGAGGAGAGCCGGACCGCCTACGACCGGGTGGCGCTGACCACGCACCTGGAGGGCGCCGACCTCGCGTACCCGCCGCACGGCGACGAGGTCGCGGTGCGCGCCGGGGAGCGGGTCACCGGGATCGACCGCGCGGCCCGGACCGTCGCCACCGACGCCGGTCACGAGGTGCCCTACGACGCGCTGGTCCTGGCGACCGGTTCCGCGCCGTTCGTCCCGCCCGTGCCGGGCGCCGACCTGCCCGGCGTGTTCGTCTACCGGACGATCGACGACCTCGACGCGATCCGCGACTACGCGCGGGGACGGACGAGCGGCGCGGTCGTCGGCGGCGGGCTGCTGGGCCTCGAAGCGGCCCGCGCGGTGCAGGGCCTCGGGCTGCGCAGCAGCGTGGTCGAGGTCGCGCCGTGGCTGATGCCGCGCCAGCTCGACGAGGGCGGCGGCGCGATGCTGCGCCGCCACATCGAGTCCCTCGGGTTGGACGTGCGGGCGGGCACCCCGATGAGCGCGCTGGAGGCGGGCCCGGACGGCGCCGTCGCGAGCGTCCGGATGGCCGACGGCGCCGTGCTGGACGCCGGGCTCGTGGTGTTCTCCGCCGGGATCAGGCCCCGCGACGAACTGGCCCGCGGCTGCGGCCTGCCGGTGGGGGAGCGCGGCGGGATCGTCGTGGACGCCGGCTGCCGCACCGAGGACCCCGCGATCTTCGCGATCGGGGAGTGCGCCCTCGTCGACGGCGTCGTGTACGGGCTGGTCGCGCCCTGCTTCGCGATGGCCGAGATCGTCGCCGGACGGCTGGCGCAGGACGCCGACGCGGTGTTCGAGGGCGCCGACCCGTCCACGAAGCTGAAGCTGATGGGCGTGGACGTCGCCAGCTTCGGCGACCCGTTCGCCGACCGGGCCGACGGGGCGCTCGGGGTCACCTACACCGACCCCGTCGCCCGCGTCTACAAGAAGATCATCGTCAGCGACGACGCGCGCACGCTGCTGGGCGGCGTGCTGGTCGGCGACGCCGAGTCCTACGCGGCGCTGCGCGCCCAGGTCGGCGGCGCGCTGCCCGGCACCCCCGACCAGGTCCTGTTCGGCGGCACCGAGGCCGCGGGCGGCGACCTGCCCGGCGCCACCGTCGTGTGCTCCTGCAACAACGTCACCGCCGAGACGATCCGCTGCGCCGTCTCCGAGCGGTCGCTGACCGACCTCGGCGAGGTCAAGGCGTGCACGCGCGCCGGGACGAGCTGCGGGTCGTGCGTCCCGCTGGTGAAGAAACTCCTGGACGCCGAGCTGACCGCGGCGGGCGTCGAGGTCAGCAAGGCGATCTGCGAGCACTTCGACCACAGCCGCGCCGAGCTGTTCGACATCATCCGGGCGAGCGGCATCGCCAGCTTCACCCGCCTCGTCGAGGAGCACGGGCGGGGCCGCGGCTGCGACATCTGCAAGCCCGCCGTCGCTTCCATCCTCGCCAGCCTCGGCAACGGCCACATCCTCGAAGGCGAGCAGGCCGCGCTGCAGGACACCAACGACCACTTCCTCGCCAACCTGCAGAAGAACGGCACGTACTCGGTCGTCCCGCGCGTCCCCGGCGGCGAGATCACCCCCGAGAAGCTGATCGTGATCGGCGAGGTCGCCCGCGACTTCGGCCTCTACACCAAGATCACCGGCGGGCAGCGGATCGACCTGTTCGGCGCCCGCGTCGAGCAGCTCCCGCGGATCTGGCGGCGGCTCGTCGACGCCGGGTTCGAATCCGGGCACGCCTACGGCAAGTCGCTGCGGACGGTGAAGTCGTGCGTCGGGTCGACCTGGTGCCGCTACGGCGTGCAGGACTCGGTCGCCATGGCCATCCGGCTCGAACTGCGCTACCGCGGGCTGCGCGCCCCGCACAAACTGAAGTCGGCCGTGTCCGGCTGCGCCCGCGAATGCGCCGAGGCGCAGAGCAAGGACTTCGGGATCATCGCCACCGAGAACGGCTGGAACCTCTACGTCGCCGGGAACGGCGGCATGCGGCCCCGGCACGCCGACCTGCTCGCGAGCGACCTGTCCGACGACGGGCTGATCACCGCCATCGACCGGTTCCTGATGTTCTACATCCGCACCGCCGACCGGCTGCAGCGCACCGCGAGCTGGCTGGAGGACCTGGACGGCGGCCTGGACTACCTCCGGGAGGTCGTCATGGAGGACCGCCTCGGCATCTGCGCCGAACTCGACGCCGCCATGGAACGGCACGTCGACGCCTACTCCGACGAGTGGGGCGACGTGCTGGACGACCCCGAGCGGCTCCGCCGGTTCGTCTCGTTCGTCAACGCGCCCGAGACGCCCGACCCCAGCATCGAGTTCGAGGTCGAGCGGGAGCAGATCAAGCCGCTGCTGCAGATCGGCGCCCCCGAGGCGGTGGGACGATGACCCGCGCGAACGGCTCCTCGGCGGGCGGCCCGCGCAACGTCGTGGTCGTCGGGAACGGCATGGCCGGATCCCGGTTCGTCGGCGAGCTGCGCGACCGCGACCCGTCCGTCCCGGTCACCGTGTTCGGCGCGGAACCGCAGCGCCCCTACAACCGGGTGCTGCTGTCGAACGTCCTCGCCGGGGCCGCCGACCCCGAGCACATCGCGCTCGTCGACGCCGCCTGGTACGCCGCGCACGGCGTCGACGCCCGGCTCGGCGTCGAGGTCACCCGCATCGACCGCGCCGCCCGCACCGTGCACGCGTCCGACGGGACCGTCACCCCGTACGGCACGCTGGTCCTGGCCACCGGCAGCACCGCGTTCGTCCCGCCGATGCCCGGCCTCGCCGAGGGGATGCCGCGCGGCGCCCTGGCGTTCCGCACCCTGGACGACTGCCGCCGCATCAGCGGAGCTCGCCGGACGCCGCGCGCCGCGCCGTGGTGATCGGCGGCGGGCTGCTCGGCATCGAGGCCGCGCGCGGGCTCGCCGGCCGCGGGCCTCGACGTCACCGTCCTGCACCTGGCCGGGCACCTGATGGAACGGCAGCTCGACCCCGCCGCGGGCCGGGTCCTGGCCCGGACGCTCGCCGGGCTGGGCGTCGGGTCCCGCGTCGGCGTCGGCGTCACCGGCGTGCGCACGTCCGGGACGGGCGGCGACCGCAGGGTCACCGGCGTGGAGCTGGACGCGGACGGCGCGGCCGAGACGATCGACGCGGACCTGGTCGTCGTCGCGTGCGGCGTCCGTCCCGAGACCGCGCTCGCCCGCGCCGCGGGCCTCGCCGTCGGCCGCGGCGTGATCGTCGACGACGAGCTGCGCTCGGTCGCTGACCCGTCGGTGCGGGCCATCGGGGAGTGCTCCGAGCACCGCGACGAGGTGTACGGGCTGGTCGCGCCCGCCTGGGAGCAGGCCGGGATCCTCGCCGGGCTGCTCGCGGGCACCGACCCCGGCGCCCGCTTCACCGGCGCCCGGCAGATCACCCGGCTGAAGGCCGCCGGGATCGAGCTGGCGTCGATGGGGGAGACGCACTTCGGCGACGAGGACGACGGCGTCGAGGTCGTCCGGTTCACCGACGTCTCCCGCGGCACCTACAAGAAGGCGATCATCCGCGACGGGCGGCTGATCGGCGCGATCCTGCTCGGCGAGACCGCCGCCGCCGGGAACCTCACCCAGCTCTACGACCGCG
>NZ_MKJY01000185.1 GCF_001942465.1 Actinomadura sp. CNU-125
GCGTCCCGTCCGGGCCTCACCGCGGAACGGTTCGTCGCGAACCCCTTCCACCCCGGCCGCATGTACCGCACCGGTGACCTGGCCCGCTGGACGGAGACGGTGTCCTCGACTTCGCCGGACGCGCCGACGAACAGGTCAAGATCCGCGGCTACCGCATCGAACCTGCTGAAATCGAAGCCGTCCTGGCCGCCCACCGCAACGTGCGCCAGGCCGTCGTGGTCGCACGCGAGGACCGTCCGGGGACCAAGCGGCTCGTCGCCTACGTCACCGGCACGGCGGCCGTCGAGGACGACGACCTGCGGGAACTGGTCGCGGCCCGGCTGCCCGAGCACATGGTCCCGGCCGCGTTCGTCGCCCTCGACGAGATCCCCGTGACCCGCAACGGCAAGGTCGACCGGGCCGCCCTCCCCGCCCCCGACGTGGCGGGACGGACGGGCGGTCGCGCCCCCGCCACCCCGATCGAGGAGGTCCTGTGCGGCCTGTTCGCCGAGGTGCTGGGCGTCGAGCGCGTCGGTGCGGACGACTCGTTCTTCGGCCTCGGCGGCGACTCCCTCCTCGCGATGCGGCTGACCGCCCGGATCCGGACGGTGCTGGACGCTGAGGTCGGCATCCGGGAGGTGTTCGCGGCGCCGACCGTCGCGGGCGTCGCACGGCTCGCGGAGGGGGCGCGCGGGCGCGCGTCCCGTCCGCCGGTCACCGCCCGCACGCGTCCCGACGTCGTCCCGCTGTCGTTCGCGCAGCGGCGGATGTGGTTCCTCAACCGGCTGGAGACCGCCGGGGCGGGCGCGGGGTACAACGTGCCGCTGGCGCTCCGGCTGTCCGGCGACCTGGACGTCGCCGCGCTCGATGCGGCACTCGGCGACGTCGCCACCGGCACGAGACTCTGCGCACGGTGTTCCCCGAGACGGGCGGGACGCCGCGCCAGGTGCGGCTGGACGGACCGGAGGGGCGGCCGCGGCTGCACGTCGCCGAGGTGGCCGAGGCGGACGCGGCGGACGCCGTCGCGGCCGAACTGCGGCGCGGGTTCGACCTGGCGGTCGAGGCGCCGCTGCGGGCGCGGCTGCTGGTGACGTCCCCGGACGAGGCGATCCTCGTCCTCGTCGCGCACCACATCGCGGTGGACGGCTGGTCGATGGGGCTGCTGCTGCGCGACCTCGCCGCCGCGTACCGGGCGCGGCGCGCGGGCCGCGCGCCCGGCTGGGCGCCGCCGCCCGTCCAGTACGCCGACTTCGTCCTGTGGGAGCGGGACGTTCTCGGCGACCCGGACGATCCGGACGGCGTGCTGTCCGGGCAGCTCGCCCACTGGCGGACGGCACTGGCGGGGCTCCCGGACGAGCTGCCGCTGCCGGCCGACCGGCCGCGGCCGTCCGCCGCGTCGTTCCGTGGCGGCTCGGTGCCGATCGAGGTGGACGCCCGGACCCACGCGGCGCTCGTCGAAGTGGCGCAGCGCTGCGGCGCGACCCCGTTCATGGTGGTGCAGGCGGCGCTCGCGCTGCTGCTGGCGCGTACGGGGGCGGGCACCGACATCCCGATCGGGACGGTCGTGGCCGGGCGCGGCGACCCCGCGTTGGAGGACCTCGTTGGGTTCTTCCTCAACACGCTCGTGCTGCGCACCGACGTGGGCGGCGACCCGCCCTTCACCGAACTGCTGGCGCGGGTCCGCGACACCGACCTCGCCGCCTACGCCCACCAGGACGTCCCGTTCGAGCGGCTCGTCGAGGAGCTCAACCCGCCGCGCTCCCTCGCCCGGCACCCCCTCGTGCAGGTGGTGCTGAACTTCCAGAACGTTCCCCGGGACGACGCGCCGTGGACGCTGCCCGGCGTGCGGGCCGACGCGCTGCCGCCCGCCGACGGGACGGCCGCCCGCTTCGACCTGTCGTTCACGTTCGCCGAGCGGCGGGACGGCGACGGCGCCCCGGCCGGGCTGACCGGCGACCTCCAGTACGCCGCCGACCTGTTCGACGCGGCGACGGCGGCCGGGACCTCGCCGCGCGGCTGGTGCGGGTGCTGGAGCAGGTCGCGGCCGACCCGGCGGCCACCGTCGGCGGTCGTCGACCTGCTGGACGACGCCGAACGGGCGCGGGCCGTGCGGCGCCCCGCCGCGCGTCCCGTCCCCGCCGCGACGCTGCCGGACCTGTTCGCAGAGCAGGCCGCCCGCACCCCGGACGCGGTCGCCGTGACTTGCGACGGCGACACCCTCACCTACGCCGCCCTCGACGCGCGCGCCAACCGGCTCGCGCACGAACTGATCGCGCGCGGCGCCGGACCCGAGACGCGCGTCGGCGTCGTCCTGGACCGGTCGGCGGACCTCGTCGCGGTGCTGCTCGCCGTGCTGAAGGCGGGCGCCGCGTACGTCCCGTCGACCCCGCGCACCCCGCCGGGCGGATCGCGGCCACCCTCGCCGACGCGCGCCCGTCCCTGGTGGTGTGCACGGCCGCGACCGCGCCGCCGGACGCCCCCGGGCCGCTGGTCCTGGACGACCCGGCGACCGCCGCCGCGCTCGCCGCGCGCCCCGCGACGACGCCGTCCGACCTCGACCGGACCGTCCCGCTGCGGCCCGCGCATCCCGCGTACGTCATCTACACGTCCGGGTCCACCGGCCGCCCGAAGGGCGTCGCGGTGCCGCACGCCGCCGTCGTCCGGCTGCTCGCCGAGACGCTCCCGTGGTTCCGGTTCGGACCGCGCGACGTGTGGACGTTCTTCCACTCGTACGCGTTCGACTTCTCGGTGTGGGAGATCTGGGGCGCGCTCCTGCACGGCGGCCGCCTCGTCGTCGTCCCGCACGCGACGGCCCGCACCCCCCACGCGTTCCTGAACCTGCTCGCGGCCGAACGCGTCACCGTCCTCAACCAGACCCCGTCGGCGTTCGCGCAGCTCATGGCCGCCGACGCCGAGCACCCCGGCACCGACCTGGCCGCGCTGCGGTACGTCGTGTTCGGCGGCGAGCCCCTCGATCCCGGGCGGCTCACCGGCTGGTACGACCGGCATCCGGGCGCCGCGCTCGTCAACATGTACGGCATCACCGAGACGACCGTGCACGTCACCGCCGCGCACCTGGACGCCGAACTGTGCGCGTCCCGTCCCGGCGGTGTCATCGGCGAACCCGTGCCCGACCTGAGCGTCCACCTGCTGGACGACTGGCTCCGGCCCGTCCCGCCCGGGGTGACCGGCGAACTGTACGTCGCCGGGCCCGGCCTCGCCCGCGGCTACCTGGACCGCCCCGCGCTCACCGCGGAACGGTTCGTCGCGAACCCCTTCGCCCCGGGGCGCATGTACCGCTCCGGCGACCTCGCCCGGTACCGGCGCGACGGGCGCCTGGAGCATCTCGGCCGCGCCGACCGGCAGATCCAGCTCCGCGGCTTCCGCGTCGAACCGGGCGAGGTCGAGGCCGTGCTCGCCGCGCACGAGGACGTGACGCAGGCGGCCGTGATCGTCCGCGACGACACCGGCGCGCAGCGGCTCGTCGCGTACGTCGCGGGCGGCGCGGACGAGACCGCGCTGCGCGAGTTCGCGGCCGCGCGGCTCCCCGAGCACATGGTCCCGGCCGCGTTCGTTCGGCTCGACGCGCTGCCCGTCACGGTGAACGGCAAGCTGGACCGGGCCGCGCTGCCCGCCCCCGACTTTGCCGCCCTGGCCGGCGACCGCGCGCCCCGCACCCCGGCCGAGGGCGGTCCTGTGCGGCCTGTTCGCGGAGATCCTCGGTCTCGACCGGGTCGGCGCGGGCGACTCGTTCTTCGACCTCGGCGGCGACTCGCTGCTCGCGATGCGCCTGCTCGCCCGCGTCCGGACCGTCCTGGACGCCGAACTCGGCATCCGCGAACTGTTCGCCGCCCCGACCGTCGAGGCGATGGCCCGCCTGGTGGACGGCGCGCGCGGCGCCGCGCGGCCCCGCTGGCGGCCCGCCCCCGCCCGGACGCCGTCCCCCTCTCGTTCGAGCAGCAGCGAATGTGGTTCCTGAACCGGCTCGAAGAGCCCGGCGACCGGGCCGCCTACAACGTCGCGTCCGTGCTGCGCCTGACGGGCGACCTGGACCCCGCCGCCCTGGCCGCCGCACTGGGCGACGTCGCCGCCCGCCACGAACCGCTCCGCACGATCTTCCCCGACGACGACGGCACACCCGTCCAGCGAGTGACACCCCACCACCCGCCCCTCACCGTCGTCGACGCCGCAGGCTCGGAGAACGAGCGGTCGATGGCGGTGGAGCCGCGCGCGAAGGGTGCGTCCGCTCAGGGGGAAGCGGCGGACGGCCCGGCGTCGGACGTCGTCGATGTCGGGGGCTCCGGCGCGGAGCGGCCGACGGCCGTGGAGCCGGACGCGGACGGCGCGTCCGTCCGGCGTGTGTCGGCGGGGAGCCTCGTCGACGCTGCGGGTTCCGGCGCGGAGCGGTCGCCGGTTGTGGAGCCGCGTGGGGACGACGCGTCCGGTCAGGGGGTGGCGGCGGAGGGGCCGCCTTCGGACGTCGTCGACGGCGCGGGATCCGCTGTCGGGGATCTGGTGGCCGCGGAGGTCGAGCGGGGCTTCGACCTGTCCCGGGAACTGCCGTGGCGGACGCGCTTGATCCGGGTCGCACCGGCGGAGGCGGTCCTCGTGATCGTCGCGCACCATATCGCGGTGGACGGCGTGTCGATGGGGGTGCTCGCGCGCGACCTCGCGGCGGCCTACGAGGCCCGGTCGGGCGGTGCGGCCCCGGCGTGGGAGCCGCCGCCCGTCCAGTACGCCGACTACGCGCTGTGGCAGCGCGAGACGCTCGGCGACCCCGACGACCCGGACAGCCTCATCGCCGGGCAGCTCGCGTTCTGGCGGGACGCGCTGGCCGGGGCGCCCGAGGAGACGGCCCTGCCCGCCGACCGCGCGCGTCCGGCGGTGCCGTCGTTCCGCGCGGGCGTGGTCCCGATCGAGGTCGGCGCGGACGTGCACGGCCGCCTCGCCGAGACGGCCCGGCGGCGCGGCGTGACGATGTTCATGATGGCGCAGGCCGCCGTGGCGGTGCTGCTGTCGAAGGTCGGCGCGGGCCGCGACGTCCCGATCGGCACGGCCGTCGCGGGGCGCGGGGACGCGGCGCTGGAGGACCTCGTGGGGTTCTTCGTCAACACGCTCGTCCTGCGGACGGACCTGGGCGGCGACCCGACGTTCGCCGGCCTCCTGGACCGCGTCAGGGAAACCCAACCGTCGCCGCGTTCGCCCACCAGGACGTCCCGTTCGAGCGGCTCGTGGACGAGCTGGCCCCGACGCGATCGCTGTCCCGGCACCCGCTCTTCCAGGTGATGCTCGCCGTCGACGACGCCGACCGCGACGGCGAGCCGTGGACGCTTCCCGGCGTCGAGGCGACCCCGCTGCCGCTGGGCGAGACGGGCGCCGCGCGGTTCGACCTGGCGGTGTCGCTGCTCGCGCACCGGGGCGGCGGCATCGAGGGCGCGATCCAGTACGCCGCCGACCTGTTCGACGAACCCACCGCCCGGTCGCTCGCCGACCGCCTCGTGCGCGTCCTCGAACAGGTCGCGGCGGACCCGGACGTGCCGGTGTCCGCGATCGAGGTGTTGTCGGACGGCGAGCGGCGGCTTGTCGTCGAGGAGTGGAACGACACGTCCCGTCCGGTGCCGGACGCGTCGATCGCCGGGCTGTTCGAGGAGCGGGCGGCGCGGACGCCGGATGCGGTCGCGGTGGTCGCGGACGGCGAGGAGTGGACGTACGCGGAGCTGAACGCGCGCGCCAACGGTGTCGCACACGCACTCGCCGGACGGGGTTCGCCGGTCGGGGTCCGGATGCGGCGTTCGCCCGAACTGATCCCGGTGTTGCTGGGTGTGTTGAAGGCGGGTGCAGCGTACGTGCCGCTGGACACGAGCCATCCGGAGGAGCGGATCGCGGCGGTGATGGCCGAGGCCGGTGTCTCGGTCGTCGTCACCGACGATGACGTCTTCGAGCCCGTCGAGGAGAACCCGGCCGTCCGGGTCTCGCCGGACGATCTCGCGTACGTGATGTACACGTCGGGGTCGACCGGGGTGCCGAAGGGCGTGGCGGTCACGCACGGGAACGTGGTGGCGTTCTGCCTGGACGAGGCGTGGCGCGACGATGTCGTCGAGTCGGTCCTGGTGCAGGCCAACCACGCGTTCGACGCGTCCACCTACGAGATCTGGACGCCGCTGCTGCACGGCGGGCGCCTCGTCGTCGCACCGCCGGGCGAGGTCGATCCGGCCGAACGGGGACGGTTGATCGCCGAGCACGGCGTCACGAACGTGCACGCGACGGCCGGTCTGTTCCGCGTCCTGGCCGAGCAGTCGCCGGAGATCTTCGCGGGCGTGCGCGAGGTGTCGACGGGCGGCGACGTCGTGTCGTCCGCGGCCGTCCGGAACCTGCTGCGAACCCACCCGGGGCTCGTGGTGCGGACGACCTACGGTCCGACCGAATCGACCGCGTTCGCCACGCGACTCGCGTTCACCTCGGCGGACGGCGTCCCCGATCCGGTGCCGATCGGCGTCCCGATGGACAACACCCGGGCCTACGTCCTGGACGAGTTCTTACGCCCGGTTCCTCCCGGCGTCGTCGGCGAGCTGTACCTCGCGGGCGCCGGGGTGGCGCGCGGCTACGCGTCCCGTCCGGCCCTCACCGCCGAACGGTTCGTCGCGAACCCTCTCCACCCGGGCCGCATGTACCGCACCGGTGACCTGGCCCGCTGGACGGACGGCGGCCTGCTGGAGTTCGCGGGACGCGCCGACGAGCAGGTGAAGATCCGCGGCTACCGCATCGAACCCGCGGAGATCGAAGCCCTCCTGACCTCCCACGACGACATCGGCCAGGCGGTCGTCGTCGCCCGCGAGGACGACCCCGGAACCAAGCGCCTCGTCGCCTACGTCATCGGCGCCGCCGCCGAGGCCGACCTTCGCGGGTTCGTCGCCGCCCGGCTGCCGGACCACATGGTCCCGGCCGCGTTCGTCGCCCTCGACGAGATCCCGGTGACCCGCAACGGCAAGGTCGACCGGGCGGCACTCCCCGCCCCCGACTTCGCGGGCCGGACGGCCGGGCGCGCGGCGGCCACGCCCACCGAGGAACTGCTGTGCGAGGTGTTCGCGGACGTCCTGCGGCTGGCCCGGGTCGGCGCGGACGACTCGTTCTTCGAGCTCGGCGGCGATTCGGTCACATCGATCCTGGTCGTGTCCCGGGCCCGCGCCGCCGGTGTCGTGATCACCGCCCGGCAGGTGTTCGAGCGGCGCACCCCGGCGGGGCTGGCTCGGGTCGCGGTGACCGACGCCGAACCGGCGGCCCCGCGCGAGGACGTCCCGACCGGACCGGTCCCGCTGACTCCCGCGATGCTGGAGACCGCGGAACGGTCGGGCGTCGCGGTGCTGCACGGCGCGTTCTGCCAGTCGATGGCCGTCGGCGTCCCGGCCGGGCTCGATCTGCCGAGGCTGGAACGGGCGCTGCGCACCGTCCTCGATCACCACGACGTCCTGCGCGCGCGCCTGCGCACACCCGAGGACGGGCGGTGGCGCCTGGAGGTCCCCGCCGAGAGCCCGGAGCTTCCCGTCCGCCGCGTCGACGCGCGCGGCCTGGACGCCGAACGGTTCGACGAACTGGTCGACGCCGAGTCCTGGACGGCGATGGCGGAACTCGACCCCCGTGCGGGCGTGATGGTGCGGGCCGTCTGGTTCGACGCCGGGCCGCTCGACCCGGGTCGCGTCCTGCTGGTCGCGCACCACCTGGTGGTGGACGGCGTGTCCTGGCGCATCCTCGTCTCCGACCTGGAGTCCGCCTACCGCGCACCGGACACCGCCCTCGAACCGGCCGGCACCTCGTTCCGCCGCTGGGCCGGGGACCTGGCGGCCCAAGCCGTCAGCCAGGCCAGGGTGAACGAGCTGGCGGAGTGGACGCGGATGCTGTCCGGCCCGAACCCGACACTCGGCGCGCGTCCGCTCGACCCGGCCCGCGACACCATCGCCAACGGCACGTACCGGACGTCCCTGGTGCTGCCGCGCGAGACCACCGAGGCACTCCTGGACGGCGGCCCGGACGCGCGCGACGTGCTGCTGGCGGGTCTCGTCGCGGGGGTGGCGGCCTGGCGCCGCCGCCGCGGCGGGGGCCGCGCGGGCGGCCTGCTGGTGGACATCGAAGGCCACGGCCGTGAATCGCTGACCGCCGGAATGGACGTCACCAGAACCGTCGGCTGGTTCACCGGAAACCATCCCGTCCGGTTGGACACCGGCGCCGCCGACCTGACCGAAGTACGATCTGGCGGACCGGCCGCGGGCAGGCTCGTGCGACGCGTCCGGGAAAAGCTGCGCGCCGTTCCCGGTGACGGACTCGGATACGGTCTCCTGCGCTATCTGAATCCGGCGACCGCCGCCCACCTGGCCGCATTGCCGGTGCCCCAGATCGGTTTCAACTATTTGGGCCGGATGGCCGCCGGTGCGCCGACCGGGGACGAGCACGCGGAGTGGCGGCCCGCCGGGGCGTCCGCGCTGGGCAGCGGCGCGGAGGCGCAGACGGCCGCCGCGCACGCCGCCGACCGCAGCGGCGACGATCTGGGACCGTCCGGACGGCCCGGTGCTGGAGATCGTGCTGACCTGCCCGTCCGCACTGTTCACGGACGCGGAGCTCGCCGCGCTGGCCGACGACTGGGCCGGCATGCTCACCGGCATCGCCGAGCACACCGCCCCGCACGACACCGGCGCGGCACCGGCACCCGCCGACTTCGCGCTGGTCTCCCTGGAGCAGGACCAGCTCGACGAATTGCAGGCCCAGCTCTTCGACGGATTCTGAAGTCGCGGCCCGGTGGCGTTCGGGCCGAACGCCACCGAGCCGGTGCGGCCGGTCCGGGCGGTGGCGCGGCGCGCCGATCTGCCGCTTTCCAGAATGACCATTTGGACAGCTCGGTGAAATCGAAGCGACTGATATACCGTCCGCTTCGAGTGCGCCGGATCAATTGGGCGAGAGGAAGCGTGATGACCCGCATCCGCATTGAGGACGTCTGGCCGCTGTCGCCGTTGCAGGAAGGGCTTCTCTTCCACGCCGGTCACGACGAGCGGGCCCGCGACGTCTATGTGGAACAGCGTGTCCTGGACCTTGCCGCGCCGCTGGATCCGGACGTGCTGCGCGCGTCCTGGCAGGCGATGCTCGACCGGCACGCGAGCCTGCGGGCGGGCTTCCGGCAGCCCGCGGGCGCACCGCGGCTCGTGCAGGTGATCGTCGCCGGGGCCGTCCTGCCCTGGACGGCGGTCGACCTGTCGGACCGTCCCGCCGCCGACGCGCGCGCCGAGGCGGAACGGCTCGCCGAGGACGAACGGGACCGCGGCTTCGACGTCGCGACGCCGCCGCTGCTGCGCCTCGTGCTGATCCGGATGAGCGGCACCCGCTACCGGCTGCTCGTCACGATGCACCACATCGTGCTGGACGGCTGGTCGCTGCCGATCCTCTTCCGGGAGGTCTCGCAGGTCTACGCGGCGGGCGGCGACGCGTCGGGCCTGCCGCCCGTCGCCCCCTACCGCGACTACCTCGCCTGGCTGGAGCGCCGCGACCGCGACACCGCCCGGACGGCCTGGGCCGGCGCCCTCGCCGGGACCACCGAACCGACGCTCGTCGCGCCCGTCGACCCGGCGCCGAGTCCGTCCCGCCCCGCCACGTCGTCGAGCCGCTGGGCGCGGAGACGGCCGCCGCGCTCCGCGACGTCGCACGACTGCACGGGCTCACCCCCAACACGCTCGTCCAGGGTGCGTGGGGGCTGGTGGTCGGCGCCCTCACCGGACGCCGCGACGTCGTGTTCGGCGCCACCGTCTCCGGCCGCCCCGCCGACCTTCCGGGCGTCGAGCGGATGCTCGGCCTGTTCATCAACACGCTCCCCGTGCGGGTGACGCTCGACCCGGCGCGCACCGTCCGCGACGTGCTCACCGAGTTGCAGGGCCGCCAGATCGAGTTGATGGACCACCAGCACCTCGGTCTCTCCGACATCCGGCGCGCCGCCGGACCCGGGGCGACGTTCGACACGATCCTCGTCTACGAGAACTTCCTGCGCGAAGGGGCCGCGGACGAGCCGGAACCCGCGGGCGGCTTCGAGGTCGTCGGCGTGGACAGCGCCGACGCGGCGCACTACCCGCTCATCCTGGCCGTCCTGCCCGACGACGACATGCCGCTCCGCCTCGACTACCGCCCGGACCTGTTCGACGAGCCCGCCGCCCGCACGATCCTGGACCGGCTCGTCCGCGTCCTGCGGCGGTTCGCCACCGACCCGGACGCGCGCATCGCCGACGTCGACGTGCTCCCGGAGGACGAGCGGCGGCTCGTGGTGGGGGAGTGGAACGACACGTCCCGTCCGGTGCCGGACGCGTCGCTGGTCGAGCTGTTCGAGGAGCGGGCGGCGCGGACGCCGGACGCGGTCGCGGTGGTGTCGGAGGGCGTTTCCTGGACGTACGCGGAGTTGAACGCGCGGGCGAACGGTGTCGCGGGTGCGTTGGCGGGGTGTCGCGGTTCCCTGGTCGGGGTGCGGATGGAGCGTTCGCCGGGGTTGATCCCGGTGTTGCTGGGTGTGTTGAAGGCGGGTGCGGCGTACGTGCCGTTGGACACGAGCCATCCGGAGGAGCGGATCGC
>NZ_MKJY01000186.1 GCF_001942465.1 Actinomadura sp. CNU-125
GAGGTCGCCGCCGCGAACGCCGCCGCGGAGACCGCCGACGTCGCCCCGGGCACGCTGGACGCCGCCGAGCCCGAGCCCGTCGCGGTGCAGGCGAACGGCTCGTCCAACGGCGCCCCGCACGCCGCCGCGACCGCCGAGTCGGCCGAGGTGCCGGCCGCCGAACCGGCCGAGGCGCCCGCCGAGGCCGCCGCGGTGCCGAGGGCGACGGCGCGGCGGACGCCGGTGCCCGTCGCCGCCGCACCCGGCGCTCCCGCGTGGCGCTCAGGCCGCGGACGGCGCGGAGGACTGACCGACGGACGGTCCCTGACCCGGACGCACGCGCGTGCACGCGTTCGCGTTCGGGTCAGGGCGTCCAGTACACTCGTACTTCGGTGTGTGGTGACATGCGCCGACACGAACTCGCACCGCGGGCCCCGTCCGGGGAACGTCCGGTGCACCCCCCGCCGATCCGGTGGGGATCGAGCAGAGAGCGCCGCGGCTTCGGCCCGGTGTGCCGCCCTCGGCCCGTGCCGGGGGTAGGCCCTCATCCGAGGGCTGGTAGAGCCACGCGTGGGACTGGTTCGGTCCAGAAGCACGCGCACGACGAGAGGTTTCCGCGGTGTACGCGATTGTCCGCGCAGGCGGCAGGCAGGAGAAGGTCGCCGTCGACGACGTTCTGACCGTCGACAAGCTGGCCGGCGAGGTCGGTTCGACCGTCACGTTCCCGGCCGTGCTGGTCGTGGACGGCGACCGGGTCGTCAGCTCCTCGGCCGACCTGGCCCGCTACGAGGTGACCGCCGAGATCGTCGGCGCGGTCAAGGGCCCGAAGATCAACATCATGCACTACCGGAACAAGACCGGTTACAAGCGGCGGATGGGTCACCGTCAGCCGTACACCGAGGTCAAGATCACCGGTATCGAGTCCGGGAAGTAAGGAGAGCGGTCACATGGCACACAAGAAGGGCGCATCGTCCAGCCGTAACGGTCGCGACTCCAACGCCCAGCGCCTCGGCGTGAAGCGGTTCGGCGGCCAGGTCGTCAACGCGGGCGAGATCATCGTCCGTCAGCGCGGCACCCACTTCCACCCCGGCCCCGGCGTCGGCCGCGGCGGCGACGACACGCTGTTCGCGCTGGTCGCGGGCGCGGTGGAGTTCCGGCGCTACCGCGGCCGCAACGCGGTCAGCGTCGTCCCGCCGGCGGAGTAATCCGCTTCGGGAAGAGTCTTTCGCAAGGGGCGGACCGTTCGGGTCCGTCCCTTGCGCTGTTTTCAGAGCCCCTCGCGGGGCCGAGCGCAAGGAGAGTCGCCGTGGCCGCTGGTGCGGGATCGGGCGCGCAGTTCGTCGACCGGGTGGTGCTGCACGTCGCGGCGGGCAACGGCGGGAACGGCTGCGCGTCGATCCACCGGGAGAAGTTCAAGCCGCTCGGCGGCCCGGACGGCGCGAACGGCGGGAACGGCGGCGACGTCGTCCTGGTCGTCGACACCAACGCGGCGAGCCTCCTGGACTACCACCGGCGTCCGCACCGCAAGGCGGGCAACGGCAAACCGGGGCAGGGCGGGCATCGGACGGGCGCGAACGGCGACGACGTGATCCTGCCGGTCCCCGACGGCACGGTCGTCAAGGAGGGCGACGCGGTGCTCGCCGACCTGGTCGGCGAGGGCACCCGGTACGTGATCGCGGGCGGCGGGCGCGGCGGCCTCGGGAACGCGGCGCTGGCGACCGCCAAGCGCAAGGCGCCGGGGTTCGCGCTGCTCGGCGAGCCCGGCGACGAACGCGACGTCGTCCTGGAGCTGAAGAGCGTCGCCGACGTCGCGCTCGTGGGGTTCCCCAGCGCCGGGAAGTCGTCGCTGATCGCCGCGCTGTCCGCCGCGAAGCCGAAGATCGCCGACTACCCGTTCACCACGCTCATCCCGAACCTCGGCGTGGTGAGCGCGGGCGACAACACGTTCACCGTCGCCGACGTCCCCGGCCTGATCGAGGGCGCCAGCGAGGGCCGCGGCCTCGGGCTGGAGTTCCTCCGCCACATCGAGCGGTCCTCGACGCTCGCGCACGTCCTCGACTGCGCCACGCCCGAGCCCGGCCGCGACCCGCTCAGCGACTTCGAGGTCATCGAACGCGAACTGCAGGCGTACGACCGGGTCCTCGGCGACCGTCCGCTGTCCGACCGGCCGCGCCTCGTCGTGCTGAACAAGGTGGACGTACCGGACGCGCGCGACCTCGCCGAACTCGTCCGTCCCGAGTTCGAGGAACGCGGCCTGCGGGTGTTCGAGGTGTCGGCGGCGACCCACGAGGGCCTGCGGGAACTGTCGTTCGCGATGGCCGCGATGGTCGCCGAGCACCGCGCGAGCCTGCCCCCGGCCGAGCCGACCCGCATCGTGATCCGGCCCGAACCGGTCGGCGGCGGAGCCGAGTTCGAGGTGAAGCCGATGGGCGAGAACACCTACCTGATCACCGGGTCCAAGCCCGTCCGCTGGCTGCGGCAGACCGACTTCCAGAACGAGGAGGCCGTCGGGTACCTCGCCGACCGGCTCGCGCGGCTCGGCGTCGAGGACGCCCTCGCCGCGGCGGGCGCCGAACGCGGCGCGACCGTCATGATCGGGACGATCGACGACTCCGTCGTGTTCGACTGGGAGCCCGACATCGCCGCCGGTGAGGCCACCGCGGGCCCGCGCGGCACCGACCGCCGGCTCGACGGCCGCTGACCCCGGGGGGACGTTCGTGACCGAACGCGCGGAGATCGCCAAGGCCCGCCGGATCGTGGTCAAGGCCGGTTCGTCGTCGCTCACCACCACGCGGGGGACGATCGACGCCGCCCGCATCGACGCCCTCGTCGACGTGCTCGCGGCCCGCCGCGACGCGGGCGCGGAGATCGTGTTCGTGTCGTCCGGGGCGATCGCGGCCGGGCTCGGCCCGCTCGGCCTCACCCGCCGCCCGTCCGACCTCGCCACCCAGCAGGCCGCGGCGAGCGTCGGGCAGGGCGCCCTGTTCGCCCGCTACACCTCCTCGTTCGCCCGCTACGGCGTCACCGTCGGGCAGGTGCTGCTGACCGCCGACGACATGATGCGCCGCTCCCACCACCGCAACGCGCAGCGCACCCTCGCGCAGCTCCTGACCCTCGGCGTGCTGCCGATCGTCAACGAGAACGACACCGTCGCCACCGACGAGATCCGGTTCGGCGACAACGACCGGCTCGCCGCGCTCGTCGCCCACCTGACCCGCGCCGACGCGCTCGTCCTGCTGTCGGACGTGGACGCCCTCTACACCGGCGGACCCCCGCAAGCCCGGCGCGCGCCGCATCACCGACGTCCGCTCCCCGGCGGACCTGGACGGCGTCGAGCTCGGCGGGTCGGGACGCGTCGGCACCGGCGGCATGATCACCAAGGTGGAGGCGGCGCGGATCGCCGGGATCCCGGTGGTGCTGACGAACGCGGCGTCCGCCGCGCGCGCCGTCACCGGCGAGCCCGTCGGCACCCTGTTCCACCCCGTCGACGACCGGCGCCGCCCCACCCGGCACCTGTGGCTGGCGCACGCCACCACCGGGCAGGGCCGCGTCCTGCTCGACCCGGGCGCCGTCGAGGCCGTCGTCGAGCGCGGCAAGTCGCTGCTGCCCGCCGGCGTCACCGGCGTCGAGGGCGACTTCGCCGCCGGGGACCCCGTCGACCTGTGCGGCGCCGACGGCCGGGTCGTCGCGCGCGGGCTGGCGAACTACGACGCGTCGGAGATCCCCGACCTGATGGGCCGCTCGACCCGCTGGCTGGCGCGCGAGCTGGGCCCGGAGTACGAACGCGAGATAATCCACCGCGACCACCTCGTGGTACTGACCGACCGCTGAATTCGACCGGAGAGGAACCTCGGATGAGCGAGCAGGACCGGGAACGCGAGGAGTTCCTGCGGGTGGCGCGGACCGCCCGCGACGCCGCCGCGGGGCTGGCGCCGCTGCCGCGCGCCGCCAAGGACGCCGCGCTGCACGCGATCGCGGACGCGCTCGTCGACGGCGCCGCGCGCATCATCAAGGCGAACGAGACGGACGTCGCGCGGGCCCGCGAGAACGGCACGCCGGAGTACATGATCGACCGGCTGAGCCTGTCGGCGGAGCGGATCGCCGCGATCGCCGAGGCCGTCCGCGACGTCGCGGCGCTGCCCGACCCGGTGGGCGAGACCGTCCGCGGCAACGTCCTGCCGAACGGCCTGGACCTGCGGCAGATCCGGGTGCCGCTCGGCGTCGTCGGGATCATCTACGAGGGCCGCCCGAACGTCACCGTGGACGCGGCCGCGCTGTGCCTGAAGAGCGGGAACGTCGCGATGCTGCGCGGTTCGTCGTCGGCGTACGAGTCGAACTCCGTACTGGTCGCGGTGATGCAGGACGCGCTGCGGGGCACGGCCGTCCCGTCCGACGCGGTGCAGCTCGTCCCGGGCACGTCCCGCGAGTCGGTCAAGCACCTGATGCGCGCGCGCGGGCTCGTGGACGTGCTGATCCCGCGCGGCGGCGCCTCGCTGATCAACTCCGTCGTGGAGGAGTCGACCGTCCCGGTGATCGAGACCGGGGTCGGGAACTGCTCGGTCTACGTCGACGCCGCCGCCGACCTGGACACGGCCCTGAACATCCTCGTGAACTCGAAGACGCAGCGCCCGTCCGTCTGCAACGCGGCGGAGACGTTCCTGGTGCACGCGGACGTCGCGGACGAGTTCGTCCCGCGCGCGCTTGCGGCGCTCAGGGAGAAGGGCGTCACCGTCCACGGGGACGACCGGATCCGCTCGTTCGGCGACGACGTCGTGGCGGCGACCGAAGACGACTGGTACGCCGAGTACCTCTCCCTCGACATCGCCGCCCGCGTCGTCGGCTCCCTGGACGACGCCGTCGCGCACATCCGCCGGTACGGATCGGGGCACACCGAGGCGATCGTGACGACGTCGCAGACCGCCGCCCGCCGCTTCACCTCGCTCGTCGACTCGGCGGCCGTGATGGTGAACGCCTCGACCCGCTTCACCGACGGCGGCGAGTTCGGTTTCGGCGCGGAGATCGGCATCTCCACGCAGAAGCTCCACGCCCGCGGCCCGATGGGCCTCCCGGAACTGACCTCGACGAAGTACGTGGTGACCGGCGACGGCCACGTCCGCGGCGCCTGACGATCCCCCGGGGCACGGCCTCCGGCCGCCCGCCCCGGGGCACTAGTACTCCGCCGTTCCGCCCGGCCGACCGGTCCGCCGGCGGCGGCCCCGTCGGCGACGGCCCCGTGGCATCCCGGTGCGGGCCCGTCGATCCCTCGGGGTGCCGCCCGGCCGTCCGTTCCCGCCTGTGCCGGGGCTTTACGGGTCCGGCGTGCGCCGCGTGCGGGCACGCCCCGGCGGTGCGCGGTGGGGTGCTTGACGGACCGTCCGGCCGCTTGCAGCGGGTTTCGGCGGGCTTGTGTCCTGCCCAAGCTGTGGGCTGTGCGGGTCGGGTCCGGTGTGGGCGTATGTGCGGCCGATACGAGGGGTGTTCACCTATGTGACATCTTGGGTCTTGATGTCACTCGTGTCGGTGTGATCTGATCCACTTCGTGACTCGTGAGATCAGCCGCCGCCGCGTCCTGCGGGGCGCCGCCCTCGGGGCGGGGATCGCCGCCACCGGACTCACCGCGTACCCGGCCCGGGCCGCGACCGCCCCGCGGCTGCGCGGGCCCGTCGCCGGAACCACCCTCGACCGCACCTACCTCCTCGGTTCTCCGGGCGCGGGCGGCTACCGCAAGGTCGTCGCCGGTCCGGGGGAGCCGCACGTCCTGCGCCGCGACCTCGGCGGTGCCGCGTCCCCCGGACGGGCCGCGCGCCGCCGGGGCGTGCTCGCGTTCGGGCACCTCACCGACGTGCACGTGATCGACGCGCAGTCCCCGGCGCGGGTCGAGTTCGTCGACCGGTTCAAGGACGCGCTGAGCGTCCTGCCCGTCGAGGGCGCCTACCGGCCGCAGGAGATCCTTTCCACGCACGTCGCCGAGGCGATGGTCCGCGCGATGAACTCCGTCGGACGCGGCCCCGCGACGGGGGCTCGACCTCGCGTTCGTCATCAACACCGGGGACGCGGCCGACAACGTCCAGTACAACGAGATCCGGTGGATCATCGACCTGCTGGACGGGGAGCGCATCAGCCCCGACTCCGGCGATCCGAACCGGTACGAGGGGGTCATGGACCTCGCCGCGTACGACCGCGCCTACTGGCACCCCGAGGGGCCGCCGCCCGGTGCCGACGCCGACGTCCCGACGGCCGAGCACGGGTTCCCGCGCGTCCGGGGCCTGGTGGACGCCGCCCGCCGCCCCTTCCGGGCGACCGGCCTGCGGGCGCCCTGGTACGCGGTGTTCGGCAACCACGACGGCCTCGTCCAGGGCAACCTCCCCGTCAACCCGCTGGTGACCGCGCTCGCCGTGGGCGGCATCAAGATCGGCGCCCCGGCCGACGACGCGCAGGCCGAGCGGCTCGCCCGGATGATCACCGACGCGAACGGACGCGAGCTGGTGCGGCTGAGCCGCGAGCGCGGCGCGTCCGGGGGATTGTTCCGCCCCGTGACGCCCGATATGAACCGGCGGATGCTGTCGCGCGCCGAGGTCGTCCGCGAGCACTTCGGGACGAGCGCCGCTTTGCGCGGCCACGGGTTCACCGCCGCCAACCTCCGCGACGGGACGGCCCACTACGCGTTCGACCAGGGCGTCGTGCGGGGCATCGCGCTCGACACCGTCAACCCCAACGGCTACTCGCAGGGTTCCCTCGACCGCGCCCAGCTCGCGTGGCTGGAGGACGAGCTCAAGGCGGGCAGCCGCCGCTACCTCGACGCCCGCGGCGACGTCGTGACGCACAACGTCCGGGATCGGCTGTTCGTCCTGTTCAGCCATCACCCGATCGGGTCCCTCGACAACCCGCTCGGCGGCGATCGGGTCCTCGGCGACGAGGTGAAGGCGCTCCTGCTGCGCTACCCGAACGTCGTCCTGTGGGTGAACGGGCACACGCACCGCAACGAGGTCGTCCCGCACGCGCGCGAAACGGGCGGGGCGTTCGGACCGGGCGGCTTCTGGGAGGTCAACACGGCCGCGCACATCGACTTCCCGCAGCAGAGCCGCATCGTCGAACTCGCCGACAACGGGGACGGCACCCTGTCGGTCTTCGCGACCGTGCTCGACTCGGCCGGGCCCGCCGCCCACGGCGGCCGCATCGACGATCCCGTCCGGCTGGCGTCGCTGGCCCGCGAGCTGGCCGGCAACGACTGGCAGGACACCCCCGGCGAGCGCCGCGGCGCCGTCGACGACCGCAACGTCGAACTCCTCGTCCCCAAGCCGTTCTAGGCCCCGCAGGACGCGCGAAGGGCCGCCGTGCCACGTGGCACGGCGGCCCTTCGCGCGTGGCTTCTAGTTGTCGTTCGACCCGTTCGGGCGCCGCGTGATGCGGTCGAACAGGCCGCCCGCCGCGCCCGCCGCGGCGTCCGCCATGTCGCGGACCTTGCCGACGAACGGGTCGGCCGTCTGCTCCCACGACTCCCGGTACGACCGCGCCGCGTTCTTCACCTCGTCGGTGACCTTCGCGTTGCCGTCGTCGTCGCGCCGCGGGTAGTTCCCGGCGAGGATCCGCTCGTACTCGCCGCTGCGCGCCCACCGGTCGATCTCGGCGAACCGGATCACCGCGAACGGGTGCGACTGCGGCAGCAGGTTCAGGAACTTCAGCAGCCCGTCCCGGACGTCGCCGGCCGCGTCGTACTCGCGCGCCTGCTCCAGGAACGCCTCCGCGCTCATCTCCGACAGCTTCGTCCCGCCCGCGAGCTTCATGTTCACGCGCTTGGCGGCGTCGAGGTCCTGCCCGGCGAGCAGGCCCGCGCGGTCGGACGACAGTTCCGCCTTGCGGAACCACTCGCGCAGCCCGATGATGATCGCCGCGATGCCGACGTTGCCGAGCGGCAGCCACGCCAGGCGCGACCCGAGCCCGATCAGGATCTGCATCATGGTCTGGTAGACCGCGTGGCCCGACAGGATGTGCCCGACCTCGTGCCCGACGACGAACCGCAGTTCCTCGTCGTCCAGCAGGTCGATCAGCCCGGTGTTGATCACGATGAACGGGTGGTCGGAGCCCAGCGCCATCGCGTTCGGGGTCGGGTCCTGCTTGACGAAGACGTCGGGCACCTCCTTCAGGTCGAGGATGTAGGACGCGTCGCGCACCATGTCGTGCAGGTGATGGAACTGGTTCTCGCCGACCCGGACGGTCCCGCCGAGGAACATCAGTCTGATGGCCCGCTCGTTGACCAGGCCCGACAGCTTGCGCAGGACGACGTCGAACCCGGACAGCGAGCGCAGCGCCACCAGCGCCGAGCGGTCCGCCGGGTGTTCGTAGGCCCGGGAGCTGATCCCCGGGAAGCGCTTGCGTGCTCGATCCGGTGTGTTCTCCGTCATGTCTGGCATGGTAGTTGTGACGAACCGGCGCGCCACAGGGTTCCCGCCGCGAGCCGGGGCGAACGTTCCGGGCATGTCACCGGCTGGTTATTCTCGTCGGCATGACGCAAAAGCGGCGGCTCGGGATCATGGGCGGCACGTTCGACCCGATCCACCACGGGCACCTGGTGGCCGCCAGCGAGGTGGCGCACTTCTTCTCGCTGGACGAAGTGATCTTCGTCCCCACCGGCCGTTCGTCCCACAAGGAAGGCCGCAAGGTCGCCGCCGCCGAGGACCGCTACCTCATGGCCGTGATCGCCACCGCCTCCAACCCGCGCTTCTCCGTCAGCCGCGTCGACATCGACCGTCCGGGCTCCACCTACACCGTCGACACCCTGCGCGACATCCGCGACGTCCAGGGCCCCGAGGCCGACCTGTTCTTCATCACCGGCGCGACGCGCTGGAGAAGATGCTCACCTGGCACGACGCCGACGAACTGTTCGAACTCGCGCACTTCGTCGGCGTCACCCGTCCCGGCCACCGCCTCGCCGACCCCGGCCTGCCCAACGGGCGGGTGTCGCTCATGGAGGTCCCGGCCCTGTCGATCTCCTCCACCGAGTGCCGCGACCGCGTCCAGTCCGGCGAGCCGATCTGGTACCTCGTCCCGGACGGCATCGTCCAGTACATCAACAAGCGCGGCCTCTACCGCGACGACGCGTCCTGACCTGCACGGAGATCGACGGGACGGGTTCGTCCGGCGTACCCCGGCGGGGCGCGACCCGACATACCCTGGAGTAGGAAGGGTCGCGTGGGAACGCGGCCGACGAGAATTGAGAGGGCCGCCGGGTCCCGCCCGTGAGATGGTGGAGCCCAGACGACCCCTACAGGGAGGATCGCGAGCGCATCGTGACCGCATCCGAGAGGGCGGCACAGCTCGTCCGGATCGCCGCCGAAGCGGCGGGAGACAAGCTGGCCGACGACATCCTGGCCTACGACGTGAGCGAGCAGCTCGTCATCACCGACGCGTTCGTGCTCTGCTCCGCCCCCAACGACCGCCAGGTCCGCTCCATCGTGGACGAGGTCGAAAAGCGGCTCCGCGAGGAGGCCGACGCCAAACCCGTCCGCCGCGAGGGCGAACGCGAGGGCCGCTGGGTGCTCCTCGACTACGCCGACGTCATCGTGCACGTCCAGCACGAAGAGGAACGTGTGTTCTACTCGCTCGAACGCCTCTGGAAGGACTGCCCGGTGATCGACCTGCCGGAGTCCGTCACCGCGCACATGGAGCACCGCGCCCGGACCGTCGGGAGCGCGAGTGAGTGACGCCGGCCCGACCCGTGAGCCGGGCAGGCGCCGTCTCGTCCTGTGGCGGCACGGCCAGACCGCCTGGAACGTGGAGAACCGCTTCCAGGGCAAGACCGACATCCCCCTGGACGAGACGGGGATCCAGCAGGCCCGCCGCTCCGCCCGGCTCCTCGCCGGGCTCCACCCGACCGAACTGCTCGCCTCGCCGCTGCAGCGCGCGTCCGTCACCGCATCGAGCCTCGCCGAGGTCACCGGCCTGCCCGTCCGCTACGACCGCGACCTGATCGAGCGCGACGGCGGCGAATGGGAGGGCCTCACCGGACGCGAGATCCGCGCCCGCTACCCGGCCGCGCACGCCGCCTGGCAGCCCCCGGGCGGCGAGACCAGCGCCCAGGTCGCCAAACGCGTCGGCGCAGCCCTCGAACGCGCCCTCGACGAACTGCCGCCAACCGGCACGCTCGTCGTCGCCTCGCACGGCGCCGCGCTCCGCCTCGGCATGTCGCACCTCCTCGGCCTCCCCGAGGAGGTCTGGGAGCGTCTCGGCGGCCTGTCGAACTGCTGCTGGTCCGTCCTCACCGAGATGCGGGACGGCGGCTGGCGGCTCGCCGAGCACAACGCCGGGACCCTCCCCGAGCCCGTCCTCGGCGACGACCGCACCGACAACGGCGCGTGAGGGGAAACGATTCGTGACCACGCGCCGGAGTCCGATACACTGGCGAAGCCCTGCGGGATGAACGTCCACGCAGCGGCGCGGGGCTATGGCGCAGTTGGTAGCGCGCCTCCATGGCATGGAGGAGGTGGGGTTCGAATCCCCATAGCTCCACGAGTTTATTGCGGCGAAGGCCGCCCTTCCTCGGCGCCTACCAGGCGC
>NZ_MKJY01000187.1 GCF_001942465.1 Actinomadura sp. CNU-125
TCGGTCAGGAGTTGCGCTGGCCGTCGTCGCCGCTGCGGCGGGTGCGGCGGCGCCGCGGGGCGCGCCGCTCGCCGCCGTCACCGTCGCCGTCGTCGGCCGCGGCGGCGCTCGGCCGGCTCGTCGCCGCCGTCGCCCTTCTCGGCGGCCTCCCGCTCGATCACCTCGACCGGCACCAGCGACAGCTTGCCGCGCTGGTCGATCTCGGTGACCTCGACCTGGATCTTCTCGCCGACGCCCATCACGTCGTCGACGTTCTCGATCCGGGCGCCGCCGTGCAGCTTGCGGATCTGCGAGACGTGCAGCAGGCCGTCCTTGCCGGGCAGCAGCGACACGAACGCGCCGAACGTGGTGGTCTTGACGACGGTGCCGAGGAACCGCTCGCCGACCTCCGGCATGTGCGGGTTGGCGATCGAGTTGATCGCCTGCCGCGCGGCCTCGGCGGACGGGCCGTCGGTGGCGCCGACGTAGATCGTGCCGTCGTCCTCGATGGTGATGTCGGCGCCGGTGTCGTCCTGGATCGAGTTGATCATCTTGCCCTTGGGGCCGATGACCTCGCCGATCTTGTCGACCGGGACCTTGATGGTGATGATCCGCGGCGCGTTCGGGCTCATCTCGGCGGGCGCCTCGATGGCCTCCTGCATCACGTCGAGGATCGCCAGGCGGGCGCCCTTGGCCTGCTTGAGCGCGGCGGCCAGCACCGAGGCGGGGATGCCGTCGAGCTTGGTGTCGAGCTGCAGCGCGGTGATCAGGTCGCGGGTGCCGGCGACCTTGAAGTCCATGTCGCCGAAGGCGTCCTCGGCGCCGAGGATGTCGGTGAGGGTGACGTACTCGCCGCCCTCGTGGATCAGCCCCATCGCGATGCCCGCGACCATCTGCTTGAGCGGGACGCCCGCGTCCAGCAGCGACATCGTGGAAGCGCAGACCGAGCCCATCGACGTGGAGCCGTTGGAGCCGAGCGCCTCCGACACCTGCCGGATCGCGTACGGGAACTCCTCGCGCGTCGGCAGCACCGGGATCAGGGCGCGCTCGGCGAGGGCGCCGTGCCCGATCTCGCGCCGCTTCGGCGAGCCCACCCGGCCGGTCTCACCGGTGGAGTAGGGCGGGAAGTTGTAGTTGTGCATGTAGCGCTTGGTGCGCTCGGGGTTGAGCGTGTCGATCATCTGCTCCATGCGGAGCATGTTGAGCGTGGTCACGCCCATGATCTGCGTCTCGCCGCGCTCGAAGATCGCCGAGCCGTGCACCCGCGGGACGATGTGCGCCTCGGCGGTGAGCTGGCGGATGTCCTTGGTGCCGCGGCCGTCGATGCGCAGCCCGTCCCGGACGACCCGCTCGCGGATCAGCTTCTTGGTGACGGCACGGTAGGCGCCGGAGATCTCCTTCTCGCGGCCTTCGAACCGCTCGGCGAGCTTCTCGACCGCGGCGGCCTTGATCTCGTCGAGGCGGGCCTCGCGCTCCTGCTTGCCGGCGATGGTGAGCGCCTGCGCGAGGTCGCCGCTGAGACCTCGGTGACGGCGTCGAGCGCGTCGTCCTGGTAGTCGAGGAAGACGGGGTACTCGGCGGTCGCCTTGGCGGCGACGGCGGCGAGGTCGCTCTGCGCGCGGCACAGCACCTTGATGAACGGCTTGGCGGCTTCGAGGCCCTCGGCGACGGTCTCCTCGGTCGGGGCGGTGGCGCCCTCGCCGACGAGCTTGAGGGTGTCGCGGGTGGACTCGGCCTCGACCATCATGATCGCGACGTCGCCGTCCTCCAGGACGCGCCCGGCGACGACCATGTCGAACGTGGCGCGTTCGAGCTCGGGGTGGGTCGGGAAACCGACCCACTGGCCCTCGATCAGCGCGACGCGGACGCCGCCGATCGGGCCGGAGAACGGCAGCCCGGCCAGCTGGGTGGACATCGAGGCGGCGTTGATCGCCACGACGTCGTACAGGTGGTCGGGGTGCAGCGCCATGATCGTCTCGACGACCTGGATCTCGTTGCGCAGGCCCTTGGCGAAGGACGGGCGCAGCGGCCGGTCGATGAGCCGGCAGGTCAGGATCGCGTCCTCGGAGGGGCGGCCCTCGCGGCGGAAGAACGAGCCGGGGATGCGCCCGGCCGCGTACATCCGCTCCTCGACGTCCACGGTCAGGGGGAAGAAGTCCAGGTTGTCCTTGGGCTTCTTGGACGCGGTGGTCGCCGAGAGGACCATCGTCTCGTCGTCGAGGTAGGCGACGGCCGAGCCGGCGGCCTGGCGGGCCAGCCGGCCGGTCTCGAAGCGGATGGTGCGGGTGCCGAACGTGCCGTTGTCGATCACGGCCTCGGTGCTCTGCGCGCCGTCGATGCGCACGGGTTCTGTCACGGGAAACCTCCTCAGGTTCCGGTATCGGTCCTCGCGGCCGTTTCCCGTGGCTTGTCACGCTGCCGGTCTTCGATCGAAGCACCCGGATCCGGTGCCCGCCGACGCGGGCGGACGGATCCGGAAGCCACTACCGAGGACCGGCCCGCACCAGCGGTGTCCGCGAGGCTCTTCTCTTCGGTTTTGCGGCCGGTCCGGCCGGGGCCGGACGGCTCGCGCGATGCGCCGGGGCGGCCCGTCCGCCGGGTCCCGGCCCGGCCGGGGGCGCCTGCGCGGCCCCGCCCCGGCCACAAAAGGAAGGGAGTGGCCCGATGGCCACTCCCTTGGGCTGCTAGCGGCGCAGACCGAGTCGCTCGATCAGCTTCCGGTAGCGGTTGATGTCCTTGTTTGCGAGGTACTTCAGGAGCCGACGACGCTGGCCGACCAGCAGCAGGAGGCCGCGGCGGCTGTGGTGGTCGTGCTTGTGCTCCTTGAGGTGCTCGGTCAGATCGGTGATGCGCCGGGTCAGCAGCGCGACCTGGACCTCCGGAGATCCGGTGTCACCCTCAGTGGTCGCGTACTCGGCGATGATCTGCTTCTTCGTGGCGGTGTCGAGCGACACGTGGCTCCTTCGTAAGGTCGTCACCCGCAGACGCCGGCCCGGATACGGGCGAACGGCTCCGCATGGTGCGTCATTGAGAGATGTGGCGAGCCGCATGAGGGTGCAGCCAGCCGCGCCGGGGCCCTTCCCGGCGATTCTTCACCGTACCATGCCGGGACGACGCACCGTCACGGTGCGGCTTCCGGATGATCACGGAGGGTGCGGCGGGCACCGGCGGCGCGCACGTCCGGTGGACGGCGGCGCGCACGTCCGGTGCCGTCCGTCATCCGGCGGACGGCGCGGAGCCCTCACCGGACGTGATCTCCCGGGCCCGGTCGACGTCGCGGTGCATCTCCTCGACGAGCGCCTCGATCGAGTCGAACTTGAGCGTGTCCCGGATGCGGCCGGTGAAGTCGACGCCCATGTGCTCGCCGTACAGGTCGAGGTCGTCGCGGTCGAGCGCGTACGCCTCGACGGTCCGCTCCCCCGCGCCCTCGAACGTCGGGTTCGTCCCGATGGAGATCGCGGCGGGCCAGCGGAAGCCCGGGTAGCGGTCGGAGTCGCACACCAGCCAGCCGCCGTAGACGCCGTCGGCGGGGATCTCGGTGTTCGGCGGCGTCTCCAGGTTCGCGGTCGGGAAGCCGAGCGCGCGGCCGCGGCGGTGGCCGCGCACGACGACGCCCTCGACGCGGTGCGGGCGGCCGAGCGCCTCGGCGGCGGCCTCGACCTCGCCGCTCTCCAGCCGTTCCCGGATGTAGGTGGAGGAGATCGTGTCGCCGTTCGCCACCAGCGGGACCCCCTCGGCGGTGAAGTCGTACTTGCCGCCGAGCTCCTGCAGAAGCGCGATGTCGCCCTTGGCCTTGTGCCCGAACCGGAAGTCCTCGCCGACGATGACGTGCGCGGCGTGCAGCCGGTCCACGAGGACCTGCTGGACGAACTCGTCCGGCGGCGTCTTCGACAGTTCGAGCGTGAACGGGACCACCACGACCGCGTCCGTGCCGAGCCCTTCGAGCAGCTCGATGCGGCGGCCGGTGGTGGCCAGCAGCGGCGGGTGGGTGCCGGGCCGCACGACCTCGTCCGGATGCGGATCGAAGGTGATCACCACCGAGCGCAGCCCCCGCCTGCGGGCCTCCTGCGCGGCGGCTCCGACGATCCGCTGGTGCCCGCGGTGCACACCGTCGAACACGCCGATGGTGACCACCGAACGGCCCCAATCGGCGGGTACCTCTTCGAGGCCATGCCAGCGCCGCACCATGCTCTCCCTGCGTAGGACGTATCCGCCCGGTTCGTGTCCGTCCGGTTCTTGCCGTCGCCATAAAGGGTGCCATGCGGCCCGAGCCGACGTCGTGGGAGGGGCGGCCTTTCGCGGGCCGCGGGCACGCGGCGCGGGTCAGCCGGACTGGTAGACGACCAGGGAAACCGCGATGTACTGGAGGATGTACGCCACGAGCGTGAACGTGTGGAACACCTCATGGAAACCGAACCAGCGCGGGAACGGGTCGGGGCGGCGCAGCCCGTACACGACCCCGCCCACGCTGTAGGAGACGCCGCCGAGCGCCACGAGGACGCACGCCACGAGGCCCGCGCCGTCCAGGAACTGCGGCATGAAGAACACCGCGACCCAGCCCAGGACGATGTACAGGGTGACGTAGAGCGCGCGCGGGGCGCCGATCCAGGCCGTCCGGAACACGACCCCGGCGATCGCGCCCGCCCACACGGTGACCAGCACGGCGACGCGGAGGCCGCCGTCCAGGGCCAGGACGGCGAACGGCGTGTACGTCCCGGCGATGATCAGGTAGATGTTCGCGTGGTCGAAGCGGCGCAGCACCTCGATGACCCGGTGGGAACGCTGCCGGTGGTAGGTGCCGGAAATGCCGAAGAGCATCCCGGACGCGGCGACGTACACCGCCGACGCCAGCCGGGCCTGCGTGGTCGGGCCGAGCGCGACGAGCACGAGCCCGGCGACCAGGACGGCGGGGAACGCGCCGATGTGCAGCCAGCCGCGCAACCTCGGGCGCGTGGGGGATCCGACCGGTTCGCTCGCGGTGCGGCCGTCCGCCGCCGACGCCGTCGCCATGGGCACCTCCTGCTATGACCATGCCACAACAAACTTACGGTTACGTAGGTTACGGCACCGTAGGTTCGGCTGGACGGTGTCCGGGGCGTGATGCTCGACACGGCCCGGCCGACGCATGGCGAGCCCGGCTCAGGGCAGGGACGTCGGACGGAACGAGCGGCGCGAGAGGTCGCTCAGGGGACGAAGACCGCGAGGGGCTTCGCGGCGCGCCCCTGCTCCTCGACGAGGGCGAGCAGCGTCCCGTCCGGGCCGAACACCCCGATCGGGCCGGGGCCGAGCCCGGCGGCGGGGAGCCGCCCCCCGTGCGCGACCTTGCGGGCGTCGTCGGCCGACACGTCCCGGCGCGGGAACGCCGCCGCGACCGCCTCGTTCATCGGCAGGATCTCGAGCTTCTCCGCCAGCTCGTCCAGCGTGCGGGCCGAGCCGAGGTCGTAGGGGCCGACGCGGGTGCGGCGCAGCCGGGTCAGGTGGCCGCCGCAGCCGAGGGACGCGCCGAGGTCGCGGGCCAGCGCGCGGATGTAGGTGCCGGACGAGCACGACACCGTGGCGTCGACGTCGACCAGGTCGCCGTCCCGCCGCACCCCGGTCACGGTGAAGCCGTGCACGGTCACCGGACGGGCCTTCAGCTCGACCTCTTCGCCCTTGCGGGCCATCTTGTACGCCCGCTCGCCGTTCACCTTGATCGCGCTGACCTGCGGCGGGACCTGCTCGATGCGTCCGGTCAGCGCCATGATGCCCGCGTGCAGCGCCTCGTCGGTCACGCCCCCCGCGGGCGCCGTCGCGGTGATCTCGCCCTCGGCGTCGTCGGTGTTGGTCGACTGGCCGAGCCGGATCGTCGCGTCGTAGCCCTTCTCGGTGAGGGCGAGGTGGCCGAGCAGCCGGGTCGCCTTCCCCACGCCGAGCACGAGGACGCCCGTCGCCATCGGGTCGAGCGTGCCCGCGTGCCCGACCCGGCGGGTCTTGGCGAGCCGCCGCATGCGGCCGACGACGTCGTGCGAGGTCCAGTCCGCCGGCTTGTCGACGATGACGAGCCCCGAGTTCTCCACGCGCGCTCCGATTCCATTGCCCCGGCCGGGGTCGACTGCTGTGGGCGAAGGGTCAGGACGGGCGGTCGGCCTCGCCCGGCGGGCGCAGCGCGCCGCGCAGCCGGTCGACGATGGCGGCCGGCTCCCCGTCCGTCGTGAACGCGGCCGCGGTCCGGTGCCCGCCCCCGCCGAGCCCGACGCAGGCGCGGCCCACGTCCACCGCCCCCTTGGAGCGCATGGACACGTACCAGTCGCCGTCGTCGTTCTCCTTGCACACGACCGCGACCTCGGCCTCGTCGGTGCGGCGGAGCTGGTCGATGACGCCTTCGAGCTGATCGTAGGGGACGTCGCGCGCGTCCCGGTCCGCCCGGGCGATCGTCGTCCACACCAGGCCGCGCCCGCCCGCGGCGTCCCGTTCCAGCCGGGCTCGCGCCAGCGCGCCCGCGAGCACCTGCAGGTAGCCGAACGGCGCCCGGTCCCACAGCTCGCGGCTGACCGCCTCCGGCCGGACGCCCGCGGTGAGCAGCCGTCCCGCCAGGTCGTGCACCTCCGGGGTGGTGCACGGGTACTTGAACGAACCGGTGTCGCTCGCGCGCCCGCGTACAGGCCCTGGGCGATGTCGCGGTCGAGGGGGACGCCCAGCCGCCGGATCAGCTCCTCGACGAGCACGGCCGTCGCGGCGGCGTCCGGATCGACCAGCCGCACGCCGCCGAACCCGATGTTGGACGCGTGGTGGTCGACGACGATCAGCGCCCCGGCCCGGTCGGCGTGCCCCGCCAGGACCCCAGCCGGGCGCGGCCGGCCGACGTCGAGGAGATCATCAGACGGGGGTCCGCGGGCAGCCGGCCGGGATCGACCAGCAGATCCTGGCCGGGCAGGAACCGCAGGATCCCGGGGACGGTGAACGGCTCCCCGAACGACGCGAGGCACCGCTTGCCGAGGGAGCGGAGCGCCTGCGCGAGCGCGAGCATCGAGCCGAGCGCGTCCCCGTCGGGGACGACATGGCAGGCCAGGACGACCTCGTCGGCCGCGTGGATCAGTTCGAGCGCCTTCTCCCATTCGAGGTCGCACCCGGGGTCGCCGGAGCCCGCGTCGGCTCCGGCGTCCACCGCGGTCTCCCCGGACGGGGCGACGCTGTTCCCCGCGGCGACCGCGCGGGACGCGACGTCGTGGCCGCCGCCGTGCCCGCCGCCCGCCGGGCCGCCCGTACGGCCGCCCGTACGGCCGCCCGCGACGTGCAGCGGCCACCCGCCCGGCCACGGACCGGGCGCGACCGCGCGGTCCCCGGCGGCGCTCACGACGACGAACGCCCGGACGAGCCGTCCGCACCGTCCGCACCGTCCGCGCCGCCCGGCCCGCCCGGTCCGTCGGGGGCCGCCCCGTCGTCCGTCGCGTCGTCGAGTTCCTCGGCGGGCTCGCGGTAGGGGTTGGCTTCCCCGGCGTGGGCGGCGCCCTGCGCCGCGCGGGCGACCTCGGCGTCCCGGGCGCGGGCCTTGGCCAGCAGGTCGTCGATGTGGGCGGCGTTCTCCATCAGGGAGTCCATGACGAAGGTGATGCTGGGCGTGTGCCGGATCCCGGTCTTCTTGCCCACCTCCGAGCGGATCACGCCCTTGGCGCTCTCCAGCGCGGCCGCCGTCTCGGCGCGCTCGCCGTCCGACCCGTACACCGTGTAGTACACGGTGGCGTCGCGCAGGTCGTTGGTGATGCGGGTGTCCGTCACGGTCACGAAGCCGAGCCGCGGATCCTTGATCCGCCGCTCCAGCATCTCGGCCACGATCTGCTGGATGCGGTCGGCGAGCTTTCGCGCCCGAGCTGCGTCCACCATGATCGCACTCCCTTTCCATAGTCCGGCGACGGCCGTGTCCCGGCCCGTCACCGGATCAGTCCTCGTCGTTGAAGAGCCGCTGCCTGGCCGACAGCAGCTCGATCTCCGGCCGCCCGAACACCAGGCGCTCGCACTGTTCGAGCACCTGGGTGCAGTTGGCCGCGGTGCCCGAGACCACGGCGATCCCGATCTCCGCCCTGCGGTACAGGTCGTTGTCTCCGGTCTCGGACACGGCCACCCCCGGGAAGTGCTTGCGCACCTCGGCGATGATGGGCCGGATCACGGACCGCTTCTGCTTCAGCGACCGGACGTCCCCCAGCAGCAGGTCGAGTGTCAGTGCACCCACGTACACCTGATCGATCACCTCGGGATCTCTCAAAAGTGGAACGACGGTGATGAGCCGCCGTGTTCCCGGCCCGACCTCCGCGTTCGGCGCGTGCGGCGGGCCTGGAAATGACAGACGCCAGGCTACGAGATCCGCCTGGCGTCATGTCACCGTTTTTCCGCCTACCGCCCGCCGAACGAGACGGGGACGGCCCGGCACGGGCGTCTGCCCGGACCCCGACGGGTCCGGGCAGACGGCCGTTTCGCTCCGGGTGCCTCAGTCGCGGGGCTTCTCCCGCATCTCGAAGCACTCGATGGTGTCACCGAGCTTGATGTCGCTGTAGCCCACACCGATACCGCACTCGAAGCCCTCGCGGACCTCGGTGGCGTCTTCCTTGAAGCGGCGCAGCGACGACACCGTGAGGTTGTCGGCGACCACGACGCCGTCGCGGATGAGGCGCGCCTTGGCGTTGCGCTGGATGTGGCCGGAGGTGACCATCGAACCGGCGACGTTGCCGATCCGCGGCACCTTGAAGATCTCGCGGATCTCCGCGGTACCGAGCTGGACCTCCTCGAACTCCGGCTTGAGCATGCCCTTGAGGGCCGCCTCGATCTCCTCGATCGCCTGGTAGATGACCGAGTAGTACCGGATGTCGACGCCTTCGCGGTCGGCGATCTCCTGCGCGTTCCGCTCGGGACGCACGTTGAAACCGATGATGACCGCGCCCTCTTCGGACGCCAGCGACAGGTTGACGTCGTCCTGCGTGATCGCGCCGACGCCGCGGCGGATGATCCGCAGGCTGACCTCGTCGCCCACGTCGATCTTGAGGAGCGAGTCCTCCAGCGCTTCGACCGAACCGGACACGTCGCCCTTGAGGATGAGCAGCAGCTCTTCCCGCTTGCCCTGCTGGAAGTCCTTGAACAGTTCCTCGAGGGAGCTGCTCTTGCGGCTGCGCAGCAGTTCGGCGTTGCGCTTGCGCGCGACCCGCTTGTCGGCGATCTGCCGGGCCACCCGGTCGTCGTCGACGACCAGGAAGTTGTCGCCCGCGCCGGGCACGGCGGCGAGGCCGAGCACCAGCACCGGACGGGACGGGCCCGCCTCCTCGACGGTGTTGCCGTTCTCGTCGAGCATCGCCCGGACGCGGCCGTTGGCCACGCCGCAGACGATCGAGTCGCCGACCCGGAGCGTGCCGCGCTGCACCAGCACGGTCGCCACGGCGCCCCGGCCCTTGTCCAGGTGGGCCTCGATGGCCGAGCCCTGGGCGGGCATGTCGGGGTTGGCCTTCAGGTCGAGCTCGGCGTCGGCGGTCAGGATGATCGACTCGAGCAGCCCGTCGATGTTGATGCCCTGCTTGGCGGACACGTCGACGAACATGGTCTGCCCGCCGAACTCCTCGGCGACCAGGCCGTACTCGGTGAGCTGCGCCCGCACCTTGTTGGGGTCGGCGCCCTCGACGTCGATCTTGTTGACCGCGACCACGATCGGCACCCCGGCCGCGGTGGCGTGGTCGATCGCCTCGGTCGTCTGCGGCTTGACGCCGTCGTCCGCGGCGACCACCAGCACCACCAGGTCGGTGGTGTCGGCACCGCGGGCACGCATGGCGGTGAACGCCTCGTGACCCGGGGTGTCGATGAAGGTGATCTTGCGCTCTTCGCCGTCGACCTCGGTCTCGACCTGGTAGGCGCCGATG
Source organism: Actinomadura sp. CNU-125 (assembly GCF_001942465.1). GTDB lineage: Bacteria > Actinomycetota > Actinomycetes > Streptosporangiales > Streptosporangiaceae > Spirillospora. Next base: position 9,855 of record NZ_MKJY01000187.1, read on the forward strand.
TGCTGGGTGATGCCGCCGACCTCGCCCGCCTGCACGTTGGCGTGCCGGACGGCGTCCAGCAGCTTGGTCTTACCGTGGTCGACGTGGCCCATGACGGTGACCACCGGCGGACGGGACTGGAGGTGCTCCTCGCCGCCCTCGTCCTCGCCGTACTCGATGTCGAACGATTCGAGCAGTGCGCGGTCCTCGTCCTCGGGGCTGACGACCTGGACGTCGAAGTCCAGTTCGAGCCCGAGTTCCTGCAGGTCGTTCGGGTCGACCGACTGCGTCGCGGTGACCATCTTGCCGAGGTGCATCATGATCGCGACGAGCGACGCCGGGTTGGCGCCGATCTTCTCGGCGAAGTCGGTCAGCGAAGCGCCCTGCGGCAGCCGGATGGTCTTGCCGTTGCCGCGCGGGGCGGAGACGCCGCCGACGGCGGGCGCCTGCATGTTCTCGAACTCTTGACGACGCGCGCGCTTCGACTTGCGTCCGCGTGCGGGACGCCCGCCGGGACGTCCGAACGCGCTCGGCCGCCGCGACCGCGACCGCCGCCACGGGACGGGGACCGAACCCGCCCGGACGGCCGCCACCGCCACCGCCGCCACCGCCGCGCGGGCCGCCGAAG
>NZ_MKJY01000188.1 GCF_001942465.1 Actinomadura sp. CNU-125
CGCGAGCCGCCGCGCGACCTCGGCGGTCGACGCGAGCTCGGGCACCGCCGGGCTGGCGGCTGCGCCGCGCCTGCTTGCCCGCCTCCCGGGCCGCGTTCCGCCAGCGGTTCAGCGCCTTCTCGCGGCGGTCGGGACGCCACTGGGTGACGCACCGCGCGGCGGCCCACGGGACGATCTCGTCCACGCCCGCCTCGGTCATCGTCTCCACGGCCAACTCGCCCCGGTCGCCCTTGGGCAGCGCCTGCACGACGACCAGGCGGGGCCGCGGCGGCGGCTCGCGGTGCCGGGCCGTGACGTCCAGCGTGAGGGACGCCTTGTCGGCCGCGGCCACGACGCACTCGGCGAGCAGCCCCTCCCCGTCGGTCAGGTCGACGCGCTCACCGGGCCGCAGCCGCCGGACGGTCGCCGCGTGCCGCCCCTCCGGACCGTCCAGGACGACGCGGTCGCGCTCCAGCGCGGCCGTCCCGGCGAGGAACACCGGTGCGCTCATCGCTCTCCCCCAACGTCACCGGACCCCGGGGACGCGTCCGCGTCCCCGGGGTCCTCGCCGTCACGGCCCTCTCGATAGGCCGTCACCGATTCTCTTCAGTGCTGGTTGAACACGTCCCGCAGGCGGGAGAACATGCCGCGCTGGCCGGGCGCGAACTTGCCGGGGGGACGCTCCTCGCCGCGCAGCTCGCGAGGCGGCGCAGGAGTTCCTCCTGCTCCTCGTCGAGCTTGCCGGGCGTCTCCACGTTCACGTGGATCATCAGGTCGCCGCGTCCGCTCTCGTTGAGGTGCCGCACGCCCCGGTTGTAGAGGGTGATCACCTGGCCGGACTGCGTGCCCGGCTTGATGTCGACCTCCTCGGCCGCGTCGAGCGTCTCGATCGTGACGCTGGTGCCGAGCGCCGCCGCCGTCATCGGGATCTCGACCGTGCAGTGCAGGTCGTCGCCCTCCCGCTCGTAGATCGGGTGGGCCCGCTCCACGATCTCCAGGAACAGGTCGCCGGGCGGGCCGCCGCCCGGGCCGACCTCGCCCTCACCGGCGAGCTGGATGTGGATGCCGTTCTCCACGCCCGCGGGGATCTTGACCTTGACGGTGCGCCGGGTGCGGACCCGTCCGTCCCCGGAGCATTCGGTGCACGGGTTGCGGATCACCGAGCCGAACCCGCCGCACGCCGGGCAGGGCCGGGCCGTCATGACCTGGCCGAGGAACGAGCGCTGCACCTGCTGCACCTCGCCGCGCCCGTGACAGGTGTCGCAGGTGTCGGGGTGGGTGCCGGGCGCGCAGCCCGTCGCCTCGCAGGCCGAGCAGGCGACCGCGGTGTCCACGGTCAGCTCCCGGGTGGTGCCGAACGCGGTCTCCGACAGGTCGAGCTCGACCCGCAGCGTCGCGTTGCGCCCGCGCCGGGCCCGCGACCGGGGGCCGCGCGACGCCGACGTCCCGAAGAACGCGTCCATGATGTCGCTGAACGGGAAGCCCGCGCCGCCGAACCCGCCGGCGCCGCCACCGCCCCCGCCGGGCGCGAACGGGTCCGCGCCCAGGTCGTACATCTCCCGCTTCTTCGGGTCGGAGAGCACCTCGTACGCCTGGGTGATCTCCTTGAACTTCTCCTGGGTCTCCGGGTCCGGGTTGACGTCCGGGTGGAGCTCCCGCGCGAGCCGGCGGTAGGCCTTCTTGACCTCGTCGGCGCTGGCGTCCCGGCGGACCCCCAGGGTCCCGTAGTAGTCGTTGGCCACCTTACGACCCCGCCAGGATCTGTCCCACGTAGCGTGCCACTGCCCGTACCGCTCCCATCGTGCCGGGGTAATCCATGCGTGTAGGCCCGAGCACTCCAAGCCGGGCCAGCGTGAGGTCGCCGACGCCGTAGTCGGCGGCGACGACGGAGGTCGATCGGAACCCCATTTCGGGGTTCTCGGTGCCGATCCGCACCGTAACAGTAGAGGAATCGCCGGACTCGCCGAGCAGCCGCATCAGCACGACCTGTTCCTCCAGCGCGCCCAGCACCTCCCGCAGGCTCTGCGAGAAGTCGACCGCCGCCAGGTTCGCGGCCCCGGCGAAAACGATCTTCTCTTCGTGCCGTTCGACGAGCGTCTCCAGCAGCACCGACAGCACCGCGGCCGCCACCGGCCGCTCGTCCGGGCCGACCTTGTCCGGCAGGTCCGCGACGGCCGTCGGCACCTCGCCGAGCCCGAGCCCGTCCAGGCACGTGTTGAGCAACGCCCGAAGGTGCCCGACCGATTCCGGGGAGATGTCGCCGGGCGCCTCGATGACCCGCTGCTCCACCCGTCCGGTGTCGGTGATCAGGACGAGCAGCAGCCGCCCCTCGGCCACCGGCACCAGCTCCACGTGCCGCACCGCCGACCGCGTCAGCGACGGGTACTGCACCACGGCGACCTGCCGGGTCAGCTGCGCGAGCAGCTTCACGGTCCGGCCGACGACGTCGTCGAGGTCGTAGGCGCCGGACAGGAACGTCTCGATCGCGCGGCGCTCCGCCGGCGACAGCGGCTTGATCGTCGACAGCCGGTCGACGAACAGCCGGTACCCCTTGTCGGTGGGGACGCGGCCCGCGCTCGTGTGCGGCTGCGCGATGTACCCCTGCTCCTCCAGCACCGCCATGTCGTTGCGGATCGTGGCCGGGGACACGCCGAGGTTGTGCCGGTCCGTCAGGGTCTTGGAGCCCACCGGCTCGTTGGTGGACACGAAGTCCTCGACGATGGCGCGCAGGACCGCGAGCTTCCGGTCGTCCAGCACGTTGTCACCTCCCTCGTCCGCCGCCACCGATCCCCCGATCACCCGGTGCCGCCCGGCCCGTGCCGCTGGCACTCCTTACTCCTGAGTGCCAAGTGTACGACCCGTCGGGGCCCTTCTGGAGGGCCCCGGCCACGGACGGCGGCGCGATCCTATCCGGATCGGGCGCCACGCCGAACGACCGGGGACGACGCCGCCGGACGCCTCCGTCCGGTTAATGTGCGGACCCGTGCGGAGTAAGGACTACGGCAACGACGTGCTCTCGGGCGACTGGCGCAGGCCCCGCAAGGGACAGATCGCCGAAATACCGGCCGAACCGGGACTGGTCGCCGAGGATCCCGACAGCGGATTCTGCGGCGCCGTCGTGGCCTGCGACAAGTTCGGCGTCACCCTCGAAGACCGCTTCGGCAAGCGCCGTGTGTTCCCCCTCACGAAGTCCGGCTTCCTGATCGACGGGAAACCGGTCACGCTCGTCCGCCCGGAGGCGGCGGCCGCGCCCGCGTCGCGCCGGTCGGCGTCCGGCTCCATCGCCGTCCAGGGGCTGCGCGCCCGGGTCGCGAAGGAGAGCCGCATCTACGTGGAGGGCGTGCACGACGCGGAACTGGTCGAAAAGATCTGGGGCCACGACCTGCGCGTCGAGGGCGTGGTCGTCGAGTACCTGGAGGGCGTGGACGACCTGCCCGCGATCGTCGAGGAGTTCGCCCCCGGCGAGGACCGCCGCCTCGGCGTCCTCGTCGACCACCTCGTCGAGGGCTCCAAGGAGAGCCGGATCGCCGCGCGGGTGTCGTCCCCGCACGTCCTGGTGACCGGCCACCCGTTCATCGACGTGTGGGAGGCCGTCAAGCCCGCGGCCGTCGGCATCCCCGCCTGGCCCCGCGTGCCGCGCGGCGTCCCGTGGAAGGAGGGCGTCCTGGAAGCCCTCGGCTGGGACGGCACCACGGGCGCCGCGTGGAAACGCATCCTCGGCTCCGTGAACACCTACACCGACCTGGAACCCGCCCTCCTGGGCCGGGTGGAAGAACTGATCGACTTCGTAACCACCCCCTGACCCAACCGAAGGCTCCCCCACCCCGCGCGGAAGCGGACGCCCACCGCGTGCGCCGCAGACCCCACCCCGCGCGGGGGCGGGCGGCCACCCGGGCGGCCGTAGGGCGCTCTGCGCCCGGAGCGACCGTGGTCAGCACAACTCCCGGACGACCGCGTCGGCGAGGAGGCGGCCGCGGCGGGTCAGGACGGCTCGGCCCGCGGCCTGCGGGGCGCGTTCGAGGAGGCCGTCGGCGACGAGGCGGCGGACGGCGTCGTCGTCGTCGAGGAGATCGGTGGGGCAGCCGTCGGCGAGGCGCAGTTCGAGCATGATCCGCTCGATGCGGCGGTCGTCGGCGTCGAGGACCTCCCGGGCGTGCGCGGGAGTGACGCCCTCGGCGAGCCGGGCGGCGTAGGCGGCGGGGTGCTTGACGTTCCACCAGCGGGTCCCGCCGACGTGGCTGTGGGCGCCGGGACCGACGCCCCACCAGTCGGCGCCCGTCCAGTAGAGGAGGTTGTGGCGGCACGCGGCGTCGGGACCGGTGGCCCAGTTCGAGATCTCGTACCAGTGCAGGCCGTGCGCGGAGAGCAGGTCGTCGGCCAGCAGGTACCGGTCGGCCATGGCGTCGTCGTCGGGGGCCGCCAGCTCGCCGCGGCGGACCTGCGCGGCCAGGCGGGTGCCCTCCTCGACGATCAGCGCGTAGGCGGAGACGTGGTCGGGTTCCGATTCGAGGGCCGCCTCCAGGGAGGCCCTCCAGTCGTCGTCCGTTTCGCCTGGGGTGCCGTAGATGAGGTCCAGGTTGATGTGTTCGAAGCCCGCCTTGCGCGTCCAGTCGACGACCTGGGGGACGCGTCCGGGCGTGTGGGTGCGCTCCAGGACGGCCAGGACGTGCTCGCGCGCGCTCTGCATGCCGTACGAGACGCGGGTGAACCCGGCCTCGCGGAGCTTGCCGAGGTAAGCGTCGTCCACCGATTCCGGGTTCGCCTCGGTGGTGATCTCGGCGCCGGGCGCGAGGCCGAACTCGGCGTCGATGGCGGCGAGGACGCGGCCCAGGTCGTCCGGTGCCAGCAGGGTCGGGGTGCCGCCGCCGACGAAGACCGTCTCGACCGGCAGTTCGGCGTCGCCGAGGACGCGCCGCGCCGCCCGTACCTCGGCGACGGCCGTGTCGGCGTAGGAGTCGCGGCTCGCGCCGGGTCCGAGTTCGGTGGCCGTGTAGGTGTTGAAGTCGCAGTAGCCGCACCGGGTCACGCAGAACGGGACGTGCACGTAGAACGCGAAGGGTCGCGTGCCCAGGCCGTCGAGGGCGCCGGACGGCAGGGCGCCGTCGGCCGGTACGGGGTCGCCGTCGGGCAGGGTCGCGGGCATGCTCCCAGTCTGCCGCGCGCGGGCGCGTGGTCAGGCCAGGCGGAGCTTCTCGCGCAGCCAGCCGGGGATGTACGCCTCGGCGCGCGGGAAGCGGTCGAGGTCCTGGGCGTAGGCGGACGGCGGCAGCGGCGGGACGAAGTCGGGTTCGCCGTCGTAGTCGAACTCGGCGCTGAACCGTCCGGACCGTTCGACCCGCAGCCGGGCCGTGAACCACGCGCCCTTCTCCCGCCGGTACATGACGCGGCGCAGTTCGTCCATCTTGCCGACGGCGTGGCCGGGCGGCATGGCGGTGCGGCGATCGCCGTCGGCGTCGACGATCTCGAAGGACGCGCAGTCGATGCCGACGATGGCGCGGAAGTCCAGTCCGAGCCGTTCCCAGCCGGCGGGGGCCGCCGACCGCAGCGCGCGGACGGCGCCGTTCACCGTGTCCCGCTCCCTCGGGGAACGCAGAACCTGCTCGGAGTGGGCCACCCTCGAACCTCCGCTACCGGTCGCGGCCACTGCCCTCCGACCGTACCGACATCCGCGCCCGGGAAGAACGCCCGTCCGCGTGTCGCGCGCGAACACCGGAACGGCACGTGGACGATCTCGGACGAGCCGGGCACGATCGCGGGGCGGGGACCGCCGCGCCCCGGATAGGGTCGTCGGATGCGCATCGAGGGTGGGACCGGACGGCCGCCCGCGCGGGTGCTGCTGCGCGGCGGCGGACGGCTGGCACTGCGTCGTCGTGGACGACGCGGGCGGCGAGCGCCGCACGGAGCTGTCCGCGTCCGGGACGCGCTGGAACTCGGGCGCGCGGAACGATCCGGAACCCGTGTGGTGGCGGCAGCGGCTCGCGGAGACCGCGGGCGGGCTGCGCGGGCTGATCGCCGAGGCGCTGACGGACGCGACGTTCGGCGAGTTCGGCGCCGAGGCCGCGATCAGCTGGTTCGCCGTCGACGACCCGGTCGACTGGGAGGGGCTCGTCACCCTCGGGGAGCCGGACCCGGCGCGGTTCCCCGGCCGGGTGCCGCCGTTCGTCGTCACGCTGGAGCCGGGCCGCGGCGCGGTGCTGCCGGACGCCCACCTGCTGTTCTCCACCCGGGCCGCGGACGCCTGGGCCACTCTCGACGCCGTCGCGGAGCTGTACGGGGCGCCGGCGCCGCGGGACGCGTTCGTGTGCGGCTTCGCCGGGCACCGCAGCGTGCGGGTGGGGCGCGGTTCGCTGGCGCTGTCGACCGAGGAGGGCGCGGACGGCGTCGAGCGGCTCGCCGAGATCGTCGGGACCCGCGGGGCCGGCTGGGGCGGCAACCCGGAGCTGCGGCTGCGGCTGGACGGCGTCGACCTGCTCGACGACCCCGCCGCCGATGTCGTCACGCTCTTCCGTGATCTCGGCCACGACGTCGTCGAGCGGGGCCGGACGGCCCGGATCCCCGCGATGGGCCTCAACCTTCACGAACCGGACCGGCCCGGGCCGCGGACCGGCCGTTTCACGACGGTCGCGCTGCAGTTCCCGTCCGCGCCCGACGCCGTCCGCTGACGGACGCCGGCGCCGTCCGCGCGCGGTGTCCGCGTCTCCGGGCGTAATTCCGGAACCGGGGCGAACTTCGCAGGCGTCCGAAGAGTCGTAGAGTTCACCAACACAACCACGGACGGCGAAGGCGCGACGTCGGAGAGGAGCCCGCCATGGCCTACGGGCCTCCCCCCTCGCAGGGCCAGGGACAGCCCGGGCAGGCACCCTGGCAGCAGCCCGGCAACAACTGGCAGCAGGGCACGCAACAGCCGCCGGGCGCACCGCCGCCCGGCCCGCGACCGTATCCCGGGCAGCCGCCGCGGACGCGGCCGCTGCCGGGCCACTACGGACCGGTCGGCGACGACGAGCGGACCTGGTCGCTGATGGCCTACGTCGGGCAGTTCCTCCTCGGCGCGATCGCGCCCGCGATCGTCTACCTGGGCAAGCCGCGCTCGGCGTTCGCCCGGCGGCACGCCGCGCAGGGCCTCAACATGGGCCTGGCCGCGCTCGCCGTCTGGATCGTCGGCGGGCTGCTGTCGATGGCCGTCGGGGTGCTCATCTGGGTGCCGCTGGCCTTCACCGCGGTCGTGATGTTCTTCCTGGTGTACGCGGGACGGGCCGCCAACCGCGGGGAGTTCCGGCGCGTGCCGTCCGTGGTCGCCTGGCCGCTGATCAGGAAGTAGGTCCGGAGCGGTTCTCGGCCCCGCGCGGAGCCATGTGCTCCAGGCGGGGCCGAACCCGTTTCGGGACTTGCGCTACTTCTTGCTCTTGTCGGTGGATTCGCCCCCGCCGCCGGTGGACAGCGCGGCGACGAACGCCTCCTGCGGAACGTCCACCCGCCCGATGGTCTTCATCCGCTTCTTGCCTTCCTTCTGCTTCTCCAGCAGCTTGCGCTTGCGGGAGATGTCGCCGCCGTAGCACTTGGCGAGGACGTCCTTGCGGATGGCGCGGATGTTCTCCCGGGCGATGATGCGGGCGCCGACCGCGGCCTGGATCGGCACCTCGTACTGCTGCCGCGGGATGAGTTCCTTGAGCTTCGCGGTCATCATCAGCCCGTACTCGCGGGACTTGTCGCGGTGGACGATCTGGCTGAAGGCGTCCACCGACTCGCCCTGCAGCAGGATGTCGACCTTCACCAGGTCGGATTCGCGCTCGTCGGTGGGCTCGTAGTCCAGCGACGCGTACCCGCGGGTCCGCGTCTTCAGCTGGTCGTAGAAGTCGAAGATGATCTCGGCGAGCGGCAGCGTGTAGCGGATCTCGACCCGCTCGGGCGACAGGTAGTCCATGCCGAGCAGCTCGCCGCGCCGCCCCTGGCACAGCTCCATGATCGCGCCGATGTGCTCGGACGGCGACAGCAGCGTCGCCTTCACGATCGGCTCGTACACCGCCCCGACCTTGCCCTCGGGGAACTCGCTCGGGTTGGTGACGGTGAACTCGGTGCCGTCCTCCATCACCGCCCGGTACACGACGTTCGGCGCGGTCGAGATCAGCGACAGGCCGAACTCGCGCTCCAGGCGTTCCCGGACGATCTCCATGTGCAGGAGCCCGAGGAAGCCGCAGCGGAACCCGAACCCGAGGGCCGCCGACGTCTCCGGCTCGTACACCAGCGCGGCGTCGTTCAGCCGCAGCTTGTCGAGGGCGTCCCGCAGGTCGGGGTACTGGTCGCCGTCCACCGGATACAGCCCGGAGAACACCATGGGCTTGGGGTCCTGGTAGCCGCCGAGCGCCTCGGGCGCCGACCGCGTCGCGGTCGTCACCGTGTCGCCGACGCGCGCCTGCCGGACGTCCTTCACCCCGGTGATCAGGTAGCCGACCTCGCCGACGCCGAGCCCGCCGACCGGCTTCGGCTCGGGCGCGATCACGCCGACCTCGAGGGTCTCGTGCGCGGCGCCCGTCGACATCATCAGGCTCTTCTCGCGGCGGGACAGGTGCCCGTCCATGATCCGGACGTAGGTGACGACGCCGCGGTAGGTGTCGTACACCGAGTCGAAGATCAGCGCGCGGGCCGGGCCGTCGGGGTCGCCGACCGGGGCCGGGACCGTCTCGACGATCCGGTCCAGCAGCTCGGCGACGCCCTCGCCCGTCTTGCCCGACACGCGCAGGACGTCCGACGGGTCGCAGCCGATGATGCCCGCGATCTCCTCGGCGTACTTGTCGGGCTGCGCCGCGGGCAGGTCGATCTTGTTGAGCACCGGGATGATGTGCAGATCGGCCTCGATCGCCAGGTACAGGTTCGCGAGCGTCTGCGCCTCGATGCCCTGCGCCGCGTCCACCAGCAGGAGCGCGCCCTCGCACGCCGCGAGCGACCGCGACACCTCGTAGGAGAAGTCGACGTGCCCCGGGGTGTCGATCAGGTTCAGGACGTAGTCGACGCCGTCGCGCGTCCACGGCAGCCGGACCGCCTGGCTCTTGATCGTGATGCCGCGCTCGCGCTCGATGTCCATCCGGTCGAGGTACTGGGCGCGCATCTGGCGCTCCTCGACGACGCCGGTCAACTGCAGCATCCGGTCCGCGAGCGTCGACTTTCCATGGTCGATGTGCGCGATGATGCAGAAGTTGCGGATGATCGCGGGATCGGTCTTGTTGGGCTCAGGCGCTGCCACCGGGGTCCGTTCGCAAACTCACTGGGGTGTGGACATGGGTTCTGTGCTTCCCATGGTCCCATGCCGGGCGCAATGCTCGGTGCACGGCCCGGTTTGGGACGGGGTCCGGTGATTGCTAAGATGTGCGACTGCGTGTGGCGTACCGTCGTGCCCCGGGGGCACCGACACCGACCGCCCCCGTTGGACATTCGTCAGAGCCTGCAGAGCGCGCAGGCGAGGAACTAACGCGAAGCGAACCGAGGCACTACGACGTGGCTAACATCAAGTCCCAGATCAAGCGCAACAAGCAGAACGAGAAGGCTCGCCTGCGCAACAAGGCCGTCAAGTCGGAGCTGAAGACGGCGATCCGCAAGTTCCGCGAGGCCGCCGAAGCCGGCAACGTCGCGGACGCCGTGGCCGCGCAGCGCAGCGCCGCCCAGAAGCTGGACAAGGCCGTCAGCAAGGGCGTCATCCACAAGAACCAGGCCGCGAACCGCAAGTCGGCCATCGCCAAGCGCGCCGCCGCCCTGCAGGTCAAGTAAGGCCCGCACGCGTCCGGGGCCGGCCCGCACGGGCCGCCCCGAAGCATGTCCGGAGCCGGAACGGCCTGCGGAAGCGCGCGGGGCCGGAACGGCCGGAGCCGGGACGGCCGGAGCCGGAACGGCCTGCGGAGGCGCGCGGCGCCGCGCACGAGGAGCGGGACGATGGACGAACGCCGCGCCGTGCGGATCTCGAAGTACCTCGCCCGTCACCTGCGGCACCGTCCCGACCGGATCGGCCTCGTCCTCGACCGGGAGGGCTGGGCCGACGTCGACGAACTCCTCGCGGCCGCCGAACGGCACGGCTTCCCCGTCACCCGCGCCGAACTCGAACACGTCGTCGCGTCCGACGGCAAGGGCCGCTACGCCCTCCACGGGAACCGGATCCGCGCCGTCCAGGGCCACTCGGTCCCCGTCGAACTGAACCTGCCGGTCGTTCCCCCGCCGGAACTGCTGTACCACGGGACGACCGGACGGTCCGTCGCCGCGATCAGGCGCGAGGGTCTGCGGCCGATGGGCCGCCACGCCGTCCACCTGTCCCCCGACCGCGAGACCGCCCTGCGGGTGGGCGCGCGCCGCGGCGTCCCCGTCGTGCTGGTCGTACGGGCCGGACGGATGGCCGCCGACGGGCACGAGTTCCGCGTCACCTCGAACGGCGTGTGGCTGACGGCGTCCGTCCCGCCCGGATATCTGCGCTGATCACGCCCGCGTCCGTCCAGGCGGGCACGTGGCGCACCCACCCGGGCACCGCGTCCCGCTGCGGGCCGAACAGGTACAGGTGCGGGACGGTCCCGCGGAGCGCCCGGTGCACGTCGAGCCGGTCGTCGATCATGTGCGTGATCCCGAGTTCCGCGCAGTGCCCGGCTTTCTCCTGCCGTTTCCTGCAGAAACGCACGTTGCCTCGCGGGAGCCCCGTCCGGCGGTAGAAGTCGTGGTGGTCGAGCCAGGCGAGCGTCCGCGCCCGCACCCGATCGCCCGCCTTGGAGATGATCCAGGCCCGCCCGTCGACGAGGCCGATCAGGTCCGGGAGGACGTCGAACGCGCCGTCCGTCGCCGGGGAGGCCAGCGCCTGCTCCAGCGAGCCGCCGAGGAACGCCGTGTCCGCGCTCCCCGGCGCCAGCGCGCCGCCCTGGATCACCCTGCCGAAGTCGATGCCGAGCCGAGTTTCGATGTTCATGCTTCGACGATCCGGCACTCAAGGCTTCAGCAGAACTATTGATCGGACGGGCAGCTATAGTTCACGGCTATGGACCTGAGTCGGCTGTCCACCGACGCGCTCGCCTCCTTCGCCGTCTTCGCGGACCACCTCAATTTCACCCGGGCCGCCGAAGAACTGCACATCTCCCAGCCCGCCCTGCACGTCAAAGTGCAGAAACTCGCCGACACGCTCGGCCGTCCCCTCTACACCCGGCACGGGCGCCGCCTGGCGCTCACCCCCGCCGGCGAGGCCGCCGCCCGCTTCGCCCGCGACCTCGACGCCCGCGTCGCGTCCTTCCTCGCGGACCTGCACGGCGTCTCGTCCCGCGTCCCCACGCTGGCCGCCGGGGAGGGCGCCTACCTGTACCTGCTGGGCGGCGTCGTCCGTCCCGGCATCAAGCTGATCAACGGGGACCGACCCCGCACCCTCGCCGCCGTCCGCACCGGACGCGCCGACGTGGGCGTCGCCGTCCTCGACGTCCTGCCCGCCGACCTCACGACCACCGTCCTCGCCACGTACCCGCAGGTCCTGGTCATGCCGGAGGGCCACCCGCTCGCCGACGCCCCCGCCCTCACGCTCGCGGACCTCACCGGCGCCGCGCTGATCGTCCCGCCTCCCGCGGGCCCGCACCGCGTAGCGCTCGAACGCGCGCTGCGCGCCGCGGGCGTCCCCTGGTCGGTCGCCGTCGAGGCCGAAGGATGGCCGCTGATGCTGCACTTCGTCGCCCTCGGCGTCGGCCTCGCCGTCGTCAACGGCTGCGTCGCCCCTTCCCCCGGCCTGGTCGCCCGCGAGATCATCGACCTCCCCGCCGTCCCCTACCACGCCCTGCACCTGCCGTCCCGCGCCGACGACCCGCTGGTCACCGACCTGCTGTCGGCCGTCCGCGCCGAACTACGGAGTCACCGATGCGCTTCGAGATCACCGTCGACGTCGCCGCGCCGCCCGAACGGGTCTGGAGCATCCTGACCGACGTCGAACGCCTCCCCGACCTCACCCCTTCGATGGAACACGTCGAACTGCTCGACGGGCCCCTGCGGCGATCCGCCCGCGCCCGCGTCCGGCAACCGCGCCTGGCCCCCGCCGTCTGGACGGTCACCGAGTTCACCGAACACGAGTCGTTCACCTGGGAGTCGCGGACGGCGGGCGTGACGACGACGGGCGGGCACCTCGTCCGTCCCGCCCCGGGCGGCGCGACGCTGCGGCTGACGCTCGTCCAGGTGGGCCCGCTCGCCCCGCTGCTCGGCCTGCTCCTCGGCCGCCGCGCCCGCGCCTACGTCACGATGGAGGCGAACGGGGTGAAGAAGGCCGCGGAATCGGCGTAGCGGCCCGCGGGCTCGGCCCGGGTCAGCCGCGCGCGGCGACGATCTGCGCGACCGTCTTCTCCAGCGCGTACGCGGGGTCGGCGGCGGCGCCCTTGACGGCCGCGTCCGCCTCGGCCACGACCGTCATCGCGCGCGCCACACCGTCCGCCGACCACGCCCGCAACTGCTTCTGCACACGTTCGATCTTCCAGGGCGGCATGCCCAGGTCCTTGGCGAGGGCCGGGCCCCGCGCGCCCCGCGGCGCGCCGCCGACCTTGGCGAGCCCCCGGACGCCCTGTGCGAGCGCGCTGACGATCAGTACCGGCGGCACGCCCGTCGCGAGCGCCCACCGCAACTGCTCCAGGGCGTCGGCCAGCTGCCCCTCGATGGCCTTGTCCGCGACCGTGAACCCGCTGACCTCGGCCCGTCCCCGGTAGTACCGGGCCACCGCGGCGTCGTCGATCTTCCCGCCGGTGTCGGAGACGAGCTGACTGCACGCGGCCGCCAGCTCCCGGAGGTCGTTCCCCACTGCGTCGATCAGTCCGCGCGCGCCGTCCGCCGAGATCTTGCCGCCCGCGTTGCGGATCTCCGCCCGAACGAAATCGACCCGTTCGCCCACCTTGGTGACTTTCGGGGCCGCGATCTTTCGCGCCTTGAGCTTCGTCAGCCCGTCCACCAGCGCCTTGCCCTTGGCACCGCCCGGATGCAGGGCCACGAGCACCACGTCGTCGGCCGGGGTCTTGGCGTACTTCAGCACCTCGGCGGTCAGATCCTTGCCGAGGTCCTGCGCCGAGCGGATGACGAGGACCTTCCCGCCGCCGAACAGCGACGGCGAGGTCAGCTCCGCGATCCGGCCGGGCTCCAGTCCCCCGGGCGCGAGGTCGATCACCTCGGCGTCCGGGTCCCCCGCCCGCACGGACGCGACGACTTCGCCGACCGCGCGCTCGGCCAGCAGTTCTTCGTCACCGACGATCAGGATGATGGGCTCTACCGACACACCAAGCAGCATGCCACGCCCGGCCGCGCCTTGAGCCGCAATGGCCCCCGGCGAAGGCGATCCCACCCGGGATATCCATCACAACCGTTCCTGAACAGCGACGTCCCCCGGGAAGCGATCCCGTGGCGTCTCGCAGCGACCCGCGGTTCCACGAGGCGGCACCATCCGCAGGACGGCACCATCCGCGAGGCGGCGTCATCCGCGGGCAGCGTCAGCTGCAGGGACGGCGGCATCTGCGGGGGGCGTCATCTGCGGGGGACGGTGGCGATGCCGGTGGACGTGCGGATCACGGCGATGTCTCCTTCGCGGTCGGTGCGGTGGATGCGGACGTGCAGGCGGCGCAGCAGGTCGAGGGTGGCGGGCGACGGGTGGCCGTAGTCGTTGTCGCGACCGACCGAGATGAGCGCGATGGAGGCTCTCGCCGCCGCCAGGAATCGGGCGTCCTGGCTTCGCGAACCGTGGTGCGGAACCTTCAGGACCTGGACGGGCGGCACGCCGTCCGCGAGGACGCGCTGGGCATCGGCCTCGATGTCGCCCGCGAGGAGCGCGCTGAAACCCGGGCTGCGCGCCACCAGGACGACACTGGCGTTGTTGATCGTGCTGCCGTCGTCGCCGCGGGCGAGGGGCGGACCGGTGGCGAGGGGGGCGATGACCTCCAGGGTGAGATCGCCGATGCGCCACCGCTGGCCGGTGAGTGCGGGACGGGCCGGGACGCCGCGGGCCAGGCGGGCGGCGCGGCCGGACGTGCGCGGGGTGGTGAGGACACGCCGGACGGTGCGGCCGTCGCGGACGCCGGGTGTCCCGTCGACGTGGTCGGCATGCGGATGGGTGATGACGAGGAGCGGGACGTCGGAGATCCCGAGGCGGTCGAGGCAGGCGTCGACCGGCCCGGGGGCCGGCCCGCGTCGACAACGACGGCGCGGCCGGGCCCGGCGGACAGCACGACCGTGTCGCCTGCCCGACGTCGCAGGCGACCATCCGCCAGCCGGGCGGCGGCCAGCCCGGGGCCGTCACCCGCAGGGCGACCACCGCGATCAGGATCCCGGTGAGCAGCGCGGCCAGGAGCAGGCGCATGCGGGCGCTGCGCAGGACGAGGAAGATCGCACCCGCCGTGACCAGCAGGGTGAGCGCGCCGACCCCGCCCGCGAGCCACGGCACCGTCGCGTACGGGAGTTCGGCCGTGATGCGTGCGATCCCGATGATCCAGCCGACGGCGAGGCCCGCGGGACGGGCCAGGAGCCGTGCGGGCGTGAGCGAGAACGGTGCGATGACCGCGGCGGCCGCGCCGAGCAGCGTGGCCGGGGCGACGGCGGGCGCGACCAGGATGTTCGCGAAGACCGAGACGACACCGACCTCTCCGGACAGCATGACCAGGATCGGGGCGACCGCCGTCTGGGCCGCCGCCGCGACCGCGAGGCGTCCGCCAGCGGGCCCGGCAGGTGGCGGGCGAGCCGGTCGCGCCAGGCGGGGGCGAGGACGAGCAGCCCCGCGGTCGCCGCCACCGAGAGCGCGAACCCGTAGGACCGTGCCAGGGCGGGGTCGACCAGCACGAGGAGGAGGACCGCCGCACCGAGTGCGGGGAGTCCTTGCCGACGGCGTCCGGTGAACAGAGCGAGCAGGCCGACGACGCCCATGACGGTCGCGCGCAGCACGCTCGGCTCCGGCCGGACCACGACGACGAACGCGCATACCGCGAGGGCCGCCAGGGGCGGCGCTCGGCGGCGGCCGAGCCCGGCGAGGCGGCACAGCCCGATCACCGCGCCGATCACGATCGCCAGGTTCGCGCCGGACACGACGAGGAGGTGGGTGAGCCCCGCCGTCCGGAAGTCGTCCGCGAGATCGGGCGGGATCCGGGACGTGTCGCCCACCACCATGGCGGGCAGCACCCCACGCTGCCCGGGCGGAAGGTCTTCGGTGGCGGCGCGCAGCCTGGCGCGGACGGTCTCGGCGGCGCGCTGCACGCCGGACGGCGGGGACAGGTCGGACGGTGCGCCGCGGACGAGCACCACGGCCGCCAGCAGGTTGTCGCCGCGGGGTTCGCGGAACCTGCCGGTGAACCGCACCCGCTGGCTGGGGACGAGGCCAAGCCAGCGGCGGTCGTGCGCGATGAGCAGGACCGGGACGCGGACATCGGTGTGCCGCACGGTTTCCACGCGCGCCCGGACGGTGATCGTCCGCCGTGCCGAGGCGCTCGTTTGCGGGTCTCCGGTGACGACGGCCTCGGCGGTCGCGGTGCGTCCGGCGTGGGCCAGGTCGGGCACCGGGCCGGTGCCGACCGCGGTGGCGCGCAGCGCGACGCCGATCGCGGAGGCGGCGGCGCAGGCGAGCACCGCCCCGGCGATGATCGGGCGCGGTGCCGCCTCGGCCCGGCGGGGCACCAGGACGACGATGGCGGCGACGCCGCGGCGGCCGCCAGGACGTACGACACGGCCGGGGCGACCCCGATGGCGACGGCGGCCGTCAGCCACGCCGCCAGGGCGGGCAGGACGAGCCGGAGATCGTGGTTCATTCCGCACCCCGCCCGCACAGCGCACGGAAGATCGGTTCAGCGTTCATTGGGCTTCCTTTGTGCGTCCCCCGCCTCTGGGTGGGAGACGGTCAAATGCGCACTCGTGACTTGAGGTCGGCAAAGCGGCTGGCACCGATGCCGTTGACGTCCTGGAGTTGTTCGACGGAGCGGAAGCCGCCGTTCTGGGTGCGGTACTCGATGATGCGAGCGGCGAGGACCGGCCCCACGCCGGGCAGCTCGTCGAGCTGGTCGACGGTGGCGGTGTTGAGGTTCACCGGCGTCCCGCCGCCGCTCGGCGCCGTCGGCGATACGCCGGGCGGCGGCGTCGGGGCGGGGACGCCCACCGGGATCTGCTCCCCGTCCACCACCTTGCGGGCGAGGTTGAGGGGGCCCGTCTTCGCACCCCGCCGAACGCCTCCGGCCGCCTTGATCGCCTCGGCTACGCGGGAGCCCGCCGGGAGCGTGATCACGCCTGGTTTCTGCACTTTTCCGAGAACGTGGACGACGACCGTGCCGGAGGGTTGCGTGGGCGGTCCGGGGCCGCTCGCCCCGCTCGGCGCGTCCGTCCCGCTCGGGCCTGCAGCGAGCGTCGCGGCGCTCGCGTCCGGCTCCGGTGCGGCCTGCGGGCGCGGCCGGGACGCCCACAGGTACCCGGCGGCCACCACGGCGGCGATCACCGCGACGATGACGAGTGCGCGGACGCCCGGACGGTCGGGTGCCGCGCGTAAGCGGGCCGCGGGCGGTTCCCGCGGGGGCGCGGCCGGGGCCCGCACCCGATCGGCGAGTGCCTGCAGACGGTCGGACGCTCTCATGTCGCCGACGTTAAAAGGCCGTGGTGCGGCGTCGTCCAAGATTTCGCGGCTGTGGATAACTTCGGTCGCCGCGCCCGGGGACCGTGCCCCGCCGGCGTCCGGAAGGCGGTACCGTCCACGTTTCGATGCCGGCCAGGCTGCGAGGCGGTCCGTCGTCTCTTGGCGTTCCGCACCCCTGATGCCGCCCGCGCCCTGACGCCGTCCGTGGGTTGGCACCGTCCGCGTCGTGCCCTGGCATCGTCCGTGGGTTGGCACCGTCCGCGTCCGCGCCCTGGTGCCGTCCGTGGGTCGGGGCCGGGCGTGGTGCGCCCGGCTCTTGGGTGACGTGCGCTCGGCGGGTCGGGAGGTCCGAGGGTCAGGGCTGGACGGGGACTCCGCCTCGCCATACGCGGTGGGCGCGGAGGCCGAAGGCCCAGGCGAAGGCGCCCTCGTGGTCGGCGTCCCACAGCACGATGTCGGCGAGCATGCCGGGGGCGAGGGAGCCGCGGTCGCCGTAGCGGAGGGCCGCGGCGCCGCCGAGGGTGGCGGCGCGGAGCGCCTCGGTGACGCTGAGGCCGAACATGGCGACGGCGAGGCCGATGACCAGGGGCATGGAGGTGATGCCGCACTGGCCCGGGTTGTGGTCGGTGCCGAGGGCGACGGTGACGCCGCGGTCGAGCATCTGCCGGACGGGCGCGGGGGCGCGGCTGCTGTTGAGGGCGCTGCCGGGGCAGACGGTGGCGGTGACGCCGGCGTGGGCGAGCGCCTTGATGTCGTCGTCGTTGGCCTGGGTGAGCAGGTCGGCGGAGGCGCAGCCGACCTCGGCGGCGACCTGGGCGGCGCCGACGCGCTCGTTGGCGCAGGCGTGCATGCGGGCCTTCAGGCCCGCGCGCTTGCCGGTGAGCAGGAGGGCGCGGGCCTCCTCGGCGGTGAAGTGGCCCTCGTCGCAGTAGACGTCGATGCTGTCGGCACCGGCGACGGCGGCGTCGCCGGCCCAGAGGCGGACGGCCTCGATGTAGTCGCGGCGGCGGCCGAAGAACTCCGGCGGGAGGATGTGCGCGGCGAGGAACGTCGCGTGGATGCGCGGCATCGACGGCTCGGATTCGAGGGAGCGCAGCATCCGGATGTCGGCGAGCTCGCCGTCGCGGGTGAGGTGGTAGCCGGTCTTGGCCTCGACGGTGGTGGTCCCGGCGATGATCCACTGGCGGAGGCGTTCGCGGACGCCGTTGCACAGGGTCCAGGGGTCGGTGCCGCGGGTGACGGTGACGGTCGAGTTGACGCCGCCGCCCGCCGCCGCGATGGCCGAGTGGGACGAGCCGCTGGTGCGCATGGCGAGTTCGGCCCAGCGGTTCCCCGCGTAGACGGGGTGGGCGTGGGCGTCGATGAGCCCGGGGGTGACGAGACCGCCGCCGAGGTTCTCCACGTGGTCGACGTCGACGATGTCGTCGATGACGCCGGGGACGCTCTGCGGGAGGTCGGACGCGGGGCCGGCCCAGACGATCCGGTCGTCGTGGATGAGCACGGCGGCGTTGCTGCAGACGTCGGTGCCCGTCCAGAGCCTGCCGATGTTCGTCAACAGCCGTACCGTCATTGGTTCACCGGCCCTGATGAGACGACGTACCGGACGCCATGAAGTGGTCCACCTGCTCTCGATCCGAAACGCCGACTGGGTGCCGGCGATTCACCGTTGGAGGGTTGGGTGATCGTGCGACCACCACAGGCAACGCGACCGGAGATATCGGTTCCGTCACGGTAGTGCACTGACGGCCCGTCCGACAACCTTTGAACGCGGTGCATCGACGGACATCACCTCGTCCTAGCCCTATGACCGTACGGAATTCGACCGAACCGTCAAGTCGATTGGCGAAGCTGTCACCGTACGGCGACCGTGCGCACATTTAGGAATGGCCGGAATTCGGTCGATTCTCGACCGAAAACCCCGCCGAACGGACGTCCGGCGGGGTTCGCGATCACTCGGAACGGGTCAGGCCGAGGCGGCCTCGAACCGGGCGAGTTCGGCGGCGAGGTCTTCGGGCACACGCGCGTGCAGCATCGTGCCCTCGGCGATGTGCTCCTGCTTGAGGACCTCGCCGCGCTCGTGGACCTGCGCGACCAGGTCGCCCCGCTCGTACGGGACGAGCACGTGCAGTTCGGCCTCGAGGCCGGGCAGCCCGGCTTCGATCGCCTCGCGCAGTTCCTCGATGCCGAAGCCGGTGCGGGCGGAGACGACGACGCTGTTCGGCTCGCGGCGCCGCAGCCGGGCGATCGCCAGTTCGTCCGCGGCGTCCGCCTTGTTGATCACGATGATCTCGGGGATGTTCTGGGCGTCGATCTCGCGCAGGACCTCCCGGACGGCGTCGATCTGCGCCTCCGGGTCGGGGTCGGAGCCGTCCACGACGTGCAGGACGAGTCCCGCGTCGGACACCTCTTCCAGCGTCGAGCGGAACGCCTCGACGAGCTGGTGCGGCAGGTGCCGGACGAACCCGACGGTGTCGGCCAGCGTGTAGGCGCGGCCGCCGGGGGTCTCGGCGCGCCGGACGGTCGGGTCGAGGGTGGCGAACAGGGCGTTCTCCACCAGGACCCCGGCGCCGGTGAGCCGGTTGAGCAGGGACGACTTGCCCGCGTTGGTGTAGCCGGCGATGGCGACGGCCGGCACCTCGTGGCGGCGCCGTCCGCCGCGCTTGGTGTCGCGCGACTTGGACATTTCGGCGATCTGGCGGCGCAGCTTGGCCATCCGGGTGCGGATCCGCCGCCGGTCCAGCTCGATCTTGGTCTCGCCGGGTCCGCGGCCGCCGATCCCGACGCCGCCGGCGGCGCGGCCGCCGACCTGCCGGGACAGGTTGCCGCCCCAGCCGCGCAGGCGGGGCAGCAGGTAGTCGAGCTGGGCGAGCTCGACCTGCGCCTTGCCCTCGCGGCTCTTGGCGTGCTGGGCGAAGATGTCGAGGATCAGGGCCGTCCGGTCGATGACCTTGACCTGGACGGTCTCCTCAAGGTGCCGCAGCTGGCTGGGGGCGAGTTCGCCGTCGCAGATGACGGTGTCGGCGCCGGTGGCGATGACGACGTCGCGCAGTTCGGCGGCCTTGCCGGAACCGATGTAGGTGGCCGGGTCGGGCCGGGAGCGGCGCTGCACGAGTCCTTCGAGCACTTCGGACCCGGCGGTCTCGGCGAGCAGCGCGAGTTCGCGCAGGGAGTTCTCGGCGGCCTCGGCGGTGCCCTCGGTCCAGACGCCCACCAGGACGACCCGCTCCAGCCGCAGGGAACGGTATTCGACCTCGGTGACGTCGGTCAGTTCGGTGGACAGCCCGGCGACGCGACGCAGTGCCCGCCGGTCCTCTAGGTCGAGTTCGCCGGTCATCGGCTCGAACTCGTCCGTGGTCTGGTCTGCACTGAAAAGTTGAGTCATATGTCCTCGGTAGAACGCCGCGGCGCGGCTGTGTCTTCCCGGCGATCGTCTCACGCGGCGTCCCCCGCGTCACCTGCTTAAGCACCGGTTCCGCGGCGGGGGCCGCCGTGGGCCCGCGGTGGGTTGCGGCGGGCGCCGGAGGGGAGGGCAGGAGCAGGACGCGCTCGGGACGCGAAAGCGGCCGCAGGCCGGGGCCCGCGTTGACCGGCGCACGTACCGCCAAGTAACGTTCTTCGCGTAACAGAAACGAAATTTCGCTATACGAAAGGGCGCGCAGATGGGCAACGAGGACGGCATCGAGATCGCCGGGCCGCTCGGCGACCGGTACGAGGAGATCCTGACGCCGGAGGCGCTCGGCCTGCTCGCCGCCCTGCAGCGCGAGCTGGGCGGCCGCCGCAAGGAGCTCCTCGCGGCCCGCGCCGAGCGGCAGCGCCGGCTGTCGGCGGGTGGGACGCTCGACTTCCTCCCCGAGACCGCGAGCGTCCGGGCGGACGACTCGTGGCGCGTCGCCGACCCCGCGCCGGGGCTCGAGGACCGCCGCGTCGAGATCACCGGGCCGACCGACCGGAAGATGACGATCAACGCGCTGAACTCTGGCGCGAAGGTGTGGCTGGCCGACTTCGAGGACGCCAACACCCCGCTGTGGAACAACATGATCGAGGGGCAGCTCAACCTCCGGGACGCCCTCGACCGCACCATCGACTTCACCGACGCCAAGAGCGGCAAGTCCTACGCGCTCAAGGACGACGGCGAGCTGGCGACCATCGTGGTCCGGCCGCGCGGCTGGCACATGGAGGAGAAGCACCTGCTGATCGACGGCGAGCCCATGTCCGGGTCGCTGTTCGACTTCGGTCTTTACCTCTTCCACAGCGCGCAGCGGCAGATCGACAAGGGCAAGGCCCCTACTTCTACCTGCCGAAGATGGAGGCCCACCAGGAGGCGCGGCTCTGGAACGACGCCTTCAACCTGGCCCAGGACCACCTGAACATCCCGCGCGGCACCATCCGCGCGACCGTCCTGATCGAGACGATCCCGGCCGCGTTCGAGATGGAGGAGATCCTCTACGAGCTGCGCGACCACTCGGCGGGCCTGAACGCCGGCCGCTGGGACTACCTGTTCTCGGTCATCAAGAAGTTCCGCGACCGCGGCACCGACTTCGTCCTGCCCGAGCGCAACGCGATCACGATGACGGCGCCGTTCATGCGGGCCTACACCGAGCTGCTGGTGCGCAGCTGCCACAAGCGCGGCGCGCACGCGATCGGCGGCATGGCGGCGTTCATCCCGTCCCGCCGGGACGAAGAGGTCAACAAGGTCGCGCTGGAGAAGGTGCGGGGCGACAAGACGCGCGAGTCCGGCGACGGGTTCGACGGTTCCTGGGTCGCGCACCCCGACCTGGTCCCGGTCTGCCGCGAGGTCTTCGACGGCGTCCTGGGCGACAAGCCCAACCAGCGCGAGCGGCTCCGCGAGGACGTGAACGTCACCGCCGCCGACCTGCTCGACATCAAGGCGACGCCCGGCGACATCACCGAGGCGGGACTGCGCGGCAACGTCGACGTGGCGCTGCGCTACCTGGCGACCTGGCTGGACGGTGCGGGCGCGTCGCGATCCACAACCTGATGGAGGACGCGGCCACCGCCGAGATCTCCCGCTCGCAGGTGTGGCAGTGGATCTACAACGGCGTCTCCACCGCCGAGGGCCGGAAGATCACCAAGGAGTGGGTGGAGGAGCTGCTGGACGAGGAGCTCGGCAAGATCCGCGCCGAGCTGGGCGACGCGTTCAACGAGCCCCGCTACGACCAGGCCGTGGCCCTGTTCAAGGAGGTCACCCTGGCCGACGACTACTCCGAGTTCCTCACCACCCCCGCCTACGAGCGGATGAGCTGACCCGGATGGTTTGACCGGGTGGTTCGACCGGCCGGGCAGGCCGCGGTGGTCCACGGGCCACCGCGGTCGCCCGTGCATTGCGGGTGGGCGGGGGCAGGGAGGATCGTGCAGGGATGGAGCCGGAGCTGGAGGCGCTCGCGCGGCGCCTGAACGCGTCGCTGGGACCGGAACGGATCATCACCGACGCCGTGCGGCTGCGGACGTACGAGTGCGACGGGCTGACGAACCATCGGTGCACGCCCGCCCTCGTCGTCCTGCCGGACACGGCCGAGCAGGTCGCGGCGGTCGTCCGGGAGTGCGCGGCGGCGGGCGTCCCGTACGTGGCGCGCGGATCGGGGACGGGCCTGTCGGGCGGGGCGCTCCCCCGCGCGGACGGCGTCCTGATCGTGACGTCGCGGATGCGGCGGATCCTGGAGATCGATGTTCCCGGGCAGCGGGCGGTGGTGGAGCCCGGGGTGATCAACCTGGACGTGACGCGGGCCGCGCGGCCGTACGGGTACTACTTCGCACCCGACCCGTCCAGCCAGCAGATCTGCTCGGTCGGCGGGAACGTCGCGGAGAACTCCGGCGGCGCGCACTGCCTCAAGTACGGGTTCACCGCGCACCACGTGCTGGCCTGCGAGGTCGTCACGCCGGACGGGGAGCTGGTGGAGCTGTCGGCGGACGGCCCGGGCTACGACCTGCTCGGCGTGTTCGTCGGCGCGGAAGGGACGCTCGGCATCACCACGAAGATCACCGTACGGCTGACGCGGGTGCCCGAGACGGTGCAGACGCTGCTCGCGGCGTTCGGGTCGATCGAGGCGGGCGGGACGGCGGTGTCGGCGATCATCGGCGCGGGCGTCGTCCCGGCGGCGATCGAGATGATGGACGCGCTGTCGATCGAGGCGGCCGAGGCGGCGGTGCGGTGCGAGTACCCGCCGGGCGCGGGCGCGTGCTGATCGTGGAGCTGGACGGTCCGGAGGCGGAGGTCGCGGCGCAGTTCGCGCAGGTCGAGCGGTTGTGCCGGGACGCGGGCGCGTTCGAGATCCGGGTGGCGGCGGACGACGCGGAGCGGGCGCTGATCTGGACGGGCCGCAAGTCCGCGTTCGCGGCGGTGGGCCGGATCAGCCCCGCCTACATCGTCCAGGACGGCGTCATCCCAAGGACGGCTCTGCCGCGGGTGCTCGCGCGCATCGACGAACTGTCGGCCGAGTCCGGGGTGCGGGTCGCGAACGTCTTCCACGCGGGGGACGGCAATCTGCATCCGCTGGTGTTGTTCGACGACGCCGAGGAGGGTGCGGGCGCGCGCGCAGAGGAAGTGTCGGGCGCGATCCTGGATCTCTGCATCGAGCATGGCGGGTCCATCACGGGCGAGCACGGCGTGGGGGTGGACAAGTCCCGGTACATGCCGCGCATGTTCACCGAGGCCGACCTGGACACCATGCAGATGGTTCGGTGCGGGTTCGACCCTGCGGGGCTCTGCAACCCCGGGAAGGTTTTCCCGACGCCGCGCCTCTGCGGAGAGGTTCCGGGAGTGCGCAAGGGACCCCACCCGTTCGAGGGAAAGGCGGACCTGTTCTGATGCGGCCCCGCGATGAGACCGGCGGCGCCACGACCGGCGGCGACGCCCCCGGCGGTACGCCCGGCGATGCGCTCGACGCCCTGGCGAAGGTCTGCGGCGACGTCCGTCCGGGCGAGCCGGAGGAGGGCGTGCTGGGCGTCGAGCCCGCCGTCGTCGCGGCGCCCGGGACGGTCGGCGAGGCCGCCGAGGTGATGCGCGTCGCCGCCGAGCACGGGCTGGCGGTCGTCCCGCGCGGCGGCGAGACCCGGCTGGACTGGGGGACGCCTCCGCACCGGTGCGATCTGATCGTGGACACGCGGCGGCTGGACCGCCTGGTGGAGCACGCGGCCGGAGACCTTGTGGCCACCGCGCAGGCGGGCATGCCGCTGGAACGGCTGAGCGAGGAGCTCGCAGGTAAAGAACAGCGGCTCGCCCTGGACTTGCCGATCCCCGGTTCCACAGTCGGCGGGACGATCGCGGCAGGCGCGGCGGGTCCGCTCCGGACCCTTTACGGAACCCCACGGAATCTGGTCATCGGGCTCACGATCGTCCGGGCGGACGGTCAATTGGCGAAGTCGGGTGGCAAGGTCGTCAAGAACGTCGCCGGATACGACCTCGGACGGCTGTTCTGCGGCTCGTACGGGACGCTGGGCCTCATCGTCGAAGCCACGTTCCGTCTGCATCCGATCCCAACGGCTCGCGCATTCGTCACGCGTCCCGTGGACGGCCCAGAGGAAGCACACGAAGCGGTGCAGGCTCTCTTGCATTCACCCGTGGTACCGAGTGCGGTCGAGTACCTCTCCCCTGGAACGGTGGCCGTCCTGCTGGAAGGCGTCCCGGACGGCGTCCGCGCGCGCGCCGCGCAAACGGTCGAACTGCTGGGCGACGCAGCGCGAGTCTCGGAGGACGCACCCGACGGATGGGGCCGCTACCCGGACGGCACGGTCCTGCTCGACGTCGCCGCACCCCCGCCCGCGCTCCGCGACCTGCTCACGGCCCTGCGGGAGGACGGCCACGGCCCCGCCGTGACGTGGAGCGGGGACGGGCACGGGTACGTGGGGCTGCCGTCAGACGGCGCACCGGCGGTCCTCGCCGGGGTGCGGGCCGCGCTGGCCCGCCACAAGGGCGGCGCGGTCGTCCGCTACGCCCCGCGGGACGTGCGCGACGCCGTCGACGTGTGGGGCCCGGTGCCCGCCCTGTCGCTGATGCGGCGCGTCAAGGACCAGTTCGACCCCGATCACAGGCTGTCCCCCGGCCGTTTCACGGGAGGAATCTGATGAGCGCCCCCTCGCCCGCATCCCCCTCGCCCGAACCGTCCGCGCCCGGATCGCCGAACGAGCTGACGAACCTGCTCGGCGACTGCGTGCACTGCGGTTTCTGCCTGCCGACCTGCCCCACGTACGTGCTGTGGGGCGAGGAGATGGACTCGCCGCGCGGCCGCATCCACCTGATGGACCAGCACGCGAAGGGCGAGCCGCTCGGCGGGCCGATGGTCGAGCACTTGACCGGTGCCTCGGCTGCATGGCGTGCGTGACGGCCTGCCCGTCGGGCGTCCGGTACGACCGGCTGATCGAGCTGACGCGGGCCGAGGTGGAGCGCGAGCATCCGCGACCGCTGCGGGACCGGGCCGTCCGCGAGCTGATCTTCCGGCTGTTCCCGTACCGGCGGCGGCTGCGGGCGCTGCGCGGGCCGCTGCGCGCGTACCAGCGGTCGGGTCTGGACCGGTTCGTCCGCCGTTCGGGGGTGCTGGAGCGCGTGTCGCCGTCGCTGGCGGCGATGGAACGGCTCGCGCCGCCGCTGGGCCCGGCGCCCCGGCTGCCGGAGCGCGTCGCCGCGCGCGGGGACCGGCGCGCCACGGTCGGGATGCTGGTGGGCTGCGTGCAGGGCGAGTTCTTCCCGGACGTCAACGCGGCGACGGCGCGCGTGCTGGCGCTGGAGGGGTGCGACGTCGTCGTCCCGCGCGGGCAGGGGTGCTGCGGCGCCCTGTCGATGCACGCCGGACGCGAGGACGAGGCGCGCGCGTTCGCCCGGCGGACGATCGAGGCGTTCGAGGGCGTGGACGTCGTCGTGGTGAACTCGGCGGGCTGCGGGTCGTCGATGAAGGAGTACCGGGCGCTGCTGGCCGGGGATCCGGCCTGGGCACGGCGGGCGGAGGGCCTGTCGGAACGCACCCGCGACGTCGCGGAGTTCCTCGCCGAGCTGGGCCCCCGCGCGGAGCGGCGGCCGCTTCCGGTCACCGTCGCCTACCACGACGCGTGCCACCTGTCGCACGCGCAGCGCGTGCGGAGCCAGCCTCGGGAGCTGCTCGCGGGGATCCCGGAACTGGACGTCCGGGAGATCGCCGATCCCGACGTCTGCTGCGGCTCGGCCGGAACCTACAACCTGCTGCGGCCGGACGCGGCGGGCGAACTCGGCGACCGGAAGGCGGCGAACGTGGCCGCGACCGGAGCCGAGCTGCTGGTCGCCGCGAACCCCGGATGCACGATGCAGATAGCGGGCGCGTTGCGCCGCCAGGGCACCGGCATCGCGATCGCGCACACCGTGGAGGTGCTCGACGCGTCCCTGCGGGGGCTCGGCCGGAACGCGCTCATCGAACGCGGTTCGTAGGCATTCGCCCTAGTGGTTCGGTATTTCTCGCGTCAAGGGCGGCCCGTCCGACATGAAATCGGGTGTCCGGTATCGTAACTGGCCGCCCACAGGCAGCACCCAGTAACCGATCCGAACGCAGGCGGGCCGAGGGGAGCACGGAGACCATGTCGTACGGCAACCAGCCGCGGTCCGCGGGACGCAGGCGGCGGAAACCGGAGCGGACCGGCGCCGGCCGGCTCGGCCTCGCCGGAGCGCTCACCGGCGCCGTCGGGATCGCCGCGATCGCCGCCGGGATCGTCGTCCTGCGGCCCGGATCCGGCGATGCGGGCGGCGGGTCGGAACCGGCGCGGGCCAGCGGCGCGAGCGGCGCCTCCCCGACGGTCGGCTCGCGGCCCGCGCCCGAGACCGGCGCGTCCGTGAGCTTCACCACCCCGGAGGGGTACGGCTACAGCCTCGCGGCCGTCGGGTCCGGGACGGACGCGAAGCCGCTCGGCGCGACCGAGGCGCCGCCCTCGGGGACGACGTACGCCTACGCCGACTACGTGCTGACGAACACGCAGCGCCGTCCCGTCCTCCTCGACTTCCCGGCCGACCTGTTCATGCCCGAGGCGCAGGTGCCGAAGGACGCGCAGGAGCGGTGCATGCCGCAGAGCGGCATCCCCGAGGACATGTGCACGCTGCCCAACCACAGCGAGATCATCGCCCGCGTCGACCGAGCCGAGCCCCCGTTCGAGGAGGCCGGCACGCGGATGATGCCCGCGGGCGCGTCCTATCTGGTGCGGATCGCCTCCGACCTTCCGGTCCGGACGGGCGTGTCGGCGGGCGACCTGAAGCTGTTCGTGTGGAACGCCCGCTACACCAGCGACCTCACGGGCATCGAACTGCCCTACCCGTCGTCGTCCGGGGCGTCCTGAGTGAACCCGATGTCCTCGTAGGCGGGCTGGTGGAAACCGCAGGCGCCGATGTTGGCGAGGTCGGCGCGCGCGGCGACGAGCTGGGGACGCTGGTACAGCGGCAGGACGAGCGCCTCCTGCCAGACCAGACGATCGGCACGGTTCACAAGGACGTGAACCTCCGATCCCATCGTCGTTAGGGCCCGTTCCAGGGCCGAGTCAATGGCCGCGGTCCCGCCCCCTGAATAGTTCTGCTGCACCCTCCCTTCACGTGGACGGGCGTAAACCGCCCTCATCGACGACACGGGGAACGGGGTCCCGAGCCACGAGAACGGGACGATGTCGAAGTCTCCCTTGGTGACATGCCGCCCGAACAGGTCCTCGGCCGGAACGGGCTCGATATCCACCCGGACGCCGATACGTTCGAGCAGCGCGCGCGCCAGTTCCCCCTCGCGTGTACCGATCGGCTGCCCGGCCGCGACGACGAACCGGAGCGCGAGCGTCCGCCCGTCCTTGACGCGGTACCGGCCCCGCATCGTCCAGCCCGCCTCGTCCAGGAGCCGGGCCGCCCGCGCCGGGTCATGGCGCCCGAAAGTGCCCGAGTTGTCGCGGTAGCCCTGCTGGGTGTTGACGTAGAAGTGGTTGCCGAGCGTCCGCACAGGCACTCCGAGGCCCGCGAGGTCGGAGCGGGCGATCGTCTCCCGCGCGATGCCGAGCATCACGGCGCGCCGGACCCGCTCGTCCGAGAGGATCGGCCCGCCGGCGTTGAACGTGAGAAGCCGCCGGTCCGGCCCGGCCGCCTGGCGCACCTCGGCGCCGGACGCCCGCCGGACGCGCCGCAGCGCGCCGGTGTCCAGCCCGACGTCCATCAGGTCGATCTCCCCGTTGGCGAACGCGCCCGGCATCGCCGCCGGGTCCATGGCCCGGTAGACGATCCGGTCGAGCTTCGCGGGCCGCCCCCACCAGCCGGGATCGCGCACGAGCGTGACCGTCTCGCCCGTCCGGTCGACGCCGGCGACCGTGAAGGGACCCGCGGTGACGGGCAGCCGGTCGCGCCACCCGCGGTTGAAAGCCCGGGGATCGGCGTAGGCGGCGGCCGGGTACAGCGGGCTGAACAGTCTCCGCCAGTCCGCGTACGGCCGCGCGAAGACGACCTTCACGACGTGCTCGTCCGCGCCGCGCTCGACGCGCTCGATGCGCCGGTACCCGGTGTCGTCGGCGATCTCGTACCGCGAACCCCGTCCGGACAGCGCGCGCGCCTGCGCAGCGAAGTCCCGGTATCCGATGGCCCGCCCGTCCGACCACCGCGCCTTCGGATTGAGCCGATAAACGACCGTCTGCCCACGCCCGGTGCGCTTTACCTCGGCCGAGCGAAGGTACTCCGGCACAGAATGCACCACGCCTTTCTCGTCCGCTCGCATGAGGTAGGGCAGAACCCCTTGCAGGACGCGTGCGGCCGATCCGGTTTTGCCGTTCACGTGGTGGAAGTTCCACTGCACGGGGAATTCCGGCAGCGCCCAACGCAACCTGCCCCCGTCCCGTAGACGATCGCGCGGCATCGGATTGACGTCCGAACGAGGCAACACGGCGGTCGCCGCCTGTTCGGCCCCGCCGCCGGTGCACCCGGCGCCCCCGCACATAACGGGCACCGCAAGGAGCACGACACCGATCCCCCACCGAACCCGGGTGGCCATATGCCTCTGCAGGACGGTTCCAAGCAGCCGGACGGCAGGGTGGGGGGCATCGCGGCGGGCGGGTCGTTGTCGGAGGGTCACGGGTGGGCTCCTTGCGGGGGGAGAGGGTGGTGGCAGGCGGCCTGGTGGTCGGGACGGGCCGTGGCGCGCGGCTGCGGGTCCGATGCGTCGCACGGGGTGCGCTGCACCGGGGCGAGCGCGGGATAGAGCGGGCAGCGCGGACGGAAGCGGCACCCGTCGGGAGGGTTCGCGGGGTCGGGGACGTCGCCGTGCAGGACGACGCGGGGGCGCGCGCGCTCAAGGATCGGGTCGGGTATCGGGATCGCGGCCAAAAGCGCGCGCGTGTACGGATGTGCAGGCGTCTCGTAGATCGCGGGGGTCGGGCCGAGTTCGACGATGCGGCCCATGTGCATGACCGCCACCCGGTCGGCGATCTGGTGCACGACCGCGAGGTCGTGTGCGACGAACACGTAGGCGAGGCCCAAGCGGGATTGGATCTCTTGCAGGAGGTTCAGCACGCCCGCCTGCACGTGCGCGTCCAGGGACGCCACGGGTTCGTCCAGGAGCAGGAGACGTGGTTCCAGGGCGAGAGCCCTGGCGATGCCCACGCGTTGCCTTTGCCCGCCCGACAGTTCGTGGGGGTAGCGGTCCGCGTGGGCGGGCTCCAGCCCCACGAGGTCCAGGAGTTCCCGGACGCGCTGTCGTGCGGGCAAACCGAACGCGGTCAGCGGTTCGGCGATGCTGGCGCGGACGCGCATTCGGGGGTTGAGCGACGCGAGCGGGTCCTGGAAGACGAGCTGGACGTCGCGTCGCAGTTCCTTGCGGCGGGCGCGGCGCAGCGTGGCGGTGTCCTCGCCGAGGACGGTCACACGGCCGCGGCGCGGAGCCGACAGCCGGAGAATCTCCAGCAGGGCGGTCGTTTTCCCGCAGCCGGACTCCCCCACCAGCGCGAGCGTCTCGCCCCGCCGGACGTCGAAGGTGATGCCGTCCACCGCCCGCACCGGCCCGTGGCCGCGGGCGAGCCCGTTCACCGCGAGCACCGCGGGGCCGGACGGGCGGGCGCGCGGCGCCGAGGGGGTCCGGGCGATGCGGGGCGCCGCGCGCAGGAGGTCGATCGTGCGGGGGTGCCTCGGGCCGCGGTAGATCTCCTCGACCGGGCCCTCCTCGACGGTGCGGCCGGCGTGCATCACCATGACGCGGTCGGCGATCCCGGCGACGACGCCGAGGTCGTGGGCGATGAGGACGATCGCGGTTCCGGACGCCCGCAGGGTGCGCAGCGCGTCCAGGATCTGCGCCTGCACGGTGACGTCGAGGCCCGCGGTGGGCTCGTCGGCGATGAGGACGGACGGGTCGTTCGCCATCGCCATTGCGATCAGCACGCGTCTCTGCATCCCACCCGAGAGTTCGTGGGGATACGCCCGCGCGCGCTTGGCGGCACCCGGGATGCCCACGCGTTCGAGCAGTTCGACGGCGTGCGCGCGCGCCGCCGTGCGACGGGTGCGCCGATGGATGCGGACGGCTTCCGCGATCTGGTCGCCGATCCTTTGGAAGGGATCGAGGGAGGAGAGGTCCTGGAACACCATCGCCAGGTCCTTGCCGCGTGTCCGGGACAGGTCGGCGTCGGATCGTCCGAGGAGTTCGGTGCCGTGCAGCCGCACCGACCCGTCGGCGCGCCGCCGTCCGGGAGGAGGCCGAGCACGGCGAGGGCGAGCGCGGTCTTGCCGGAGCCCGACGCGCCGACGACGCCCAGCGTCTCCCCCGCGGCGACCGCGAAGCCCGCGCCGCGCACCGCGCGGACGTCCGGCGGGTAGCGGACCCGTAGGTCCGCGACTTCCAGTACCGTCACCGGGCGGCGGGGTCGAGGGCGTCGCGCAGGCCGTCGGCGAGCAGGTGCACGGCGACGACGAGCACGACCAGCAGCCCGGCCGGGAACCCGAACCGCCAGGGGTGGGCGAGGACGGCCGTGCCGCCGTCGGCGATCAGGGTGCCGAGCGAGACGCCGGGCGGCCGCACTCCGAACCCGAGGTGGGCGAGCCCGCTCTCGGCGATGATCGCCGCCCCGACGTTCAGGCTCGCGTCCACCACCAGCAGCGACGCGAGTTGCGGCAGGACGTGCCGGACGATCGTCCGCGGGGCGCTCACGCCGCCGAGGCGGGCGGCCCGGACGTACTCGCGTTCGCGCAGCGTGCGGGTCAGGGCCCGCACCATCCGTGCGGTGGTCGTCCAGAGGAGGGCGGCGAGGACGGCGACGAGCGCGAGGGCGCCGCCCGTCCGGGGCGCCAGGACGGCCACGACGAGGAACGGCGGCAGGACGACCAGGAGATCCACGCCCCACATCAGCGCGCGGTCGGCCCGGCCGCCCGCGAATCCCGCGGCGGTGCCGACGAGGGCCGCCAGGAACGTCGCGAGCGCGGCGACGGCGGCGCCGATGAGCAGGGACCGGCGCAGGGCGTGCACGGTCACGGCGAACACGTCCCGCCCGTTCTGCGTGGTGCCGAGCCAGTGCCGCCGCGACGGGCCCGCGCCGAACGCGGCGAAGTCGATGTCGTCCCATGCCCACGGCGAGAGCGCCGGTCCGGCGGCGGCGAGGGCGAGCGGCGCGGCGAGCAGCAGCAGGCCCGCGACGGTCCGGCGCGTCACGCGGCCCGTACGCGGGGGTCGAGCAGCCCGTGCAGGACGTCCCCGGCCAGCACGGCGGCCGGGATCGCGCAGGCGACCAGGCAGCCGACGGCGGCGACCGCGTTGACGTCGCCGCGGGCGACCGCGTCGGCCAGCCATTCGCCGAGGCCGTGCCGCGCGAAGACCTGCTCGGCGAACATGCCGCCGAGCAGCAGCAGCCCGGCGGTCTGCGGGACACACGCGGTCAGCGGGATCAGCGCGGGCCGCAGGGCGTGCCGGCGCAGCGCGCCGCGGCGGCGCAGGCCCTTCGCGCGGGCGGCGCGGACGAACCCGGCGGTCAGCACGTCGAGCATCCGGGCGCGCTGGTAGCGGGCGAGCGGGGCCGCGTGGGCGAGCGCGAGCACCAGCGTCGGGAGGAGCATGTGCCGGGCACGGTCGAGCGGGCCGGTGCCCGGCGCCGTCTCCCCGGTCCAGGTGACCGCCTGGACGCCGGTGACGTCGTTGACGGCGACCGCGGCGATCTGCAGGAGCACGGCGAGGACGAACACCGGGACGGCCGCGAGCACGTAGGCGAGCAGCGAGACGATCCGGTCGGCGGCCCCGCCCCGTCTCGCCGCGGCCCACGTGCCGAGGACGACGCCGAGGGCGGAACCGAGGACCGCGCCGGGCAGGACGAGCCGGACGCTGACGCCGAGCCGCCGGCGGAGTTCGGCGCCGACGGGGCGCCCGTCCAGCGTCCGGCCGAAGTCGCCGCGCAGGACGCCCGCCGCCCACGTCCGGTAGCGGACGGACGGCGGGACGCGGGCGTCGAGGTTCAGGCGGGCGAGCCGGGCGTCGATCACGGCGTCCGGCGGGCGCGGCGCGCGGCCCGCCAGGTGGGCGCGCGGGTCGAGCGCGGCGGCGGCCAGCAGGTAGACGAGGCTCGCCCCCAGCACGGCCTGCAGGACGGCGCGTACCGTCCGGCGCAGCAGGAACGCCGCCATGTCCGCCCTTCCGACGCGATCGGGTCACATAAGGCTACCGATCGATCACGCACTGGGACGGGCGAACCGCGACTCCCGCGGCATCGCGGTCAGGCGGGCACCGGTTCGCGGTCGCGGGCGGGCTCCCGCTTGGCCGCCCGGAGCCCGGCCACGCCCAGCAGCAGGAACCCGGCGGCCGCCCAGCCCAGCAGCACCGCGAGCGGGACGGCCGCGCCCGCGCCGTCGAAGAAGACCGCCGACCGGATGAACGTGCCCGCCGCGCCGGGCGGCAGCAGCTGCCCGATCGCGCCCCAGGGCTCCGGCAGCATCTCCGGTGCCGAGGTCACCCCGGAGATCGGGTTGCCGACGAACATGAACGCGACCGCGCCGAGGCCGAGGCCGGGCCGTCCGAACGCGGCGGCGCAGGCCCGCGACGCCGCCGGTCACCGCCAGGATCGTGAGCGCGACGACACCGGCGACCAGCGGGAAGGGGCCGGGGACGAGCGACAGCCACCCGTAGGCGACGCCCGCGACGCCGAGGGCGCCGAGCACGCGAACAGCAGCGCGAGCGTGCCCGCCACGCGACGCTCGGCACCGCGAACGTCAGCAGCACGGCGGCGGCGAGCGACGACATGACCAGCGGGAGGATGAGCGTCGCGAGCCCGGAGCCGCGCGGATCGTCCGGGTCGGCCGCGACGACGTCCTGGACGGGCGCGGCCCGCTGCGGTCCGGCGAGGTTCCCGGCGAGCGCGGTGAGCTGCTGCGCCACCATCGGGGACGCGGCGGACGCGGTGAGCACCTGCGGGCCCGCCGGGGTCGTGACGATCGCGCCGTACGCCTCCCGGTCGGTGATCGCCGCGCGGGCGTCGTCCGCGCCCGTCCGGATCTCGATGTCGAACGCGCCGGGGCTCGCCTGTTCGAGCCGTTGCGCCGTCGCGGCGGCGCCGGGGCCGGCCACGACGATCGGGACGTCGCGCGGGGCCGTCCGGGCGGCGGGCCAGGCGAAGAGGGCGATCATCAAGAGCTGAACGAGCGCGGCGCCGACGGCGACCCCGGCGGTGCGCTTGACGAGTGAGGACTGCACGACCTGCTCCTAAAAAAGCGGATGTCCGTTCTCTTTAGGAGCGTCACACCGCCCGCCGCGCTTGTCAAGAAACGGACGTTCGTTTTAGATTGGGATCCATGCCGAGAGTCAGCGAAGAGCACCTGGAGCGGCGGCGGCGCCAGATCCTGGACGCGGCCCGCGCGTGCTTCATCCGCCAGGGCGTCCACGCGACGTCGATGCAGGACATCTTCGCGGAGGCGGGACTCTCGGCCGGGGCCGTCTACCGGTACTTCAAGAGCAAGACCGAGATCATCGAAGCGATCCTGTCGACCGTCGTCGGCGACCTCCACTCCTACCTGAACGACCTCGTCGACAGCGATCCCCTGCTGCCGGCCGACGAGGTCATCGAGCGGCTCGCCACGCGCATCATGGACATGTCCGGCGGGGACGGCATCCTGCGGCTGGCCCCGCAGGGCTGGGCGCTCGCGATGTACGACCCCGACATCAGCGGCTACGTCGCCGCCACCATCACCACGCTGCGCGACACGTGGATCCGCTACGTGGGGCGGCTGGTCGACGCCGGCCACCTGCCCGCCGGCACCGACGCCCGGGCCGCGGGCAAGGCCCTGTTCGGCGTCGTCCCCGGTTTCCTCTTGCAGCGGCTCGTCCTGGACGACGTCGACCCGGCCGAACTCCGCCGCGGCGTACGCGCCCTCCTGGCGGCCGCCCTCCCCGCCCCGGCCCGGCAGGCCGGGAGCTGACGAGCCTTCTCCCGCCGCACCGGTACCGCTCGCCCGCCGACGCCGACGCCGACGCCGTCGCCAACCGCCCGTCACGTCCGGACGTGACGGGCGGTTCGGCGCGTCCGGTCTCCGGCGCGTCTTCGCCAGGTTCCGTATGTGTCCCTGACATGGCTTTTCTTGGCTAGTTTCCGTTTTGCCCGGTTAATATCTCGGCACACCCGTGCCGCGCGGCCGGTCACGGCCCGTCGCGGCCGGAAGCGGCCACGCTGTCCGCACACGGACGCCCTGATGAGTGCAGGACCGAGACCTGGACGCTTTAACATTCCATTACTTTTCTGACCCGGGAGCCCAGGATGGTGACGGTGGCCCAGAGTCACGGGGCGGGCCGCGGAGCGGGGCGTGCGGCGCGCCTGCTCGCGTTCGGCGCGCTTGCGCTGGTCGTCGCGTCGCTCGCCGTGGGCGCGCGCCTGCCCGCCGACCTGCGGATGGTGTGGTGGCATCCGGAGATCCTCGTCGCGCTGTGCTGGACGGGCGTGGCCGCCCTGCTGCTGCGGCACCGGCCCCGCCTGCGGGTCGGCTGGCTGATGATGGGCTCGGGCGCAGCGCGGCCGTGTACGTCCTGGCGCTGAACCTGGGGCCCTGGCTGGAACTGCGGGGATGGGCGCTCGCCGGGTTCTTCCTGTGGCTGGGCACCTGGCTGTGGGCGGTCGACACGTTCGTCCTCACGCTGGTGCTGCCGCTGCTCTTCCCGGACGGGCGGCTGGTGTCGGCGCGGTTCCGGCCGATCCTGGCCATGGCCTGCCTGGTGCCGGTCGTGGTCTGCGTCCACCTGACGATCGACCCGGACGCGCGCCGGTTCCACAACGGGGTGTCGATCTACCCGTTCACGCAGATTCCGGCGCCCGTGGCCGCGCTGATCCTCGCCACGCTGGCCGGGACGGTGCTGTCGGTCGTGGTCCGGTTCGTCCGGTCGTCGCCGGACGTGCGGCGGCAGATCGGCTGGGTCGTCTACCCGGGCGTGCTGGCCGAGGCGGTCATCTACGCCGGGGAGAACACCGCGATCGGCGATCCGCTGCGCAGCCTGACGATCGTGGCCGTCCCGGTCTGCATCGCGCTCGCCATCACCCGGTACCGGCTGTACGACATCGACCTCGTGGTCAGCCGGACGCTGGTGTACGCGGGGCTCGCCGTAGTGATCACCGGGGTGTACTTCGCGCTGCTCGGCATGACGAGCATGCTCGTCGCGGGCCAGGGCACGCTGGCCGGCCTGGCCGGGGCGATCGCGGCGGGCGCGCTGTTCGAGCCGGCCCGGCGGCGCATCCAGCGGACGGTGAACCGGGTGGTGCACGGCGAGCGCGACCCGTACCGGATCGCCGACCGGCTCAACCGGCGGCTGCAGAGCGCCGCCGACCCGGGGGCCGCGCTGGCGGTGGGCGCCGAGGTCGCGCGGTCGGCGCTGCACGCGTCGGGCGCGGTCATCGAGGTGCTCGACCGCGACGGCCGGATGATCTCGGCGGAGGACGGTGCGCCCGGCGAGCGCCCGCACCTGATCCCGCTGGTGTGGCACGGGGAGCCGGTGGGACGGCTGCGGTTCGGCGTCACCCGGCCGCCGGACCCGCGGCTGTCGGGCATCCTCGCCCGCAACCTCGCGGAGCTGGCGAACGCGGCGCGGCTGGCCGCCGACGTGCAGCGGTCCAAGGAGCGCATCCTGCGGGCCCGGGAGGACGAGCGGCGCCGCCTCCGCCGCGACCTGCACGACGGGCTCGGGCCGACGCTGGCCAGCCTCGCGATGACCGTCGACGCCGCCCGCATCACCCTCAAGACCGACCCGGAAGCCGCGGACGCGCTGCTGGAGAACCTGCGCACGACCATGGGACGCACGATCGGCGACATCCGCGAGCTGGTGCAGGGACTGCGTCCGCCCGCACTGGACGACCTCGGCCTGACCGGGGCGATCCGGGCGCTCGGCGGCGTCGTCGCCTCCGGGGACGGCCCCAAGGTGGACGTGCACGTCGAGGGGGAGGTCGGGTGCCTGCCCGCCGCCGCCGAGGTCGCCGCCTACCGGATCGTCCAGGAGGCGCTGACGAACGTGCACCGGCACGCCAACGCGCGGTCCGCGGAGGTGCGGCTGTGCCTGAACGGGGACCTGCACGTCACGGTGAACGACGACGGGGTCGGGCTGCCCGAGAGGATCGCGCGGGGATCGGCATGGCGTCGATGCGCGAGCGCGCGACCGAACTCGGCGGTTCCTGCACGGTGGGGCCCGGCCCAGAGGGCGGCACGCTCGTCCGCGCCCGGCTCCCCGTCAACGGGGTCCAGCCGCTCGACGCCGCCTGAGGTCGTCTCCGCGCGGGCCCGCGGCCGAAGCGCCGCGCCACCCGGTGGGAGGGCCGGTGACCGCCCCCCGCCAAGAAGGTCGCCACCGGCCCTCTGGCACCGCACTGGACCGAGGCTCCCATCTCGATCCGTACGGGCCATTCACCAGAGGGTGTGCAAGAAGAAAATTACGCGGGGGCGGGTCCCGGTGCAGAGGGGCAAGTGTCCCGATTGATCCGGGACGCCTTCCGGGCTCCGAAGCGGCCCTCCGACCACCTCAGTCTTGGACGAGCGCAAGCGCGCGCTCGACGAGGTCAGGTGCGTCGTACGGAAGCCACCGCACGCGCGGGTCGCGGCGGAACCACGACTCCTGCCTGCGCGCGAAACGCCGCGTGGTACGGATCGTGTCCTCCTTTGCCTGTTCCTCGGTCCACTCCCCCGCCAGGTAACGCAGCACCTGGGCGTACCCGAGCGCGCGCCCGGCGGTCAGCCCGTCCCGCAGGCCCCGCTTCTCCAGTGCCCTGACCTCGTCGACAAGGCCCGCGTCCCACATGCGCTGCACCCGCACGGCGATGCGCTCGTCCAGCTCGTCCCTGGGCACGCTCACGCCTATCTGGACGACCGTGCCGTAGCGGTACCGGTACTCGGGCAGGGTCGCGGTGAACGGGCGCCCCGAAATCTCGATGACTTCCAAGCACGCACGATGCGGCGTCCATTGCTCGGCAGGATCGCCTCCGCCGCCGCCGGGTCGGCCCCACGCAGACGTTCGTGCAGCACGGCCGAACCTTCGCGCGCCAGCTCGTCCTCCAGGCGCGCCCGGACTGCCGGGTCCGTCCCGGGGAACTCCATCTCGTCGACCGCGGCCCGCACGTACAGCCCGGAGCCGCCGACCAGGATCGGGACGTCGCCGCGCGCGCGGATCGCCGCGATCGTCTCGGCGGCGAGCCGCTGGTACTCGGCGACGCTCGCGGTCGCCGTCACGTCCCAGACGTCCAGCAGATGGTGCGGGACGCCGCGCATCTCGGCGCGCGCGAGCTTGGCGGTGCCGATGTCCATGCCCCGGTACAGCTGCATCGAGTCGGCGTTGACCGCCTCGCCGCCGAGCCGCAGGGCCAGTGCCACGGCGAGGTCGGACTTGCCGGCGGCGGTCGCGCCGACGACCGCGATCACATCAGGAGAGGTCACGGGCTTAATTGTGGCAACAGAACGGGTATAGGCGGGTTGTACGGGGTGCCGTGCGGGAACCTCGCGCGGCGCCGTCCGAGACGAGGGATCCGGGGGGATTTTCCAATGTCCATCGTCGACAAGGTCAAGAACATGCTCGGGCAGAACCCCGACAAGGCCAAGCAAGGCATGGAGAAGGCCGGGGACATGATCGACGAGCGTACGGGCGGCAAGTACGCCGACAAGGTCGACAAGGCGCAGAGCAAGGCGGGCGACTACATCGACCAGCAGGGCCGGGGCGGCGGCGAGACCGGCGCCCGGGGCGACATGGGCCAGGGCGACGCGCGCCAGGGCGACATGGGGCAGCGCGACACGGGGCAGCACGGCATGGACGAGCCGGGCCCGAACGACCCCGGAGGCCGCGCCTGACCCCCGCCCGATCCAAGGCGAACCGACCGGGTCCCGGCTGCTACAGGCCGGGGCCCGCCTGCTCGTGTCCCGGCCGGGCGGCCGACCAGGACGCCACGAAGTAGGCGACCCCGTAGGGCGCCTCGTCGGCGAGGAGTTCGCCGCCGAACCGTCCGGTGCCGGCCGCCCCGGCGAGCACCTGCCACGCCGCCCGCCCGGCGGCCCGCAGTTCCCTGGACGTGCCGGGGTCCAGCGCGGCCAGGGCTGCGGCGTCCGCGTCCCCGAGCGCGCGCGCCACGGCCTCGTCGTAGGCTTCCGCGCGCTCGTCGAGGTAGCCGGGGGCCTTCTCGGAGCGGCACGCCGACCCGTCGCCCATCACCAAGAGGCCGACGCGGTCGGCGGATGCGGCGACGTCACGGCCGATGGCCAGGCATTCCTCGGGCGAGGCGTCGAACGCCACCGAACGGTAGCCCGTCTCCTGGACGGCCGGGTCGCCGTAGCGCTCGATCAACCACCGCCCGATCGTCAGCGACAGCGGCAGCGGCTCGCTGCCCTCGCCCGGTACGTCGGGACTGGTCCACGGCAGCCCGTACGGACGGAGCGTCGCGTGGGCGTCGCTCCGGTGGACGGCGGTGCCGGGTGCGCCGCCCACGACGACCAGCGCGTCCGGCAGGGCGGCCGCCAGCCGCCCGACGGCCTCGTCGCACGCCGCGCGCAGACCGTCGCGCTCCCGCGCCGCCTCCCCCGCCATGGCGGGCACCAGGATGGGCGGATGCGGGCACACCGCCGCCGAGATGAGCACGTGACCGAGCCTCCTAGGGGCAGGTCGAGCAGCCCGGACCGGACGACCCGGCGGGCGCGGCGGCCGCGGCGGCGGGGCGTCCGATCGATGGCATCCCGAGCGCGACGCCCTTCGGGGCGTCGCCGCCGTCCTGCCGCGCCGCCCACGCGTCGCCCGCGCGCGTCCGCCGGACGGACCGGACGGCGCCGTCGGCGACGAGGTGGTGCGGCGCCGCGTAGGTGACCTCCACGGTGACCGTGTCGCCGGGCCGGACGCCTTCGTCGGGCGCCCGGAAGTGCACGAGGCGGTTGTCGCGGGCGCGGCCCGACAGCCGCCGCGTCTCGCCGTCCTTGCGGCCCTCCCCCTCGGCGACCAGGACCTCCAGGGTGCGGCCGAGTTGCTTCTTGTTCTCCGCCCAGGAGATCTCCTCCTGGAGCGCGACGAGCCGCTCGTACCGCTCCTGCACGACTTCCTTCGGCAACTGGCCGTCCATGGTGGCCGCCGGGGTGCCGGGCCGCTTGGAGTACTGGAAGGTGAACGCCGAGGCGAACCGCGCCTCCCGGACGACGTGGAGCGTCTCCTCGAAGTCGGCGTCGGTCTCGCCGGGGAACCCCACGATGATGTCGGTGGTGATCGCCGCGTCCGGGATCGCCGCCCGGACCTTCTCGATGATGCCGAGGAAACGCTCCTGCCGGTAGGAGCGGCGCATGGCGCGCAGCACCGCGTCCGAACCGGACTGCAGGGGCATGTGCAGCGACGGCATCACGTTCGGGGTCTCGGCCATGGCGGCGATGACGTCGTCGGTGAAGTCCTTGGGGTGCGGCGAGGTGAACCGGACGCGCTCCAGCCCGTCGACCTGGCCCGCGGCGCGCAGCAGCCCCGCGAACGCCGAACCGCCGTCGGCCGTCATCGCGCGCACCTCGTCCGGGGCCGCCGCCATCGCGCCGAAGCCCGAGCCGTAGGCGTTGACGTTCTGCCCGAGGAGGGTGACCTCCAGGACACCGTCGCCGACCAGCGCCTCGACCTCGGCGAGGATCTCGCCGGGGCGGCGGTCCTGCTCCTTGCCGCGCAGGGACGGCACGATGCAGAACGTGCACGTGTTGTTGCAGCCCACGGAGATCGACACCCAGGCCGCGTAAGGGGATTCCCGGCGCGTCGGCAGCGTCGAGGGGAAGGTCACCAGGGACTCTTCGATCTCGACCTGCGCCTCGCTCTGCACGCGCGACCGTTCCAGCAGCGCGGGAAGCGAACCGATGTTGTGGGTACCGAACACGACGTCCACCCAGGGGGCGCGCTTGACGATCGTGTCGCGGTCCTTCTGCGCGAGGCAACCGCCGACGGCGATCTGCATGCCCGGGTGGCCGTCCTTCACGGGACGCAAGTGACCCAAGTTCCCGTACAGGCGGTTGTCGGCGTTCTCCCGGACGGCGCAGGTGTTGAACACCACCACGTCGGGCTCGGCATCGCCGGCGCGGACGTATCCGGCGTTCTCCAGGAGCCCCGACAGCCGCTCGGAGTCGTGGACGTTCATCTGGCACCCGTAGGTACGGATCTCGTACGTGCGGGGGCCGGTCTCCATAGGCGCACTCATGACGTTCCAAGCGTACGCGCCGGACGCGCCCCGCCGAGCAAGATCGACACGCTCCGGCGGCACGCTCCGCCGACGGGTCTCGCCGCGGTAACCGTCGCATCACGGATCGGGACGCCGCCGTGGTCACGGGCGTCCCAGTGGTTACCCCAAGAAGGTCGCAAGCCTTTGCCGATATGGGTTTTCGTGATCGTATCGGTACCACGTGGAAACTTGCTCTGCGAATCTCATGTCGTAAAGTCCGAGCCCATGACGGACAGCGAAGGCGGGCCCGAGCTCACCAAGGGCGACGGGCCGGACGACTCCGCCCCGCAGGGGAAGACCGCGGGCGGCGGACCCCTCGTCGTGATGGAGAACGTCAACAAGCACTTCGGCGATCTGCACGTTCTCCGCGACATCAACCTCACCGTGGACCGCGGCGAGGTCGTCGTCGTCATCGGCCCGTCCGGGGGCGGCAAGTCGACCCTGTGCCGGTCCATCAACCGGCTGGAGCCCATCGACGGCGGCTCGATCAAGGTGGACGGCAAGGAGCTGCCGAAGGAAGGCAAGGAGCTGGCGAAGCTCCGCTCGGACGTCGGCATGGTGTTCCAGTCGTTCAACCTGTTCGCCCACAAGACGATCCTCGAGAACGTCACGCTCGGGCCGGTCAAGGTCCGCAAGCAGGGCAAGCAGGAGTCCGAGAAGCACGCGATGGAGCTGCTGGACCGGGTCGGCATCGGCAACCAGGCGCACAAGTACCCGGCGCAGCTCTCCGGCGGGCAGCAGCAGCGCGCCGCGATCGCGCGCTCCCTCGCCATGAAGCCGAAGGTGATGCTCTTCGACGAGCCGACCTCGGCGCTGGACCCCGAGATGGTCAACGAGGTGCTCGACGTCATGACGGGCCTGGCCCGCGAGGGCATGACGATGATCGTCGTCACCCACGAGATGGGGTTCGCCCGCAAGGCGGCCCGCAAGGTCGTGTTCATGGCGGACGGCCAGATCGTGGAGGAGAACACCCCGGACGAGTTCTTCACCAACGCGCGCACCGACCGCGCGAAGGACTTCCTGTCCAAGATCCTCACCCACTGAGCCCGGCACCCGCGAACAGCGAGCACCCGCGAACAGCAAGCCCGTGGCCACCGGCCCCGACAGAAGCAGAGGAAGAGACATGCGAGTACGTCGTTTCGGCGGCGCCATCGGCGCGGCCGCAGCGCTCGCGCTGGTGCTGAGCGCCTGCGGCAGCGACACCGAGGCCACCGATGCGGAGAGCATCGTGGACCGGGTCAAGGAGAGCAAGAAGATCACGATCGGCGTCAAGTACGACCAGCCGGCGCTGGGCCTGAAGACGCCGAGCGGCGGCGTCGAGGGCTTCGACGTCGACGTCGCCAAGTACGTCGCCAAGGAGCTGGGCGTCCCCGAGGACGGCATCACCTTCAAGGAGACCCGCTCGGCCAACCGGGAAACCTTCATCACCGGCGGGCAGGTCGACCTGATCTTCGCCACCTACTCGATCACGGACTCCCGCAAGAAGCAGGTCTCCTTCGGCGGCCCGTACTACGTCGCCCACCAGGACACCATGATCCGGGCCGACGACGACTCGATCAAGAAGGCCGCCGACCTCAAGGGCAAGAAGCTCTGCCAGGCCGCCGGGTCGAACTCCTACAAGCGGGTCATCGACCCGCCGCCGGACGGCAAGCTCGACATCGACGCGACCCCGGTGCCCGCCTCCAGCTACTCCGAGTGCGTCGCGAAGCTGAAGGCCGGCGACCTGGACGCGGTGACGACCGACGACCTGATCCTCGCGGCTTCGCCAAGCAGCAGGAGGGCGAGTTCACGGTCATCAACGACCCCTTCACCGACGAGAAGTACGGCGTCGGCATGCGCAAGGGCGACACCGAGACCTGCGAGGCCGTCAACGCGGCCGTCACCAAGATGTACGAGGACGGCACCGCCGCGAAGCTGCTGGACAAGTGGTTCGGGGGCACCGGCCTGAAGCCGACGACGACGGTTCCGCAGTTCGAGGGCTGCGCCTGACCGTTCCGATCGGCCGCGCCGCGCCGGCGTCCCGTCCGCTCGGGGCGCCGGCCCGGCCCTGAACACGCTGGAGTGTCATGGAAGACCTGCTCGGCCTCCTCGACTTCGGCCCGGTCTTCGAGAACGGCGACCGCATCCTCGAAGGCTTCTGGGGGACCATCCGGCTGGCGCTGATGACGGCGCTGCTGTCGATGGTCATCGGGACGATCGCCGTGTCGTTCCGGGTCGCGCCCATCCCGCTGCTGCGGGTCGTGGGCACGGTTTACGTCAACGTGGTGCGCAACACGCCGCTGACACTTGTCCTGCTGCTGTGCAGCCTGGGCATTTCCACCACCCTGCGGATCAAGTTCTCCGAGACGGACTCCCTGAACCTGTACTGGTGGTCGGTCATCGGGCTCTCCGCCTACACCGGGGCGTTCATCTGCGAGGTGCTGCGCTCGGGCATCAACACCGTCCCGCTCGGGCAGGCGGAGGCCGCCCGTTCGATCGGGCTGTCCTTCGTCCAGTCGCTCCGCCTGATCATTCTCCCGCAGGCGTTCCGGACGGTGATCGCACCGCTGGGCAGCACGCTGATCGCCATGATCAAGAACACCACCGTGGTGATCGCGGCCGGGTACCTGGAGGCCGCAGCGGTGATGTACGAACTGTTCGACGACCCGAACAACCAGCCGCCCGCGATCCCGCTGTTCCTGACGATCGCGGCGGGCTTCATGGTCATGACCCTGCCGACCGGGTTCTTCTTCGGCTGGCTGGCCAAGCGAATGGCGGTGGCGCGATGAGCAGAGAGGCCAACGTCCTCTTC
Source organism: Actinomadura sp. CNU-125 (assembly GCF_001942465.1). Classification (GTDB taxonomy): domain Bacteria; phylum Actinomycetota; class Actinomycetes; order Streptosporangiales; family Streptosporangiaceae; genus Spirillospora. The sequence goes on from NZ_MKJY01000188.1 coordinate 42,975, forward strand.
GACGCCCCCGGGCCGAAGGCGGAAGCCCGCAACCGGATCCTGACGGGCGTCACGATCGTCGCGCTGCTGGCCGTCGCCGCGGCGGTCGTCTGGAAGCTCAACGAACGCGACCAGTTCCGGTCCGAGCTGTGGGACCCGTTCCTGCGCGGCGACGTCTGGTCGAACCTGATCCTGCCGGGCCTGTGGAACACGCTGAAGGCCGCGGCCGTCGCGTCGTTGCTGGCGATGCTGTTCGGCGCGGTCTTCGGGCTCGCCCGCCTGTCGGACCACTGGTGGATCCGGGTACCGGCCGGCGCGGTGGTGGAGTTCTTCCGCGCCATCCCGCTGCTGATCCTGATCTTCCTGGCGTTCTTCGCGCCGCCGCTGGTCAGCCCGGTCATCGCCGAGTCGCCCTTCGGGCAGGCGCAGCGGGTCGTCGTGGACAACTTCCTGTTCGTCTTCGGCGTCGAGAGCAACTACGGCGTGGTGACCGTCCCCGCGTTCGCCGCGCTGGTGTTCGGCCTGACCATGTACAACGGCGCGGTGCTGGCCGAGATCGTCCGGGCCGGCGTCCTGTCCCTCCCCAAGGGGCAGTCGGAGGCGGCCTACTCAATCGGCCTGCGCAAGAACGGGGTCATGCGGCTGATCCTGCTGCCCCAGGCGGTCACGGCCATGATGCCCGCGATCGTCAGCCAGCTCGTGGTGCTGCTGAAGGACACGGCGCTCGGGTTCATCATCGCCTTCGAGGACCTGTGCTGCACGCCGGGTTCAAGGTGGTCGGCCCGAACTTCCACAACCTTCTCGCCGCCGCCATCGTCGTCACGATCATCTACATCGGGATCAACATGTCGCTGAGCGCGGTGGCGACCTGGCTGGAGGCGCGCCTGCGGCGCAACCGCCGGACCGCCGCCCACTCGGTCGCGCCCACGGCGGGAGTCCCGGCGGCGCCCGGGATGGAACCGGAGGACGTCGAGAAGAAGTAGGCGTCCGCGGGCACGCCCGCGAAGACGTCCGCGAGCGTCCGCGTGCGGCCGAAGGGGCGCCGCCGGAACCGTCCGGCGGCGCCCCTTCGCACGTGAGAGGGGGTCGGGCGCGGTGTGCACCGGGGCGGCGACGGATATCTTTCCGAAGTCAAACCGGCCGTCATGGCCCCAATGGATCCCCGTATGCGGGACGATTCCGTTATGACCGCTCGTGCGACCCTTCCCTACGGCTCCTGGCCGTCTCCCATCTCCGCGGCCGATGTCGCCCGCGCTCGGCTGCGTCTCGCCTTCCCCTCCGTCGCGGGCGACGACGTGTGGTGGCAGGAGACCCGCCCCGAGGAGGGCGGGCGGAACACGGTCGTCCGCCTGCGGGACGGGCACCGCACGGAACTCCTGCACGCGCCGTGGGACGCGCGCACGCGCGTCCACGAGTACGGCGGGCGGTCGTACCTGCCGGTGCGCACCGCCGACGGCGCCTCGGTCGTGTTCTCCAACTACGAGGACCAGCGGCTCTACCGGCTCGACGAGGCCCGCGACGGGGGCGACGCCAAGCCGTACCCGCTGACCCCGGAACCGGCCGTCCCCGGCGGGCTCCGCTACGCCGACTACGTGCCGTCCCCGGACGGGACGGAGGTCTGGTGCGTCTGCGAGGGCCACATCGCCGCCCCGGCCGACGGCGACGGCGACGCGGGCGGGGGCGAACCGGACACGGGCGTCCGGCGCGCCATCGTCGCCGTGCCGCTCGACGGGAGCGCCGCCGACGACCCCGGAGCGATCCGCGAGCTGGTGTCCGGAGCGCACTTCTACGCCTCGCCCGTCCCGTCCCCCGGCGGCGGGCACCTCGCCTGGGTGCAGTGGAACCACCCCCGCATGCCCTGGGACGGGACGGAACTGCGCGTGGCGGCCATCGAGGACGGCGAGGCCGTCGCACCCCGCACGGTCAAGGGCGGGCTCAAGGAATCGGTCCTGGCCCCCCTGTGGGCGGACGACGACACCCTGTACGTCGTCTCGGACTGGCCCGGCTGGTGGAACATCTACCAGGTGGGCCTGCACGGCGAGTCCGCCCAGGCGCTTTACCCTGCGGAAGAGGAGTTCGCCGGTCCCCTATGGGCGCTGGGCGGCATGCCGTACGCGCTCCTGGGCGACGGACGCCTGGCCGTCCTGCACGGCGAGGGCGACATGCGGCTCGGGATCTACGACCCCGACACGCTCGACCTGGAGGATCTCGACCTCCCCTACGCGGACTGGCGGCCGCAGCTCTCCACCGACGGCTCCACGATCGTCGGCATCGGCGGCGGCCCCGACACCCCCTGGACCGTCGTGCGGATCGACACCGCGACGGGCCGCGCCGAGGTGCTGCGGGCCGAACTGGACGACGTGCCCGACCCCGCGTACCTGCCCGCACCGCGCGCCGAACGCCTCGAAGGCCCCTTCGGGCGTCCCGTCCACGCGTACGTCTTCCCGCCCGCCAACCCGGTGGCCGGGGGCCCCGCCGACGAGCTGCCCCCGTACGTCGTGTTCGTCCACGGCGGCCCGACCAGCCGCGTCTCCACCGCCCTCGACCTGGAGCGGGCCTACTTCACCAGCCGCGGCATCGGCGTCGTCGACGTCAACTACGGCGGCTCCACCGGATACGGCCGCACCTACCGGGAACGGCTCAGCCGCCAGTGGGGGGTCGTCGACGTCGAGGACGCCGTGGCGGCCGCTCAGGCGCTCGTGGACGGCGGAACCGCCGACCCGGAGCGGCTCGCCATCCGCGGCGGCTCCGCGGGCGGCTGGACGACGCTCGCGGCCGTCACGCGGACCGCGGTGTTCAGCGCCGCCACGTCCTACTTCGGCGTCACCGACCTGCAGAGCTTCGCCGAGGGCACCCACGACTTCGAGTCGCACTACCTGTTCGGCCTGATCGGCCCGCTGCCCGGCTTCGAGCGGGCCTACGAGGAGCGCTCGCCGCTGAACCGCGCCGGTTCCGCCTCGTGCCCCGTCCTGCTGCTGCAGGGGCTGGACGACCCGATCGTCCCGCCGGACCAGTCCGAGCGGTTCGCGCTGGCGCTGGGCGCGGCCGAGACGCCGCACGCGTACCTGACGTTCGAGGGCGAGGCGCACGGCTTCCGCCGGACCGCCACGATCGTCACGTGCCTGGAGTCGGAGCTCGCCTTCTACGGGCAGGTCCTCGGCTTCGAGCCGCGCGACGTGACGCCATCGAGCTGACGATGGGCGCACCGGCGGCGAAGCAGGCGGACCCGGACGAGGCGGAACCGGACGAGGCCGGATCAGGGGACGATGTAGGACGCGATGTCGATTAGCGCGTGGTCGGCCCCGAAGAACGACACCGTGTCACCGGAGGTGTTGTTCAGGAACCCGGTGGTCAGCCCGTTGTAGTAGGCGTCGGCGCGGTCGGTGCCCGGGCCGACGTGGACGCGCAGCAGGCTGCCGGGCGGGATCACGTACCCCCGGCCGATCCCGAGCAGGTTGCCGGCCTGGTCGCGCAGGTACCCGCCGCCGACGTCCACGGGCCGCGACGTGGTGTTGCGCAGGACGACGTGCTCGCTGTTCTCCGGCTGGACGTCGTCGCCGCTCGGGTTCGGGAAGACGCTGTCCACCACGACGCCGTTCGCCGCGGGGAACGGCCGCTTCGCCCCCTCCAGGACGCGCCGCGCCGTGCCGGGGAAGTTCGAGGTGATCCAGTCGTATCCCTGGTTCTCGGCCATGGAGATCTGATCCGGGCCGTCCACCGGGTCGCTGATCACCTTCAGCCCCGCGTCGTGCGCTCGCTCGACGTCGGACGCGCTGGTCGCGCGCGGGTGCGCGTACACCCCGACGGTCCACCCCGCCAGCTCGGCCAGCTCGGCGTCGGGCAGCATCTTCCCGCCGGTCAGGTACGACAGCTGCACCTTGGGCGCGGCGGCGTGGAACTCCGCGAGCGCCGCCTTGTCGCGCGAGTGGACGTGCACCCGGTAGGCGCCCGACCGCAGCGTCGCGCCGTCGGTGAGCCGGGCCGCGGTCAGCTCCCGGGCGAGCAGCGTCGCGACCCCGGGGCTGTTCGCGGGCGACTTCAGTTCGAGCGTGAGGCCGGTCCGCCGGTCCGCGACGTCCAGCAGTTCCCGCACGGTCGGCACCCGCTGGCCCTTGTACCGCGAGTCGAACCATGACCCGGCGTCCAGCCTCTTGATCTCGGCGAGCGTGAACTGGCCCACCTTCCAGGGCGCCCGGTCGGGGTAGACCTCCTCCACGTCCGTGGTGCGGGCGAGCGTGTCGTCGTGCACGAGCACGAGCTCGCGGTCCGCCGTCAGCTGGACGTCGCCCTCCAGGACGTCCGCGTCCTCCCGCAACGCGTCGCGGTAGGAGGCGAGCGTCTCCTCCGGCGCCTGGCCCGGTGCGCCGCGATGGCCGAGGATCAGCGCGTCCGTCCGGCCGCCGGGGCGGTCGGGGGCGGCCTGGGCGATGCCGGTGACGGCGAGGGCGGCGGCGAGCACGGTGCCGCCGGCGAGCATGGAAACCCTGTTCACGAATGTCCTTCCGGTGAGCCGACCCTGTGATGATCAAGGCGGCACCTGTCGGACATTCGTCTTACATCTGAATTTTTGGCCAAACAGGCGACTGAGGAGCCGAAACCGACAGTCAGCGGGCGAACTCGGTCGCCCGCGACTCCCGCACGACGGTGACGCGGATCTGCCCCGGGTAGGTCAGCTCGTCCTCGACCTGCTTGGCGATGTCGCGGGCGATCACCTGCGCCTGGATGTCGTCGACCGAGTCCGGCTTCACCATGACCCGGACCTCCCGGCCGGCCTGCATCGCGAACACCTTCTCCACGCCCTCGTGCTTGTCGCGGGCGATCTCCTCCAGCCGCTCCAGCCGCTTGACGTAGGCCTCCAGCGACTCGCGGCGCGCGCCCGGACGGCTGCCGCTGACGGCGTCCGCGGCCTGGGTGAGCACCGCCTCCACCGTCCGGACCTCGACCTCGTTGTGGTGCGCCTCGATCGCGTGCACCACGTCCTCGGGCTCGCCGTACCGGCGGGCGATCTCCGCGCCGATCAGCGCGTGGCTGCCCTCGACCTCGTGGGTGAGCGCCTTGCCGATGTCGTGCAGCAGCGTGCCGCGCTTGGCGACGTCCATCGGCAGCCGCAGCTCGCCCGCCATGATCCCGGCGATGTGCGCCGACTCGATCAGGTGCTTGAGGACGTTCTGCCCGTAGGACGTCCGGTACCGCAGCCGGCCGAGCAGCGCGATCAGCTCCGGGTGCATGTCGGCGATGCCGACGTCGACCAGGGCGTCCTCCCCGGCGCGCACGCACAGCTGCTCCACGTCCCGCTTGCTGCGCTCGTAGATCTCCTCGATGCGCTGCGGGTGGATCCGCCCGTCCAGGACGAGCTTCTCCAGCGTCAGCCGTCCGACCTCGCGGCGCACGGGGTCGAAGCAGCTCAGCAGGACGGCCTCGGGCGTGTCGTCGATGATCAGGTTCACGCCGGTGGTCGTCTCGAACGCCCGGATGTTGCGGCCCTCGCGGCCGATGATGCGGCCCTTCATCTCGTCGCCGGGCAGGTGCAGCACCGACACGACCGACTCGGCGGTCTGCTCGCTCGCGATCCGCTGGATCGCCAGCGTGACGATCTTCCGGGCGCGCTTGTCGCCCTCCTGCCGCGCCGAGTTCTCGATCTCCCGGGTGATCGGGATGGCCTCCCGCTTGGCCTGGTTCTCGATCGAGGCGACCAGTTCGGCCTTCGCCTGCACGGCGGTGAGCCCCGCCGTCCGTTCCAGGACGAGCCGCCGCTCCTCGTCGACGCCGTCCAGTTCCCGGCCGCGCTCCTCCAGCGCCCGCTTGCTCTCGGTGAGCCGGCCGGACCACTCCTCCAGCCGCCGCACCTCGCCGTCCAGCCGCTGCTCCCGGTCGGCCAGCCGCGCCTCCCGGCGTTCGAGGTCCTCGCGGAGGCCGCGCAGCTCGTCCCGGACGGCCTTGGCGTCCTGCTCGGCCGCCGCGCGGGCCTCGCTCTCGAACCGCCGCGCCTCGCCCTCGGCCCGTTCGAGGAGTTCCCGGACCTCCCGCTTGGCGCTCGTCCTGACCTCGTCGGCCTCGCTCTGCGCGCGCGCCATCTCGGCGGCGGCCTTTCCGGACACGCCGGGCCGCCACGGCTTCACTATGACGAGAGCGACCACGGTCACCAGCAGCGCTGCAACCAGCAGGACGCTCTCCATGAGGCAGATCCTTCCTCGCCGTCGGGTCCCGTCTGGAGTTCGGGACCCTGCCTAGCGAGGATTTACTCGCGCCCTGCGGACGACCGGGGACACGGCGACGCCATCACCGGGCCGCGCCGCGCGCGTCCCGGAGATCCGGCCGAATCCAGCTCGGCGAACGTCTCCCTGATGCCTCTCAGCTGCTCGAACGTGTTCGGTCCTATGGCAATCCGCGCTATGCGGAGTAACTCCTCACTGCCGCAACGGTAAGCGGCATGGAGGTAATGAGCAAGCAAACAGGGGGCATTCCGGACTAACCGCGCGAGAACGTGACGCCTTCCTTACCCGCTCGTAGCCTGCATCGCCGCAGGCAGCCCCGCCGCCGGACGCCGCGCACCCCGGACGGCACGGGCGCCGACGAAAACCGAATCTCCCTCGGACCCGCTCCGAGGCGCTGATTCCGGACACGATCTCCCCGCCGTCCCCACGTCCGAAACCCGCACCGCACACTGTCGTCCGGGCCCATGGAACCTCACTCCCGCGTCCGCGGCGCCCCGGCCAACGACATCAAATCGCCCCCGGCGGTCGCCGAGGTGCCCGCCTGTCTCGACGCCGTCCTCCAGGCCCTGGACGCCGCCGAGTTCGCCACGTCGCCGACCGGGCCCATCCGGGTGCGTGTCGGCGGGTGAGCGCTCGTCATCACAGGACCGCTTCGGGTCCTGGCGTCAGTCGAACGGGAGCTCGTCCGGGTGGTCGTCGAGGTCGGCGCCTTCGGCGGCGAGGGCGTCCTTGACGACGCGGTAGGCGAGGCCGGGCGGGTAGCCCTTGCGGGCGAGCATGCCGACCAGGCGGCGCATCCGCTTGGCGGGGTCGACGCCGCGGGTGGCGGGGAGGCGGCGGGCGACCAGGGCGCGGGCGGTCTCCTCCTCCCGGGCGGGGTCGAGGGCCCTCGACGGCGTCGTGGACGGTCTCGTCGGCGACGCGCGGCGGCGGAGCTCCGCGGCGAGGGCGCGCTTGGCGAGGCCCCGGCCGGAGTGGCGGGACTGCACCCACGCCTGGGCGAACGCCTCGTCGTCGATGAGCCCGACGTCGGTGAACCGGGACAGGACCCGCTCGGCGACGTCGTCCGGTACTTCCTTGCGGCGGAGCGTGTCGGCTAGCTGCGCCCGGGTGCGCGGGGACCCGGTCAGCGACCGCAGGCAGATCGCGCGGGCCGGGCCTCCGGGTCGCGCGGCTCGGCGGCCGGACGGGACGGGCCGCGGCCGCCGCCGTCGGGCGGGTCCGCGCTCATGCGGGGGCCGCGGGAGCGGCGGCGCCATCGGGGAAGGTCCGCGCACCGGCGGGCCGGTGCCGGGGCAGGCGCCGCCGCTCTACATACGAGATCATCGCCTACTCTTCGTCAGGAGTCACCCATATCGTGGGATTCACCGTCAGGAATCACCGGCCTTGGCCTTGGCGGTCTTCCTGCCGGACGCCGGCTTGGCGGCGGCGGTGACGGGCGGGGCGGGGGGCGCCGCGGCGGCGTCCGCCGGCCCGGACCCGGCCTCCTTGTCGACCTTCGGGCCGATGCCCAGCTTCTCCTTGATCCGCTTCTCGATCCCGTCGGCCATGTCGGGGTTGGCCTTGAGGAAGTTGCGGGCGTTCTCCTTGCCCTGGCCGAGCTGGTCGCCGTCGCAGGTGTACCAGGCACCGGACTTGCGGACGAACCCGTGCTCGACGCCGAGGTCGATCAGGCCGCCCTCGCGGCTGATGCCCTGGCCGTAGAGCAGGTCGAAGTCGGCGACGCGGAAGGGCGGGGCCATCTTGTTCTTGACGACCTTGACCCGGACGCGGTTGCCGACGGCCTCGGTGCCGTCCTTGAGGGTCTCGATGCGGCGCACGTCCAGCCGGACGGACGCGTAGAACTTCAGCGCCTTGCCGCCGGTCGTCGTCTCCGGGGAGCCGAACATGACGCCGACCTTCTCGCGGAGCTGGTTGATGAAGATGACGGTGGTCTTGGTCTGGTTGATCGCGCCGGTGAGCTTGCGCAGCGCCTGCGACATCAGGCGGGCCTGGAGGCCGACGTGGCTGTCGCCCATCTCGCCCTCGATCTCGGCGCGCGGGACGAGCGCGGCGACGGAGTCGATCACGACGGCGTCGACCGCGCCGGACCGGACCAGCATGTCGGTGATCTCCAGCGCCTGCTCGCCGGTGTCGGGCTGGGAGACCAGCATGGCGTCGATGTCGACGCCGAGCTTCTTCGCGTAATCGGGGTCGAGGGCGTGCTCGGCGTCCACGAACGCGGCGATGCCGCCCTTCTTCTGGACGCCGGCCACGGCGTGCAGCGCGATCGAGGTCTTGCCGGAGCCCTCCGGCCCGTAGACCTCGACGACGCGGCCGCGGGGCAGGCCGCCGATGCCGAGCGCGATGTCGAGGGAGATCGCGCCGGTCGGGATGACCTCCACCGGCGCGCGGGCCTCCTCGCCCATCCGCATGACCGAGCCCTTGCCGAACTGCCGCTCGATCTGTGCGAGGGCGGTCTCGAGAGCCTTCTCCCTGTCGTTCGCTGCCATGAGATGTCCTTATTCGTCGTGACTGTCGGCTCTCGGGCCGCTGCTTGCGATGTCGTGGGCGACGTTACGGTGGGCCGCCGACATTTTCGAGCGCCCGGCGCGACTGTGGACAACGGCGCGGGCCGGGACCAGCTTACCGAACACTCGTTCGATCATCATCCGGTGCGGCGTTTCGGTCGGAATCTCCGTGCGCGTCCGGGCCGCGCCCCCGTACGCTGGCTGCGTCCACGGAGGGGTTCCCATCATGACGCTGACCGTCCTCTTCTGCGTCGATCCGCTGCACCCCCGGCGCGTTGACCCCCACTTCACCCGCGAGGCCGCGGCCGTGCGGGGACCACTACGGCGAGAGTCTCCCTGATCGACCACGACGCCCTGCAGCGCGGCGACGTCGACGGGGCGGTGCGCAAGGTGCCGGACGGCCTGGGGGCGGTCTGGTACCGGGGGTGGATGCTGGCGGCGGACGAGTACGCGGCGCTGGCGTCCGCGCTGAAGCCGCGCGGGGCGACGCTGCTGACGCACCCGGACGACTACCGGCGCGCGCACGAGCTGCCGGGCTGGCACGACACGTTCGCCGGGCTGACGCCGCACAGCGTGTGGCGCCCGCTGCCGCCGGGCGGCGATCCGGGCGGGGCGGGCGAGCTGGCGGAGCTGGCACGTCCGCTGAGCGCGGGTCCGGGCGTCGTCAAGGACTACGTGAAGTCGTGCAAGCACGAGTGGGACGAGGCGTGCTTCGTCCCCGACGTGCACAACGCCGCCCGCCTGCGCGACGTCGCCGCGAAGATGATCGCCCTGCGCGGCGACTTCCTCGCGGGCGGCCTGGTCGTGCGCGAGTTCGAGGAGTACGTCGGCGCGGGCGAGGCCCGCGTCTGGTGGGTGGACGGCGAGCCGGTCCTGGTGGGTCCGCATCCCGACAGCCCGGACGTCGAGCCCGTCCCGGACGTGACCGACGTGGCGCCCGCCGTCCGGTCGCTCGGCTGCCGGTTCATCACCACCGATCTGGCGCGCCGCTCGGACGGCCGGTGGCGCGTGGTCGAGGTCGGCGACGGCCAGGTCAGCGACCTGCCCTCGTCGGTGGACGCGATGGACCTGTTCGCGCACCTGCCGGTGCCCGACTGACCGAGGGGCGCGGCACTCGGCGGCCGTTCGGTCGGAAAACCGCGGCTTTGGCGTGTTCCAGGGGGAACCCGGCTCCGTTTCGTCGCGTCTCATCTCTTTGAAACCTCCATCACGCCGAAGGGATGTGCTCTCATGCCCCCACAGGAGCCCGCCCGCCGGCTCAGGTCCCGGGCCGTGAAGGTCGGGATGGTGAGCGCGCTGTCGGTGACGCTGGTCGCCTGCGGTTCGAAGTCGACGGTCGCCCGCTGCGTCGACCGGGACGACGCCGGCGGACGCAAAGTGGTGTCCGACTACAAGTGCGACCGGGACGACATCGACGACGGCGGCTCGTACGGCCAGTACTACTGGTACTACGGCGGCAGCGTCCGCAACGGTTACGTGTCGGGCGGCTCGTCGAGCCGTCCGAAGGGCACGATCAAGTCCCGGAGCGGGACGACGCTGAGCCGGGGCGGGTTCGGCGGCCGCGGCGGGGGCGGGAGCTGATGCGCCGCGAGCGTTCGACGCCGCGCAACGGGTGGGCCGATCTGGTCGAGTCGCACGGGCTGGCGTTCCACCGGACCGCGCATCCCGAGCACCTGAGCCGCCCCTACTGGGACGAGTCGGTGCACTACGTGTTCGATATGGACGAGGTCCTCGAACTGGAGCGGGTCGTCGAGGAACTGCACGACATGTGCCTGCAGGTGGTGGAGCACGTGGTGTCCACGGGCCGGTACCACGCGCTGGGCATCCCCGAGTGGGTCGCGCCGCTGATCGAGGAGTCGTGGCGGCGCGGCGACCCGCACCTGTACGGGCGGTTCGACCTGCGGTACGACGGCGAGGGCCCGGCGAAGCTGCTGGAGTACAACGCCGACACCCCCACCGCGCTGGTCGAGAGTTCGGTCGTCCAGTGGTTCTGGTTGCAGGACGTCTATCCGGACGACGACCAGTGGAACTCGATCCACGAACGGCTGGTCGAGCGCTGGAAGGAGATCGTCCCCCGGCTGGACGGGGACTCGGCGCACTTCGCGTGGACGACGGACGACGAGAGCGGCGAGGAGGTCATGACGATCGCCTACATGCAGGAGACCGCCGCGGAGGCGGGGCTTGCGGGCACGGCGATCGCCATGGAGGACGTCGGCTGGGACGCGGCGCGGCGCCGGTTCGTCGATCTGGACGAACAGGAGATCCGGACGCTCTGCAAGCTGTACCCGTGGGAGTGGATCGTCGCGGAGCCGTTCGGCCGCAACATCCGGTTCGGGTCCACGTCGTGGATCGAGCCCATCTGGAAGATGGTGCTGTCGAACAAGGCGCTGCTGGTGCTGTTGTGGGAGCTCTTCCCGGATCACCCGAACCTGCTGCCCACCTACCTGAACACGCCGTCGGGCCTGACGTCGTACGTGCAGAAGCCGCTGCTGGGCCGGGAGGGCGCAAGCATGCGGATCGTGACCCCGGACGGCGGCGAGCAGCGCACCCAGGGCGAGTACGGCGCGGAGGGGTTCGTCTTCCAGGAGTTCTGCGGCCTGCCGGACTTCGACGGCCAGCGTCCGGTGCTGGGCGCCTGGGTCGTGCACGACGGCGCGGCCGGGATCGGCATCCGGGAGACGGCGGGGCTGGTCACCGACGACACGTCGTCGTTCGTCCCGCACCGGGTCGTCGGGCGGGCGCCGAAGACGTCCCTGGTGAAGGAGCGGACGTCCCTACTGAAGTCGTGAGGGGACGTCGAAGCTGGCCACGACGGCCCGCCAGACCTTCTTGGCGGATTCGCCGTCGGCGAGGGCCTGCTCGATGGTGCGGCCGCCGAGCTCGGCGAGGACCTGGTCCTTGGCCACGCTCTCGGCGTAGCCCTTGCCGAACTGTTCGTTCATCCGTTCCCAGAACACCGTGAGCCGCACGCCACCCACGCTATCCGACGGCGTCGTCCTTCGAGGACCCGTCCGGCGACTCGGTGATCTCGGCGGGGACGGCCGGCGCGGCGCCCTCGCGGTGCCGCCGGTGCCGCCGGTGCAGCCCCGTGAGGTAGCGCTCGACCCCTTCGACGACGCGGGCGGTGCGGTAGGAGGGGAACACGTCGAAGCCGTGCTGGCCGCCCTTCATCTCGGCGTACAGGACGGGCGCGCGCGACGTCGCGCGGAGCCGTTCGACGAACCGGCGGGCCTCGGGGGCGGGGATGAGCGAGTCGTGGCCGCCGTGGACGACGAGGAACGGCGGCGCGTCCTCGTGCACGTGCGTGACCGGTGACGCCTTCGCGTACGCGTCGCGGTTCTCGGCGAACGGCAGTTTGACGACCATCCGTTCCATGATGCGGGTGGAGCCGAAGGGGACGGGCCAGGGGCCGGGCTCGCAGAAGTCGTACACGCCGTAGAACGGGACGGCGCCCTGCACGGACGTGTCGGCGTCCTCGAAGCCGGGTTGGAAGTCGGGGTCGTTCGCGGTGAGCGCGACCATCGCGGTGAGGTGTCCCCCAGCGGATCCACCGGTGACGCAGAGGAAGTTTGGGTCGGCGCCGTACTCCTCTGCGTGCTCGTGGTACCAGGCGAGGAAGCGTTTCAGGTCGACGAGGTGGTCGGGCCAGGTGGCGCGGGGGCTGAGCCGGTAGTTGACGTTGAAGCCCACCCAGCCTTGGAGCGCCATGTGGTTGAGCAGGGGCAGACCTTGTTCGCGCTTGTCGCCGATGATCCATGCTCCGCCGTGGATCTGCATCAGCCCTGGGCGCAGCCCTTCCCCGGTGGGGTCGGCGGACGGCCGGTACACGTCGAGTTTGAGGCGCAACCGTCCGTCCTCATGGAACACGACGTCGCGGTCCACGCGCACGCCTCTGCGCGGGATCAGGCACAGCGGCGGGACGACGAGGTGGGAGCGCGGGTAGCGGGGCGCGTTCCGCGGGTCCAGGTCGAGGGGGATGCCGCACTCCCGCAGGGTGACGACGGTCCGGCGGGACGCGACGATCGTCGCCGCGATGCCCGCCGCTCCCGCGATGCCGAGGGCGAGGCCCGTCCGGCCGGCCCAGCCGTCCAGGCCCCCGTTCCACGCGAGGAGGACGAGCGCCGCGATCTCCGTGACGAGGAGATGCGGGGCCAGTTCGATCGACCACCAGCCCGCGAAGAAACTCGGCACCAGCAGCAGGGGGTGCTTGCTGGGCCGATGGGCGTTGACGGCGAGCAGGACGAACAGGATCCCGAGGGCGAGGAGGGCGTAGGTCATGGCTGCTCCCAGTGGACGGTCGCCGCCCACACTGCCCTTACAAGCGCTTGCTTACAATGTGACGCGCACCACCTCCGCGCTTTCTGTCGGACCCGCGAGGCAAGATGGCGCCATGGGCGGTGACGTGCTCGAACGCTTTTCCCCGGCGACCCGCGAGTGGTTCACGGGGGCGTTCGCCGCGCCCACGGCCGCCCAGTCCGGCGCCTGGGACTCCATCTCCGGCGGCGACAACACGCTCGTCGTGGCGCCGACCGGGTCCGGCAAGACGCTCGCCGCGTTCCTGTGGTCGCTCGACCGGCTCGCCGCGGGCCCGCCGCCCGACGCGGATCCGCTGCGCCGGTGCCGCGTGCTGTACGTGTCGCCGCTGAAGGCCCTGGCCGTGGACGTCGAGCGCAACCTGCGGGCCCCGCTGACCGGCATCCGGCACGCCGCCCGCCGCCTCGGCCTCCCGGAACCGGACGTCCGGGTCGGGACGCGGTCGGGCGACACCCCGGCCGACGAGCGGCGGCGGCTGGCCGCCAAGCCGCCCGACATCCTGATCACCACCCCCGAGTCGCTGTTCCTGCTGCTCACCTCGCAGGCCCGCGAGTCGCTGCGCGGCGTCGAGACGGTGATCGTCGACGAGGTGCACGCGGTGGCGGGCACCAAGCGCGGCGCGCACCTGGCGCTGTCGCTGGAACGGCTGGACGCCCTGCTGGAGCGGCCCGCGCAGCGGATCGGGCTGTCGGCGACGGTCCGCCCGGCGGACGAGATCGCGGCGTTCCTCGGCGGCCCGCGGTCCGCGCGGGTCGTGCAGCCGCCGTCCGACAAGGTCTTCGACCTCGACATCGTCGTCCCCGTCGAGGACATGGGCGAGGTCGGTCAGTTCGTGGACGATTCGGGCGCCGCCGACCCGCGGCAGCGCAGCATCTGGCCGCACGTCGAGGACCGCCTCCTCGATCTGATCGAGGCGCACCGCTCGACGCTGGTGTTCGCGAACTCGCGGCGGCTCGCCGAGCGGCTCTGCGGCCGGCTGAACGAGCTGGCCTACGAGCGCGCGACCGGTGAGGCACTGCCCGAGAACCACTCCCCCGCCGAGGCGATGGCGCAGGCCGGGGCCGCGAAGGGCGCCCCCGGGGAGATCCCCCCGCGCCCACCACGGGTCGGTGTCCAAGGAGGAGCGGGCCGCGATCGAGAACGCGCTCAAGGAGGGGCGGCTGCCCGCGGTCGTGGCGACGTCCAGCCTGGAGCTGGGCATCGACATGGGCTCGGTCGACCTGGTCGTGCAGGTGGAGTCGCCGCCGTCGGTGGCGAACGGGCTGCAGCGCGTCGGGCGGGCGGGGCACCGGGTCGGGGCGGTGTCCAAGGGCGTGATCTTCCCGAAGTACCGGGGCGACCTCGTGCAGACGGCGGTGGTGGCCGAGCGGATGCGCGGCGGCGAGATCGAGGAGCTGCGCTACCCCCGCAACCCCCTGGACGTCCTCGCGCAGCAGATCATCGCGATGACGGCGATGGACGAGTGGCCGGTCGACGATCTGGAGTCGCTGGTCAAGCGCGCCGCCCCGTACGCGACCCTGCCGCGCTCGGCGCTGGAGGCGACGCTCGACATGCTCGCGGGCCGCTACCCGGGCGACGAGTTCGGCGAGCTGCGGCCCCGCCTGGTCTGGGACCGGGTGAACGGCACGCTCAACGCCCGTCCGGGCGCGCAGCGGATCGCGGTGACCAGCGGCGGGACGATCCCCGACCGCGGCCTGTTCGGCGTGTTCCTCGTCGGCGAGAAGTCGTCGCGGGTGGGCGAGCTGGACGAGGAGATGGTCTACGAGTCGCGGGTCGGCGACGTGTTCGTGCTCGGCGCGAGCTCGTGGCGCATCGAGGACATCACGCCCGACCGCGTCCTGGTGTCGCCCGCGCCGGGGCAGCCGGGCAAGCTCCCGTTCTGGCACGGCGACGCGCTCGGCCGCCCGGCCGAGCTGGGCCGCGCGCTCGGCTCGTTCACCCGGGAGCTGTCCGGGCTGGCCGAGGACGACGCGCTCGGGCGGGTCTCGACGGCCGGGCTGGACGGGCTCGCCGCGGCGAACCTCGTGTCGTACCTGGCGGAGCAGCGCGAGTCGACCGGGCACGTCCCCGACGACCGGACGATGGTCGTGGAGCGGTTCCGCGACGAGCTGGGCGACTGGCGGATGGTGGTGCACTCGCCGCTGGGCGCGCGCGTCCACGCGCCGTGGGCGCTGGCCATCGCGGGCCGGCTGCGCGAACGGTACGGGGTGGACGCGCAGGCCATGCACGCCGACGACGGCATCGTCATCCGCGTCCCCGACATGGAGGACCCGCCCGGCCTGGACGTCACGGTGTTCGACCCCGACGACGTCGAGCGGATCGTCGTCGACGAGCTGGGCGGGTCGGCGCTGTTCGCGGCCCGGTTCCGGGAGTGCGCGGCGCGCTCGCTGCTGCTGCCCCGCAACCGGCCGGGCAAGCGGATGCCGCTGTGGCAGCAGCGGCAGCGGGCGGCGCAGCTGCTGTCGGTCGCGAGCAAGTACCCGTCGTTCCCGATCGTGCTGGAGACGATGCGCGAGTGCCTGCAGGACGTGTTCGACGTCCCCGGGTTCGTCCAGCTCATGCGGGACGTGTCGGGGCGGCGCGTCCGGCTCGTCGAGGTCGAGACGCCGCAGCCGTCCCCCTATGCCCGCTCCCTGCTGTTCCACTACGTCGGCGCGTTCATGTACGAGGGCGACTCGCCGCTCGCGGAGCGCCGCGCGCAGGCCCTCGCGCTCGACACCTCGCTGCTGGCGGAGCTGCTCGGCCAGGCCGACCTGCGGGAGCTGCTCGACCCGGAGGTCGTCGCCGACACCGAACGCGAACTGCAGCGGCTCGCCGCCGACCGCCGCGTCCGCGACCTGGAGGGCGCCGCCGACCTGCTGCGCGCCCTCGGCCCGCTGACGACGGCCGAGGTCGCGCGGCGGTCTTCCGAGGAGGGTTCGGCGCACTGGCTCGCCGAGCTGGAGGCGTCCCGGCGGGCGATCCGGGTGCGGATCGCGGGCGCCGAGCACTGGGCCGCGATCGAGGACGCCGGGCGGCTGCGCGACGCGCTCGGCGCGCCGCTGCCGGTCGCCATCCGGAGGCGTTCCTGGAGCCGGTGGACGACCCGCTCGGCGACCTGATCTCGCGGTACGCCCGCACGCACGGCCCGTTCCGGGCGGCCGCCGCCGCGACGCGGTTCGGCCTCGGCCCGGCCGTGGTCGTGGAGACGCTGCGGCGGCTGGCGGGCGCGGGGCGCGTCGCCGAGGGCGAGTTCCTGCCGGTCGAGGCGGTGGCCGGGCCGCTGACGAACGAGTGGTGCGACGCCGGGGTGCTGCGGACGCTGCGCCGCCGCTCGCTGGCGCGGCTGCGCGCGGAGGTCGAGCCGTCCCCGCCGGAATCGCTCGGCAGGTTCCTGCCCGCGTGGCACGGTGTGACCGGCGGGTCACGGTTGCGCGGCGTGGACGCGCTCGTCCAGGCGGTCGAGCAGCTGCAGGGCGCGGCCGTCCCGGCGTCCGCGCTGGAGACGCTCGTGCTGCCGTCGCGCGTCCCCGGCTACTCCCCCGCGATGCTGGACGAGCTGACGTCGGCGGGCGAGGTCGTCTGGGCCGGGCAGGGCGGGCTGCCGGGCGGCGACGGCTGGGTCGCGCTCTACCTGGCCGACACCGCGCCGCTGCTGCTGCCCGAACCGGCGGAGATCACGATCACGCCGGTGCACGAGGCGGCGCTGGCGGCGCTCGGCGACGGCGGCGCGCTGTTCTTCCGCACGCTGTCCGACCGGGTGAACCGGGAGGTCACCGCCGCCGACGCCGACCTGGTCACCGCCGTGTGGGACCTGGTGTGGGCGGGGCTGCTCACCAACGACACGCTCGCCCCGCTGCGCGCCGCGCTCGGATCGGGACGGCCGACGCACCGGTCCCGGACGACGCGGCGCGGCACGTCCGGTGCTCCCGTCGCGGACCGGCCCGCCGACGGTCGGGGGCCGCTGGTGGCCGCTGCCGGAGCGGGAGGGCACCGCGACGCTGCGCTCGACCGCGCTGGCCGAGGCGCTCCTGGAGCGGTACGGCATCGTCATCCGCGGCGCGGTCGCGGCGGAACGGACGCCCGGCGGGTTCGCGGGCGTCTACCCGGTGCTGCGCGCGTTCGAGGAGAGCGGACGGTGCCGCCGGGGCTACTTCGTCGAGGGCCTCGGCGCCGCGCAGTTCGCGCTGCCGGGCGCCGTGGACCGGCTCGGCGCGCTCCGCCCGGCCGCCGACGCCCCCGCGCCGGACGACCTGTCCGCGCTGTGGGAGACGCCCGCGCCCGGCCCGCGGTCCCGGGGCGAGCGGGGCCGCCGCGCGCTCGTCCTGGCCGCGGCCGATCCCGCCAACCCCTACGGTGCCGCGCTGCCGTGGCCGCAGCGCGACGACGAGGCGATCAGCGGGCACAAGCCGGGCCGCAAGGCGGGCGCGCTGGTCGTGCTGGTCGAGGGCCGCCTGGTCCTCTACGTGGAGCGCGGCGGCCGCACGCTGCTGACCTGGGACGACGACTCGGGCGTCCTGCAACCGGCGGTGGACGCGCTGGCGCTGGCCGTCCGGGAGGGCGCGCTCGGCAAACTCACCGTGGAACGCGCGGACGGCGCGCGATCGCGGGGTCGCCGCTGGCGGCGGCGCTGGAGTCGGCGGGCTTCCACCCGACGCCGAAGGGCCTGCGGCTGCGCGCCTGATCGCGGGGCACGCAGCGCCACGGTCACGGCCCCGGCGCAGACGAGCACGCCGAGCGGCGACAGCGGCGGGAGCGTGCTGCCGAACATGGCCCGGCCCCAGATCATCGTGGTGGGCGGCGTCAGGTAGAGCAGTGCCGACACGCGCGCCACGCCCGTCCGGATGCGGGACGCCGCCGCGATCGCGCGCACCACCGCCGACGCGATCCTTTCCCGCCGAGAGCCGTCTACGCGGTAAGTCTGACTCCAGATTCCTCCTTACGACGGATACCCCGGGGCCCTTCCTCTGGAAAGATGAAGGCGTACGGGGTTGCGGCGGGCCGGGGAAGGGCCCGCCGCGGAACGGGGAATCGCATGACACCTACCGCACGGCTGGCCGCCGCGCAGCGGCGCAAGCGCCAGATCATCAGCCAGACCGTCATCGACCGCGCGCTGAACGACCCGCGGCGGCACGACGAGGCGGTCGACGCTCCGACCACCACGGCCAAGTAACCGCACGCACCGGCGCCCGCGGGCACCGGCACCCGACGCCCCCGCCGGACGAACGGCGGGGCGTCGCCGTCCCGGCGTCCGGCCGCGG
>NZ_MKJY01000189.1 GCF_001942465.1 Actinomadura sp. CNU-125
CCTGCTCGCCTGACCCCGTCGCCCGGCCGCCGGGACCCACCCCACCCCCGATCGACAGGAGGCCGCGATGGCCACCGACTACACCCCCGAGCCCACGGGCGGCGGGCTCCGCGCGACCGTCCAGCGGTTCGGCGGCAAGCTGGCCGGGATGGTGATGCCCAACATCGGCGCGTTCATCGCGTGGGGCCTGATCACCGCGCTGTTCATCCCGACCGGCTGGCTGCCCAACGAGGAACTGGCCGAGCTCGTCGACCCGATGATCAAGATGCTGCTGCCGGTGCTGATCGGCTACACCGGCGGCCGGATGGTGCACGGGCAGCGCGGCGCCGTGGTCGGCGCCGTCGCCACCGTCGGCATCGCCGTCGGCGCGGACGTCCCGATGTTCCTCGGCGCGATGATCACCGGCCCGCTCACCGCGTACCTGCTGAAGCTGTTCGACGACCTGGTGCAGGACCGCGTCCGCACCGGGTTCGAGATGCTGGTGGACAACTTCTCCGCCGGGATCATCGCCGCCGCCATGGCCGTCGCCGGGCGCGCCGTGATCGGCCCGGTGATGAACACCGTGTCCGGATGGGCCGGGGACGCCGTCGGCTGGCTCGTCGACAACAACCTGCTGCCGCTGACGTCGCTGCTGGTCGAGCCCGCGAAGGTGCTGTTCCTCAACAACGCCGTCAACCACGGGGTGCTCACCCCGCTCGGCATCCAGCAGGCCGCCGCCACCGGCAAGTCCGTCCTGTTCATGATCGAGTCGAACCCCGGGCCGGGCATCGGCGTGCTGCTCGCGTACCTGTTCTTCGGCCCGAAGCGGCTGCGCCCGAGCGTCCCCGCCGCCGCCATCATCCAGTTCTTCGGCGGCATCCACGAGATCTACTTCCCGTACATCCTGATGAAGCCGCGCATGATCCTGGCGGCCGTCGCCGGGGGCATGACCGGCGTGGCGATCTTCACGGCGACCGGCGTCGGCCTCGTCGCGTCCCCGTCGCCGGGCAGCATCTTCGCCTACCTCGCGCAGACGCCGCGCGGCGTCGGCAACTGGTTCGGCGTGTACGGCGGCCTGCTCGCCTCCGCCGCCGTCTCCTTCGGGGTCGGCGCCGCGCTGCTCGGCTTCGGCCGCCTCGCCGACCCCGACGACTCCGGCGGGTCCGGCGACGACGACGCCACGAAGGACACCGAAGACACGAAGGACGCCGGGGACGCGGACGAGACCGCGGTGCCCGAGACCGCCCCGGCCGCGACCCCGGCCACGAATCCGGCCACGAACGACCGTCCCACCGAGGGGAGCCCACGATGAACGGCAAGGACGTCCGCAAGCTCGTGATCGCCTGCGACGCCGGGATGGGCAGCAGCGTCATGCTCGCCGGCCATCTCCGCAAGTCGCTGAAGAAGCAGAACGTGACGGTCGAGCACACGCCCGTCGACTCGATCCCCGGCGACGCCGACGTGGTCGTCTGCCACAGCGGGCTCGCCGCGCGGGCCCGCCGGGGCGCCGGCGACGCGCCGGTGATCCCGTTCGAGGTCTACCTCGGCGACCCGGCCGTCGACCGGCTCGTCAAGGCGATCAAGGACGGCGGTGAGGTCGGTGGCTGAACCGGCCGCCGGCCCGGCGCGGCTGCTGGACCCGGCCGCGATCCGGCTGGACGCGCGGGCCGCGGACCGCGACGAGGCCGTCCGGCTCTGCGGGCGGATGCTCGTGGACGCCGGTGCGGTCGAGCCCGGCTACGTCGACGCGATGCTCGAACGGGAACGCTCGATCTCCACCCATCTCGGGGAGGGCGTGGCGATCCCGCACGGGACGGCCGCGGGCCGCGATCTCGTCCACCGCGACGCCCTCGCCGTCGTCCGCTTCCCGGACGGCGTCGACTGGGACGGCCCGGCGGTCACCGTGTGCATCGCGATCGCCGCGCGCGGGGACGGCCACATCGGGATCCTCGCCGAGCTCGCCGAGGTGCTGCTCGACCCGGACCGGGCCCGCGCGCTCCGCGGGGCCGCGGCCCCCGAGGACGTCCTGCGCCTGCTGGACCCGGCGGGCGCGGGCGCAACGACCGAAGACGACCGACTCGAAGAACAGGAACAGACCGGATGAAGGTAGCCCGTTTCCACGCCCCCGGGGACATCCGCCTGGAGGACGCGCCCGAACCGGAACCCGGCCCGGGCGAGCTGAAGATCCGCGTGCGGAACTGCTCCGCCTGCGGGACGGACGTGAAGATCTCCAAGTTCGGGCACCACCACATCGTCCCGCCGCGGGTGATGGGGCACGAGATCGCCGGGGAGGTCGCCGCGGCCGGGCCCGGCGCGGACGGCTGGGCGGCGGGCGACCGCGTCCAGGTCATCGCCGCGATCCCGTGCGGGACGTGCGCCGAGTGCCGCCGCGGCCGCATGACGGTGTGCTCCGCGCAGGAGTCGATGGGCTACCACTACGACGGCGCGTTCGCCCAGTACATGATCGTCCCGGCGAAGGTGCTCGCGGTGGACGGCGTGCACCGGATCCCGGACGGCGTGTCGTTCGCCGAGGCGTCGGTGGCCGAGCCGCTCGCGTGCGTCCTCAACGGGCAGGAACTGGCGCGGGTCGGCGAGGGCGACGACGCGGTGGTGTTCGGGTCCGGCCCGGTGGGGTGCCTGCACGTGCGGGTGGCGCGGGCGCGCGGCGCGGCCCGGGTGTTCCTCGTCGAGGTCAACGCCGAACGGCTGGAGCGGGCGGCGGCGGTGGTCAAGCCGGACGCGGCGATCGACGCGGGCTCGTCCGACGCCGTCGCCGAGATCCTCGACCGGACGGGCGGGCGCGGCGCGGACGTCGCGATCACCGCGGCCGCGTCGGGTGCGGCGCAGGAGACGGCGCAGCGGCTGGTGGCGCCCGGCGGGCGGGTCAGCCTCTTCGGCGGGCTGCCGAAGGACGCGCCGGTCGTCTCCGTCGACGCGAACCGGGTGCACTACCGGGAGCTGAGCCTGGTCGGCGCGAACGGCTCCAGCCCCGCGCACAACGCCCGCGCGCTGGAGCTGATCGGTTCCGGTGCCGTCCCGGTCGACGACCTGATCACGCACCGGCTGCCCCTGGACGACCTGCACGAGGCCCTCGACCTGGTCACCCGGGGCGCCGCCATCAAGGTGACCATCGAACCCTGAACGGGAAGGAAGTACGGCGATGCCCGAACGGACCGTGGTCCTCGGCTCGGCGCAGGGCCTGCACGCCCGCCCGGCGAAGATCTTCGTGCAGGAGGCGGCGCGGCAGCCCGTCGCGGTGTTCATCCGGTTCGGGGACCGCGCCCCGGTCCCGGCCGGGGGGCTGCTGGGGGTGCTGTCGCTGGGCGCCGGGCCGGGCGCGCAGGTGACCCTGTCGGCGGACGGCGACGGCGCCGACGCCGTCCTGGACGAGCTGGCCGCGCTGCTGGCCCGCGACCTCGACGCGGAACCCGGCGCCCCGTCGGGCGCCGCTCCCTGACACGGCCGCCGGGCGGGCCGGGGACAATGGCGGGCATGTACGCCGAGGAACGACAGCAGGCGATCCTTGCCCTGGCCCGCTCGAAGGGACGGGTGGACGTCGTCGCGCTCGCCGAGGAGTTCTCGGTGACGACCGAGACGATCCGCCGCGACCTGACGGTGCTGGAGCGGGCCGGGACGATCCGGCGGGTGCACGGCGGCGCGATGCCGGTCGAACGGCTCGGCTTCGAACCCGAACTGGCCGCCCGGGACGCGGTGATGACCGAGGAGAAGCAGCGGATCGCGAAGGCCGCGCTGGCCGAGCTGCCCGCCGAGGGGTCGATCATCGTGGACGCGGGGACGACCACCGCCCGTTTCGTCCAGCTGCTGCCGGCCGACCGGGAGCTGACCGTGATCGTCAACTCGCCGCCGCACGCCGCCGTGCTCGCCGCCCGCCCGAACCTCACGGTGATCATCCTGGGCGGGCGGGTGCGCGGCCGGACCCTGGCCACGGTGGACGATTGGGTGCTGCGGCCCCTCGCGGACCTGTGGGTCGACGTGGCGTTCATGGCGACGAACGGCTGCTCGGTGGAGCGCGGCCTGACCACGTCCGATCAGGCGGAGGCCGCGGTGAAGCGGGCGATGCTCGCCTCGTCGCGGCGGCGGGTGCTGCTCACCGACCACACCAAGATCGGGCACGACCATCTGGTGCGCTTCGGGGACGTGTCCGACATGGACGTCCTGATCACCGACACCGGCCTGGACACCGACCTCGCCGCCGACCTCGCCGCGGCGGGCCCCGAAATCATCCGCGCCTGACCCTGCACCCGGCAGCCGCGTGCCCGGCCGTCTCGGGGACGGCCGGGCACGGGGGCGGAGCCTTCAGCTCTTCTCTACGCGCTCCACCTTCAGTTCCGATTCGGCGTGGCGGGCCCGCAGCGGCTTCTTGTCCCACTTCCCGACCGTGGTTTTGGGGATTTCGTCCATGAAGGTCCAGTTTTCCGGGACCTGCCAGCGGGCGACCTTGTCGCCGAGGAACGCCGCCAGCTCGGCGGCGGTCGCGGACGCGTCCGGACGCAGGACGACGCAGGCGAGCGGGCGCTCGTCCCAGCGGGCGTCCGGGATCCCGATGACGGCGGCCTCGGCGACCGCCGGGTGGGCCATCAGGTGGTTCTCCAGCTCGACGGAGGAGATCCACTCGCCGCCGGACTTGATGACGTCCTTGACCCGGTCGGTGATCTGGTAGAAGCCGCGCTCGTCGATCGTGCCGATGTCGCCGGTGCGCAGCCAGCCGTCGTGGAACTTCTCCGGCGCCGGGTCGCGGTGGTAGGCGCCGGTGATCCAGGGGCCGCGGACCTCGATCTCGCCGACGCTCTCGCCGTCCCAGGGCAGGTCCGCGCCGTCGGCGTCCACGATCCGCATCTCGACCCCGGCGGCGATGCGGCCCGACTTCATCCGCCAGTCGACGTCCTCGGCGGTGCCGGGCTCGACGCCGGGCGGCGGGAACGCCATGCCGCCGAGCGGGCTCGTCTCGGTCATCCCCCAGCCCTGGATGATCCGCAGGCCGTAGCGCTCCTCGAAGCGTTCCAGCAGGACGCGGGGCGCGGCGGCGCCGCCGGACGTGCCGGACCGCAGCGACGACAGGTCGAGTTCGCGCTGCTCGCCGTGCGCGAGGATCGCGTTCCAGATCGTCGGGACGGCGGAGGCGAGCGTGCTGCGCTCGGCCTCGACGAACGCCGTCAGGTGCTCGGCCTGCATGAACGGGCCGGGCATGTGCAGCGTCGCGCCGGACAGGAACGCCCCGTACGGCAGGCCCCACGCGTTGACGTGGAACATCGGGACGATCGCCAGCACCCGGTCGGCCTCGGTGATGCCGACGAGCGACGCCGACTGGACGGCCATCGCGTGCAGGAACGTGGACCGGTGCGAGTACACGACGCCCTTGGGGTCGCCGGTGGTGCCGCTGGTGTAGCACATGCACGCGGCGGCGCGCTCGTCCACGTCGGGCCACGCGAAGCCGGGCTCCTCGGCGGCGAGCAGGTCGTGGTAGCGCAGCACGGGCGCGCCGTTGCCGTTGCGTTCGAGCGCCGCCGCGTCGCCGTCGCCGACCACCACGAACGCCTCCACGGCGGGAAGTTCGTGCACGACGCGGGCGAGGAGGGGGACGAGGCTGTCGTCGACGATCACGACCTGGTCGTCGGCGTGGTTGATGATGTGCGAGAGCTGCTCGGGGAACAACCGGATGTTGAGCGTGTGCAGCACGGCGCCCATGGCGGGCACCGCGAAGTACGCCTCCAGGTGCTCCTGGTTGTTCCACTGGAACGTGGCGACGCGGTCGCCCGCGCGCACCCCCAGCCGGGTGAGGGCCGCCGCCAGCCGTTCGGCGTTCGCGGCGACCTCGGCGAAGGTGGCCCGCTTCGGCGTCCCGCCGCCGGTCCACGTCACGCACTCGCTGCGCCCGTAGACGCGCGCCCCGTGCCGCAGGATCGCGGCGACCGACAGGGGGAAGTCCTGCATCGTGCTCTGGATCATGACAATTCTCCGGGGGACGCACGGGCGCGGGGGGAAGCGCCGGCGAACGGTCGTTTTGTGTAGCGCCGGTCACATACCGACCGGTCGGTTCACCTTAGGTACGCGACCGCCGGGCCGTCAATGATCGGGCGTCGGGGCGGCTCGTCCCGTCCGGGTCCCGCGCCCGGACAGGGGCGGACGGAGGGCGTCGAGCACCCGCTGAGCAGACCATACCAACCGGTCGGTAGGCAAGGCCGGAGGCGCCGTCCCCGCCGAGACTGTGCCCGGCGACCAAAGCCCGCCCGGTTTTTCTGTGGCCGGTGATGTATCGCCGGGACCGGGCCGGGGCGTTTGATCAAGAGTCATGAAGATCGCCGCGCGGGCGGCGGCGGTCACCGCGGCACTGATGCTCGCGATGACCGCCGCCCACCCCCAGCCCGCCGGGGCGGCAGCGGACGAGACCCCGTCCGCGAGCACGACCGCCCCGCCCTCGACGTCCCCGCCTTCGACGCCCACGTCCCCGACGCCCGCCTCCGAAACGCACACCGCGACGCCGTCGGCCGCACCGTCGGCGGGCTCGCCCGCGCCGAGCCCGTCCGGCACGACCGAGCACACCATCGCCATGGGCGACTGGGACCGCCCCTACCTCCTGCACGTCCCGCCGGACCGGGCGGACGGCGAGCCGCTCCCGCTCATCGTCGCGCTGCACGGCGGCCTCAACGATCCGCAGTACGTCCGGGAGCAGAGCGGCCTCGACGCCGTCGCGGACGCCCAGGGCTACGCCGTCGCCTACCCGAAGGGCCTCCTCGGCACGTGGAACGCGGGGGCCTGCTGCTGGTTCGCGCGCTGGGCCGGCGTCGACGACGTCGCGTTCCTCGACCGGCTCATCGACACGCTCGTCGAGCAGGGCGTCGCGGACCGCCGCCGGGTGTTCCTCACCGGGTTCTCCAACGGCGGCGGGATGGCCTACCGGTACGCGTGCGAGCGCGCCGGACGGGTCGCCGGGGTCGCCGTCGTGTCGGGGGCGCTCGCCATCGGCTGCACCCCCGAACGGCCGATCTCGGTGCTGGCCTTCCACGGGACATGGGACCCGTCCGTCCCGTACTACGGCGGCGGCAACCTGGACGCCGACGTGAAGTTCCCGTTCCTGCCCGTGCGGCTCCTGATGGAGTTCTGGCGGTGGATCGGCGGCCTCACCGCGATGTCGTGGCCGCTGCCGGACGCCCCGGACGGCTGCGTCGGCACGGCCCCCGGCCCCGTCCGGGTCGCGCTGTGCACGATCCAGCGGGGCGGGCACAAATGGCCGTCGTTCGCGAGCGGGATGATCGCGTCGTTCTTCGACGCCCGGCCGTCCCTGCCCGCCGCCTGAACGGGCCGGGGCGGGCGGTCCCTCGCGCCGCGGACCGCCCGACCCGGCCCCCGGCCCGTCAGCCCGCCAGGGAGCGCGGGCGGATGTCCGTCCAGTTCTCCGTGACGTGCTCGACGCACTCGGGACGGGCGGCGGGGCCGAACGCGACCGTCCAGCCGCCCGGCACGTCGGCGAACGCGGGCCACAGCGAGTGCTGGCCCTCGTCGTTGACCAGGACGAGGAACGTGCCGTCCGGGTCGTCGAACGGGTTGGACATCAGACCTCCTGGGCGACGGGCGCGGAACGGCGGGCGATCGACCGGACGATGTCGCCGGTGCGCACCGCCGTCATGGACAGCAGGGACGACGCGATGCCGTGGCTGTGCTCGGTGGCGCCCTGCAGGTAGACGTTCCAGTCGCGGCCGGGCTCGGTGGCGACGCGGTAGTCGCGTTCCATCGCCAGGCGGCCGTCCGGGCCGGTCACGCAGAACCGGGCGGCCTCGCCGAGCAGCGCGAACGGGTCGCGTTCGCGGTAGCCGGTCGCGTAGACGACCGCGTCGGCTTCCAGGTCGGAGGTCTCCCCGGTCGGCAGGAACCCGACCCGCATCCGCACGGCGTCCGGGTCGTCGCGCACGTCCAGGACGCGCGAGACGTTGAGGATCCGCAGCCGCTGCACGCCCGCGACCTTCTCCGCGTACGCGCGGCGGTACAGCTCGTCGATGAGGTCGAGGTCCACGACGGAGTAGTTGGTGTTGCGGGAGTAGTCCATCAGCATCCGCTTCACCTCGTCCGGCGCCGCGTAGTAGTGCTCGACGGCCTCCGGGTCGAAGATGCGGTTGGCGAACGAGCTGTCGTCCGCGGGCGAGTACCCGTACCGGGCGAACACCGCGCACACCTCGGTGTTCGGGTACGTCCGGTGGATGTACTCGACGGCCTCGGCGGCGCTCTGCCCGGCGCCGACCACGACGACGCGGCGCGGGTCCCAGCCGGGCCGCTCCCCGAGCCGGGTCAGCAGGTCCTCGCTGTGCCAGATCCGCTCGCCTGCCCGTATCCCGTCGGGCAGGACGGGTTCGAGCCCGGCGCCGATGACGACGTTGCGCGCGAGGTGCGTCTCGAGCTCGTCGTCGCGCCGCACGACGACCGCGAGGGTCGCGTCGTCGTGCGGCTTCAGCGCGACGACTTCGGAGCGGTAGCGGACCCGGCCGGCGAACGCGGCCGCCGTCCATTCCAGGTAGTCGTGGAACTCCGCCCGGGTCGGGAACATCGTCTTGTGGTTGACGAAGTCGACCAGGCGGCCCTTGCCGTGCAGGTAGGACAGGAACGAGAAGCGGCTGGACGGGTTGCGCAGCGACACCAGGTCCTTCAGGAAGTGGACCTGCATGGTGGCGCCGTCGATCAGCATTCCCTTGTGCCAGCCGAACTCGGCCTGTCGTTCGAAGAACACGGCGTCCACGCCGGTCCGTGCTCCTCCTCCAGCGCCACTGCGAGCGCCAGGTTGGAGGGCCCGAACCCGACGCCCACGACGTCATGGACGAGGGTCTGCATACGCTCCTCCGGCATCAGGCGGACTCGGCCTTCGCGGCCGCTCCGGCGATCTTCGGGACGACGTTGTCGATGAGGTACGGGACGGCCAGCGGCGTCGGGGTCCGCAGCGTCCAGAACTCCTGCAGGTCGATCGGGACGTAGGAGCCGCGCTTGACGACGTCGAGGCTGGAGAACAGGTCGCTCTCCTCGAACTTCTTCTGCGTCGCGGGGTCGTCGTTGTAGTGGCTGACCAGGACGTGACGTCGAGGACGGCCAGCTTCTCCATGCTCAGCTCGGCGGCGAATCCCTCACCGGGCAGCTTCGCGAGCGGCTCGGGCACGTCATGCCGAACTGGTTCAGCAGCTTGACGCTGGTGTCGTCCTTGGACTTCATCACGGCGATGTTCCCGGACGGCATGACGCTGGTGAACGCGACGCCCTTGCCTTCGAGTTCGGGGTGCTCGGTCTTCACCGCGGCGATCTTCGCCTCGACGTCCGCGACGAGCTTCTCGCCGTCGGCCTTGCGGCCGACGGCCGTGGCGGCCTGCACGGTGATCTGCTGCCAGGTGTCCTCGGCGGGACCGGTCTGGTAGGCGACGGTCGGCGCGAGCTGGGAGAGCTTCTCGTACTCCTTGTCGATCCAGAAGTCGCCGCCCGCGAGGATCAGGTCGGGGCGCAGCGCCGCGATCTGCTCCAGGTTGAATCCGGCCTCGCCGGCCGTCAGCAGCTTCGGCTTCTCCCCCGTGAGCTTCGGCGTGGTCCACGGGGCGAAGCCGTCCTCCTGGACACCGGTCAGCTCCGTCATCCCCACGGGCGTGACGCCGAGGGCCAGGAGCGTGTCCTGGTCGACCTCGCCGAGGGTGACGATGCGCTCGGGCTCCGACTCGATGGTCGTCTTCCCGAGCTTGTGGGTGATCGTGACCGGGAAGGCTCCGCCGGCGGCGCCGGACGATTCCTGGGCGGGTTCGTCGTCGCCGCACGCGGCCGTCATGCTCAGGCCGAGGACGAGCGCGCCCGCGACGGCCAGCCGCCGCATCATGTTGCGCATAGGGGACCGGTGTCCTTCCACTTTCCTGGGGGTTTACCGTCGAAAGATCTTAGGTTAGGCAAACCTAACCACGCAATGGCCTGGCCGCTATGACCGCCCTCACTGCCCCGTGGCCAGTTCCGGACGGGCCAGCAGTGCGGCCACGCTCGGCGCCGCCATCAGCGTCGCGATCTTCACGGATTCGTGTCCGGTCTCCTTCCTGATCCGCCGTACGAGGCGCATGGCGAGCAGCGAATGCCGCCGAGGTCGAAGAAGTCGTCGTCCGGTCCCACCTGCGGGACGCCCAGCTCGTCGGCGAAGAGGCGGCACAGCGCGTCCCGCAGGTCCGCTCCCCCGCGCGCCGTCGGCCGCGCCGGGACGGGACGTCCGGGCGGGCCCCGGCCGGTCCGGTGGTGGCCTGGACGGCCGGGCCGGTGGCGGGCGCGGGCAGCGCGGCGACCCGGACGTCCGGGTCGGCGGCGACCGCTCCAGCACCGCGACGA
>NZ_MKJY01000190.1 GCF_001942465.1 Actinomadura sp. CNU-125
CGATCGCGGCGGACGCGCGCGGCGCGAAGGTCGCGGGCCAGGTCGGTGCGGGGGTCGGTGAGGATCCGCGCGGCGGGCCCCCGCTCGACGACGCGGCCGTCGCGCATGACGGCGATGTCGTCGGCCCACCGGGCGGCGGCGGCCAGGTCGTGGGTGATGAGCAGGACCGACCGGTCGCGGGACTGCGCGCGGACGAGGTCGAGGACGGCGGCCTGCGCGACCGGGTCGAGCGCCGTGGTGACCTCGTCGGCGATCAGGACGGGCGGTTCGTGCACGGTCGCGAGCGCCAGCGCGACCCGCTGCGCCTGCCCGCCCGACAGCTCGAACGGGTACGCGGCGGCGAGCGACGGGTCGAGGCCGAAGCGGGCGAGGGCGGCGCCCGGGTCGCCGGTGCCGTGCGCCCGGACGGTCTCGGTGAGGTGCCGGCGGACGGTGACGGTCGGGTTCAGGGAGGCGAGCGCGTCCTGGAACGCGTAGCCGACGTCGCGTCCCCGCACGGGCGCGCGGCCGTCCACCCGGACCGTCCCGCCGTGCGGCCGGAGCCCGGCGATCGCGCGGGCGGCGAGGGTCTTGCCGCTGCCGGACGGCCCGACGAGCGCGAGCACGCGCCCGGCGGGAACGTCGAGGTCGAGCCCCCGCACGACGCGGCGTCCGGGCACGTCGACCGTGAGGCCCTCGACGGTCAGACCGGTCGGTCCTGCGGATTTCACCATGAACCGCCTTCGTCGGACGGGCCGGCGATCGCACCGGCGACGACGTTGACCGCGATGATCGTGACGACGACGGCCGCCGCCGGGATCGCGACCGTGTACCAGGCGCCGGTCAGCAGGTGGGACTGCGCCTCGGTGAGCAGATTGCCCCAGCTCGGGTTGTTCGGCGGGACGCCGAGGCCGAGGAAGCTGAGCGTCGACTCGGCGAGGATCGCGTGCCCGACCTCGAATGCGGCGATGGACGCGACGGGCGGCAGCGCGCCCGGCAGCAGGTGCCGCCGCAGCACCTGCCACCGCGACAGCCCGAGCCCGTACGCGGCGCGCACGTAGAGCCGCTCGCGGCGGCCGCGCAGCTCGGCGCGGACGATCAGGGCGACCGGCATCCAGCTCGACACGGCGATCGCGACGATCACCGTGCCGAGCGACGGCCCGGCCACCGCGGCGAACGCGAGCACGATCACCAGCAGCGGCAGCGACAGCAGGACGTCGGCGGTGCGGGCGATCAGCGCGTCCAGCCAGCGGGGCGCGACGGCGGCGAGCCCGCCGAGCAGCATCCCGGGTGACGGTGATCGCGGCGGCGGTCAGCCCGACCAGCAGCGACGTCCGCGCCCCGTAGAGCATCCGGGTGAGCAGGTCGCGGCCGAGCTGGTCGGTGCCGAGCAGGTGACCGGACGATCCGGGCGGCAGGGACGTCGCGGACGTGTCGGTCGCGACCGGGTCGAGCGGGGTCAGCCAGGGCGCGAGCACGGCGGCGAGGCCGAGCGCGGCGAGCACCGCGACCGCCGGCGGCCAGGGCGGGCCGCCGCGGACGGAACCGGATCGCGAGCAGCCCGCGCGGGGCGCGCGGCTTGCGGGGCGCGCTCGTCGCTCAGCCGACAACGTGCGCCTCCTTGACCGGGGCGGAGGACGTGCCGCCGCGCCGGGCGCGCGGGTCGAGGGCCGCGACGATCAGCTCGGCGAGCAGGTTCGCGGCGACCACCAGCAGCCCGGTGACCAGCACGATCGAGACCAGCAGCGGGTAGTCCTGGGCGCGCGCGGCCTCGATCGCCTCGCGTCCCATGCCGGGCCACGAGAAGATCACCTCGGTGGCGTAGACGCCCGCGACGAGCGTCCCGACGCCCACGCCGAGCCGCGCGGTGAACGGGACGAGCCCCGGACGCATCAGGTGGCGCGTCACGACCGTCCGGCGCGGCACCCCGCGGACGCGCGCGTTCTGCACGTGCGGCGCGTCCCGGAGCCGTCCGACACCGTTCTCCACGAGCCGGACATAGATCCCGAAATGGTGCCCGAACGCGAGCGCGCACGCGGGCAGCGTCAGGTGCGCGAGCAGTCCGTACGCGGTGACGTCCCCACCCGGTCGGCTCACACCTCCGGACGGCATCAGCTGCGTGGACGCCGCGAACACGTACAGGAGCAGGAGTGCGACCACGAACCCGGGCATCCCGCCCATCACGAACAGGAGCAGGTCGATGCCGCGCCGCAGCCACGCGCGGCGGGTCAGCGCCGCGACGAGCCCGACGGCGAGGGCGGCCGAGAAGCTGAGGACGGTCGCGGCGGCGGCGAGCAGCAGCGTCCACGGCACGGTGTCGCCGAGCACCTCCGTCACCGGCGTTCCGGACATGTACGACGTGCCGAGGTCGCCGTGCAGCGCGTCCGACACCCACCGGACGTACCGGACGTGCACCGGGTCGTCCAGGCCCATCTCCGCGCGCAGCTCCGCGACCGCCGCCGGGCTCGGCGGCCGTCCGCCCGACCGCGCCTCCAGGACCGACGCCGCCGGGTCGCCGGGCGCGGCGTCCAGCAGCCCGAAACACACCGCCGACAGGGCGGCGACGACCAGCACGGCCGACGCCGCCCGCCGGGCGATCCGCAGGACCATCTACTCGTAGCGCCAGGTCTGCGCGTTCCAGAAGAAGCCGTAACCGTGGTGCCCCAGAGTGCGCTGCTGGGGTCCGGTCAGGTTTTCCGGGACGGCGTTGATGGTCTTCAGGTACGCGATCCACGCGAACGGGGGGTCGTCCTGGAGCGCGCTCTGGAAGTCGGTGTAGGCGGTCTTGCGCTCGGCCGCGTCGAGCGTGGACCGGCCCTTGTCCAGCGCCTTGTCCGCTTCCTCGTTGCTGTAGGTGCCGAGGTTGGAACCGCCGCCGGCGATCGCCTCGTCGGTGTGGAACACCCCGTACACCGACGAGTCCGGGTCGAACGGGGTACCCCAGCCGACCACGGCCGCGTCCAGGTCGCCCCAGTGCTTGCGCACCCAGTCGGCCGACCGCGGGTTGGGCTTCACGTCGAAGCCCTGCTTCTTCAACTGCGTCGCGGCGACGTTCAGCATGGCCACGCGGAGGGAGTCCTCGGCGAACGTCGTCAGCTCGAACGCCACGGTCTTGCCGTCCTTCGCCCACAGTCCGTCGCCGTTCTTCGCGTACCCGGCGTCCTCCATCAGGGACGCGACGCGGGCGGCGTCGAACGTGAAGCCGTCGGCGGCGGCGTACTCGCTCGTGTCGAGCGGGCCCTTCGCGGGGGCGCCGTAGCCCATGACGACGCTGTCGACGATCGCCTTGCGGTCGATCGCGTAGTTCATCGCCTTACGCACCCGCTTGTCGGCGAAGACCGGCTTCTTCATGTTGAAGCCGATCGCCCGGTAGTCCGCCGTCGGGTAGACCTCCAGCCGGTGGTCCTGCACCTGCTCGGCCTGCTTCGGCCGGACGTGCGCGCCGTCGACCTCGCCGCCGTTCAGCTGGATGAGCCGCGCGGAGTCGTCCGGCACGTACTTGATCACGATCTTCTTCAGGCCCGGCGCGCCCTCGTAGTACCCGCCGAACCCCGACAGCTCCGCGTACTGCCCGTGCTTGTAGGTGTCGAGCTTGAACGGGCCGGTCCCGATCGGGTGCCGCGCGAACTCGGCGTCCGTCAGCTCCTTGCCGGCCAGGACGTGCTTCGGCAGCATCCCCATCGCCAGGGCACCGAGCATCGGCGCGAACGGCTCGTCCAGCTCCAGCCGGACGGTCCGCGCGTCGGGCGTCGCGATCTCCTTCACCATCGTGAAGTTGCGCGACAGCGGCGAATCGGCGCCCGCGTCCCGCACGGACTCGATCGTGAACCGGACGTCGTCCGAGGTGAACGGCTTCCCGTCGTGCCACGTCACGCCCTCGCGGAGCTTGAACGTGTACGTCTTGCCGTCCTCCGACACCTCCCACGACTCCGCGAGGGCCGGGACGACCTTGTTGTTCGCGTCGTGCCCGGTCAGGCCGCGGAACACCAGCTCGGTGACGGGGTCGGTGTGCCCGTCCTGCAAGCCGGGGTTGAACGTCTCCGGCTCGTCCCCGACGGCGTAGGTGAACACGCCGTCCGTCCCGGACTCGGGCGTGCCGCCCTGCCCGCAGGCGGACGCGAGCGCGGCGGCGAGGACCACGGCCAGCATGGCCATAACCGGACGTTTCAACATGGAGCACAGTATTGCAAACCTTTCGCAATAACCATGCCACCGCACCTACCCGAAGGCGCTCAGCCCCTGCGGAGCAGCCACCGCCAGAACGACCGGCGCGGCCGGCGCGGCGCCGCGACCGTCAGGTTGCCGTGCTTCACCTCGCCCGCCACCCGGACCCGCAGCCGCACGGGCACGCCCTCGACCGCGCTCCGCCGCTGCCGGACGTTCCCGCCGTGCACCGACACGCTCCCCACCTCGACCTCCACGTGCGGCGGTGCGATGATCCGCACGTTCCCGTGCGCGACCGCCACCGCGACGTCCAGCTCCGCATGGACCGCCACCGCGCGCGTCAGGTCGATCGTCGCGTTGCCCGCCCGGACGTCGACCCGCAGCCGCCGCGGCAGCGTCCACACCCCGGACCGCTCGACGTTGCCGTGCTTCGCCTGCAGGCCCAGCTCGTCCTCGACCGGCGCCGGAAGATCGCGCAGCACCTCCCGCAGCTGCCCGGTCGTCGTCGCGGTGAGCGCCAGCTCGACACGTTCGTCCAGGTCGGCGGGCCCTAGCCGGCCGTCCCCGGCCGCCACCCGCAGCCGCTCCACCGCCAGCTCACGATCATCGTGCGACGCCCGCACGTCGGGCTCCAGGCTTCCGCTCATGCCCGGAGCCTAACCCGATATATCTCGACTCGCGAGGGGTCAGTCGGGAGCGAATTCACGTTCGGCGAGATGGCGCAACACGAACAGGTGACGGGCCCGCGGCGGCTCGTCGTCCAACAGGCGCTCCGCGACCTCCTCGTCCCAGGCGGCGGCATCGAACGCGACGCCGATCGCGGCGTCCTCGTCGCCGGACGCGAGCGCGAGGGCGAGGTCGAGCGCTGGACTCGGGCCGTCCACCTCGTCCCGGAACGTCCGGAACTCGGGGAGGCGGTCGGCGGTGTCCGGGGAGAACGCGGCCAGGGCGATCAGCAGGGCCCGCTCGCCCGGCGGTGCGTCCGGCCAGCGGGCCAGCAGCTCCGGCAGGTGCTCCAGGACCGCCCGGGAGGTGAGCGTCGCCGGGCCCGCATGCCCGCCGTACTCCCCGCACGCCGGGCCGGGATCCAGCGTGGCCATGTAGAGCAGGTAGAACAGCAGCTCTTTGCGGTAGGCGGAGACGAGCTGCGGCGCGCGCGCCATCTGGACGAAGAACCCGACCGTGGGCGCCGTCCAGGGATAGCAGGTGCCTTGGTGGACGACATCGGTGAAGTAGACGTCGACGGCCTCGTCCCAGCCTTCGTCGTTGGCCGCCATCCGCAGCAGGAGGTCGGGGACGTCCTCACCGGTCCCGTACGCGGTGGTCAGCGAGGCCCAGTCGACGTCGTCCAGGCCCTCCAGGACGACCGGTTCGCCGAGTTCGCCCGTCCGCCCGAACTCGTCGAGCCGATGGACGATCCCGGGTTCGGACGCGCGTGCGGGCTCCTCCGCGAACGCCGCGAGCCGCGCGCCCCGGACCTCGTCGGCCGCCCGCTCCGCGACGGTCTCCCCGCCCGGGAAGACCGCGCGGGCCGTCTCGGCGTGCGCGAGCGAGCGCCGCACGCCGCCGCCGAACTCCCCGGCCGCGGCCTCGACGGCCCGTGCCTCGACCGCGCGCCACCAGCGGTCGTCGTCGTCGGGGTACGGCCCTTCGTCGAGCCCGGTGGCCGTCCAGCCGTCCACAGCCTGTGGAAACACGCGGACCGTCGTGTACCCGCGTTCGACCATGAACGCCGCGACGGCCCGCGCCGCCTCCTCGTCCGGTACGTCGACGGAGTGGGCCGTGACGAGTTCCGGTGTGCACCCCATGCCGTTCGTCTCCCCTCGAAGTCCCGGGGAGAGTAGCCGGTGGGTCGGTCAGGCGTTCCAGGCCACGAGGAACTCCGCGAAGGAGATGCGGTCGTCGGCGTCGCCGTCGCGGGTGTCGGCGGCGTTGAAGATCGAGTCGAGGTCGGCGACGGTGACCTGCTCGCCCTTCGCGTTCATGGCGAGCACGAACTCCTCGCGCGTGATGTAGCCGTCCCCGTCGCGGTCGAACTCGTGGAAAGTGGCGGTCGCGTCGTCGGTTGCCGACATGGAAGACCTCGCGTTCTGCGGTCATGCGGGGTGCGGGCAGGACATCGTCGGGCACGATCCTGCACCCGCCGCGGGCCGGACGTCCAGACGTCGAGAACGCGGCGGCGGCTCCGATCCACTTGTGGGCCCGTGTTCGCGGGCCCGCCGGACGAGCACAGGAGGACACGCGGATGAACCTGCCGCGCATGGGCGTCACCTGCTCTTCCGGAGGATGCCCCGGCCTTCAGGCCGGGGAGGAATCCGGACTCCGTCAGGAGTGTCCCGGCAAAGCCGGGCCACTCCCGCACCCCCGGAACACCCGAAGAAACCTTCAGAACACCCGCAAGACAACCCCATGAACACGTAAATTCACAGAGTGTGAGGACGGCGTATCGGTGCCGGGCATACCCGGACCCCGAACAGGCGGCCATGCTGGGCCGCACGTTCGGGTGCGTGCGGCTGGTGTGGAACAAAACCCTCGCCGAACGCACCCACGCCCACCGCACCGAGGGAAAACGCACCTCCTACAAGGAGACCGACGCTGCACTAACGGAGTGGAAGAAAACGCAGGATCTGGCGTTTTTGTCGGAGGTGTCGAGCGTGCCGTTGCAGCAGGCGCTGCGGCACCAGCACACCGCGTTCGCCAACTTCTTCGCCGGGCGCGCGAAGTATCCCAGATTCAAGAGCCGCACCGGCCGCCAGACCGCGCACTACACCCGCTCGGCGTTCCGCATGCGCAACGGCGAGCTGCGGCTGGCCAAGACCACCGCGCCGCTCGCGTTCGTGTGGTCGTTCGATGATGTGGACGTGGCCGGGCTGGACCCGACCATGGTGGTGGTCTCCCGCGAGCCCGACGGCCGCTGGTACCTCACCTTCAGCATCGACACCGACGCCCCCGCCCCCGCGCCGCCGGTCGGGTACGCCATCGGGATCGATCTGGGGATCAAGGATTTCGCGGTGACCTCCGACGGGCGGCGCATCCCCAACCCCCGGCATCTGGACAAGAAGCAGCGGAATCTGGCCCGGTACCAGCGGCGCATGGCCCGCAAGCAGCCCGGCTCGGCCAACCGCCGCAAAGCCAAGAGCAAGGTCGCCCGCGCCCACCGCAAGGTCCGCGACGCCCGACGGGATTTCCTGCACCGCACCAGCACGAACCTGGTCCGTGAGGCCGACACGATCGTGATCGAAGACCTCGCCGTCTCGAACATGGCGCGCAACCGGGCCTTGGCGCGGGCGATCTCCGATTGCGGGTGGGGCGAGTTCCGCCGCATGCTCGAATACAAGGCCGAACGCGCCGGACGCACCCTGATCGTGATCGACCGCTGGACGCCTTCCTCCAAGACGTGCTCGTGCTGCGGGCACGTCCTGGAACACTTGAGTCTTTCCGCCCGGTGCTGGACGTGCCCGGGCTGCCGCACCCGCCACGACCGGGACGTCAACGCGGCCAAAAACATCCTTGCGGCCGGTCGTGCCGCAGCCGGGCGTCTGTCCCCCGGCGATGTCTGTGGAGCCGACGTAAGACGGCCGGGGGTTCCTCGGCCGCCGACGGCACAGAAGCAGAAACACCCGCGGCGCGAGCCGTAGGAATCCTCTCCCTTCAGGGAGGGGAGGAAGTCAAGCTTCAGCACTTCGGCCCGCACGCCGGACCGGACGCCGTCGTCACCGTGGCCCGGGCCGCCGAGCGGCTCGGGTTCCACGCCGTCTCGGTGTCCGACCGGCTGCTCATCCCCGTGGGGCCGCACTGGACGAACGACGCCGGGCTGCCCGACGACGCCCCGTGGGACGCCCTGGAGGTGCTGACCTGGGCCGCGGCGCACACCCGGCGGATCCGGGTCGGCACCGGCGTGCTGAACTCGATCTTCGAGTCGCCGGTCGCGCTGGCCCGCCGCCTGGCGACGCTCGACCGGCTGTCGCGCGGACGGCTGGACGTCGGCATCGGGCAGGGCGGCGGCACCCGGCTCCCGCCGCACTACCTCCCCGAGGAGTTCGTCGCGGCGGGCGTCCCGCCCGAGCGGCGCGGCGCCGGGTTCGCCGAGCACGTCGCGGCGATGCGCGCCTGCTGGGGGCCCGACCCGGTCGAGTTCCACGGCGAGCACTACCGCGTCCCGGCGGCCAAGGTGGGGCCGAAGCGTGGGGCGACCGGATCCCGCTGCGGTTCGGCGCGACCGCCCGCCCCGCGATCGAACGGGCCGCGCGGATCGGCGACGGGTTCGTCACCGTCGCCGTGAACTGGGACGACACCCGGACGCAGGTCGGCTGGTACCGGGCGGCGGGCGGCACCGGCAGTGTGGTGGTCAACGTCATCCCCGTCCCGCCCGGCACGGACGTCTCGGTCGGGGACTTCACCGCCGCGACGGTGGCGGACCTCGATCGGGCCGTCGCCGTCGGCGCCGACGAGGTGCACGTCGCGACGGCGCTCCTGGGCGTCTCCGCGCAGCGACAGGTCGAGTTGCTGGAGGCGCTGGCGGACGAACTCGGCCTGCCCGCCCGGCGCGCCTGACACCCGCGAACATCGGCTTCCGGACGCCCTGACCTGGGGCGTCCGGTTGCCGTTCCCCCGTTCGCGGCCATCGCTCCGGAGGCGGTGGGGGGTGCGGCACGTGCGCAGAAGTAGGCGCACACTTGGGCGAAGGCGCTTGCAACTTCGTTAAGTGCACTATTACACTCAACGACATGTCGACGCAGCGCTACACGGTGGGCGATCCCCTCCTCATCGAAGCTGAACACGACGCTTTGAAACTGGCCGGGCAGCTGATCGAGCGGCCGGCCGGGACCGTGTTCATGAACGAGGGCGAGCGGACCGACTTCGTCATGCTGATCGAGAAGGGCGTCCTGAAGATCAAGGTGGGGCAGCCCTCGCGGACCGTGGCGCTGCGCCGGGCCGGGGAGGTCGTGGGCGAGATGGCCCCGATCCGCGGCACGCCCCGTTCGGCGACGGTCGAGGCGGCCACGGACGTGGTGGTCCTGTGGATCTCCGCCGCGCAGTGGCTGGACTTCCTCGACTCCCACCCGCGGGCCGCGATCGCGCTGTGCGCCGCGACCGACGAGCGCCTCGACCAGGCCACCCAGAAGATCAAGGACACCGAGTTCTCCGTCGAGCGGCGGCTCGCCGCCGCGCTCCTCGACCTCGTCGAGGCCGGGCTCGCGCGGCACCTGGACGACGGCGTCGACGTCTCGATCAGCCAGCAGGAGCTCGCGTCCCTGGCCGGGGCCCGGATCGACTCCGTCAAGAAGGTCCTGCGCATGTTCAAGGACCAGGACCTCATCCGTACGGGCCGGCAGCGGCTGACCCTCATCGACCTCGATCGCCTGTCGGCGATCGCCACGGGAAACATGACCGCGTAGCGGCGGTGGAGGGAGCGCGCGATGTCCGGCAGGGTGTCCGACCATCCGTTGATCAAGCTGTTGCTGTCGTTCGGGTTCCCCCGCGACGACTACGTCGTCCACGGCAGCGGGCCGCTGCTCGTCCGCGGCCTGCGGACGGTCGACGAGCTCGACATCGTCGCGCGCGGCGCCGCCTGGCGCGCGGCGGCGCGGCTGGGCCGTCCCGTCAGCGGCGACGTCACGGGCGCGCGGATGTACGAGCTGCCCGGTGAGTGCATCCACGTCTCCCGGCACTGGTTCCTGCCGCCCGCCGACACCGACGCCGGGGTCGACGCGCTCATCGACGACGCCGAGATCTTCGAGGGGATCCGGTTCGCGCGCCTCGACGACGTCCGGGCCTACAAGCGGCGGCTGGGACGCGCCAAGGACCTCGCCGACATCCGGCTCCTCGACCGGCACACCCCCGAACCGGGCCCCGGCGCAAGCGCGGCGACGCCGACCACCGAGGCTCTGCCCGAACTGGATCCGCTACCTGGAGAGGAGGTGATGACCTATGTGGTCGCAGGCTGTCGTTGAGACGGCGCGGACGGTGCGGCTTGGCATGGCCAGCTGGAGCCACACCGTCCGCGGAACCATCCTGCTGATGGTGACCGCAGGATGCTTGGTGTTCCTCATGCACCAGCTTATGCCGCTCATCACCTGGTGAACAAGGCACCCCGGGCCGCCCCGCCCGGCGCGGGCCGAGCTCGGCGGCACCCGCCGCCGGGCTCGGCCCGC
>NZ_MKJY01000191.1 GCF_001942465.1 Actinomadura sp. CNU-125
CGTCCAGCTCGCCGACGTCGCCGTCGTCGCCGACGAGCCGACGCCACCGACCTGGCCGCCGTCCTGCTGGAGGAGCACCGGCCGCGCGGGCCGCGCTCGGCGCGGGCACCGGGCCGGTCGCCCGCGCGTGTGCGCCTGGCTGGAGTGCGGACGGGACGCGCGGCGCCGCCGCGCGCCTGTTCGTGCACCCCAACACCGTCCGGAACCGGGTGCAGCGGTTCACCGACGCGACCGGCGTCGACCCGTCCGACACGTTCGGCGCCGTCAACGCCTGGTGGCTGTGCCGCGCCTGGCTCGCCGCCGACCCCCCGAAGCCCCGCCCGACGCGCGATCCGGACGGATGACGGCCGCGGGGAAACGATCTTGGGACTGTCGCGGTGGGCTAGCAAGCATTAGGTTGTGCACATGCGCGTTCTCATCACCGGGGCCTCCGGGTTCGTCGGGTCCCACACCGTTCGCGCCCTGTTGGAGCACGGGCACACGCCGCGCGCGCTGGTGCGCGACCCCGGTAAGGCGACCCGGGTCCTGGAGAAGCTGGGTGTCGCGGCCGCGGACGTCGAGTTCGTCCGTGGCGACATGCTGGACGCCGGGGCCGTCGCCGAAGCCCTCGACGGGTGCGACGCCGCGATCCACGCCGCCGCCGCGATCGGCGTCACCGGCGGCACCGTCGACGTCGTCGAGGCGAACGTCACCGGGACCCGCAACGTCGTCGGCGGGGCCGTCGCCGCCGGGCTCGGCCCGGTGATCCACGTGTCCACGATCGGGGTGTTCGTCCCGCCGTCCGCGCCCGTCATCACCGCCGACGCGCCCCTCGCGAGCCCCCGCACCGACTACGGCCGCTCGAAGATCGCCGCCGAACGGTACGCGCGCGGCCTGCAGGACGACGGCGCGCCCGTCACGATCGTCTACCCCGGCGGCGTGTTCGGCCCCGACCAGCCCGTCCTCGACGCGCTCCCCGAGGGGCTCGCCGGGGGCCCTGTCGCTGGCCTGGCCGCTGCCGGGCGGCGGCGTCTCGGTGCTCGACGTCCGCGACCTCGCCGAGGCCCTCGCCCGCGCCGTCGAGTCCCGGCAGGGCGCGAGCCGCTGGGTGTTCGGCGGCCACTACCTGACGTGGCCGCGGCTCGCGGCGCTGTGCGACCGGCTCACCGGCGTGCGGCCGCGCGCCTTCCGCGTCCCGTCCGCGGTCATGCTCGGCCTCGGGTCCGCGCTGGACGCCGCCAAGCGCGTCCGTCCGTTCGCCTACCCGCTGACGCGGGACGCGGCCGAGTTCATGGTGACGCTCGTCCCGACCGACGACCGGCCCATCCTGGACGCGCTCGGCCTCGCCCCGCGCCCCGTCGAGGACACCGTCGCCGACGGGCTGCGCTCGCTCGCCGCGTCCGGGCACCTGAGCCCGCGCCGCGCCGGGCGGCTCGCCGCCGCCGGTGCGCCGCCGAAACCGACCGTCGTCCAGCGCGCGCTGGGCCCGCTGTTCCACCGGATCTCCGGCGCCCCCTGGTTCGCGAAGATCGGGCCCAAGATCGTCCCGCGCGTCGACCGGGCGCTGAGCCGCCTCACCGGCGGCCGGTTCCTCATCGGCCAGGCGCTCGTCCCCAGCCTCGTCCTCGTCGCGACCGGCGCGGTCAGCGGGCAGCCGCGCCGCACGCCGCTGGCCTGCCTGCCCGAGCCGGACGGCGGCTGGCTCGTCGTCGGGTCCAACTTCGGCCGCGAGAAGCACCCCGCCTGGACCGGCAACCTCCTGAAGACGCCCGAGGCCGAGGTCGTCTTCCGCGGCCGGACCGTCCCCGTCAAGGCGCACCTCCTCGACGACACCGAACGCGCGGAGGTGTGGCCGCGTCTCGTCCAGGTATGGCCCGTCTACGACCGGTACGTGGAACGCGCCGGGCGGCAGCTCCGCATCTTCCGCCTCGCCCCCCGCTGATCAGGAGCCGCGCAGGGACCTCGACAGGCGGCGGCCGAGCAGCGCGTAGGCGAGGACGACGCCCGCCACGTTGAGGATCACGTCGTCGATGTCGAAGGCGCGGCCGATCACGAACGCGCCCTGCACCAGCTCGACGGCGAACGAGAACAGGGCCGTCAGGACGGCGAGCCGCAGCGGCCCGCGCAGCCGCTTGGCGACCAGCGGGAGCAGCACGCCCATGGGGGCGAGCAGGGCGAGGTTCCCGCCGATCTGGAACAGCGCCTCCTCGGTCGGGCGGTCCAGGTAGAAGCGCAGGGAGTCGCCGGGGCGGAAGTTCGCCCCGGCCTGGCCGTGGTCGCGGACGGGCGTCAGCGTGAACCTGAACGCGACGTAGAAGAAGGCGCCGAGCAGGCCGAACGCCGCCACGGCGACGGCGGCGCGCAGCGCGAGAACGTACCGGGGCACTCGCTCACCGGGAGGGGCAGGCTGCCACATTTCGACCAACACCCGGCGTCTCGTCCCCGATCGCCCCCCGTCCATGCCCGCCGCACCGATTCGGACACCCGATACCGGACGAACGGACGCCCGCAGCCGCACCGGCTGCGGGCGTCCGCGGAACGGGCGTCAGGCGGCGACCGCGGTCGTCGCCGGCTCCAGGGCCAGCTCCAGGACCTCGCGGACGTCGCTGACGGTGAACACCGTCATGCCGTCCAGCACCTCCTGCGGCACCTCCTCCAGGTCGGGCTCGTTGCGCTTCGGGACGATCGCGGTGGTGATGCCCAGCCGGCTCGCGGCCAGCAGCTTCTGCTTCAGCCCGCCGATCGGCAGGACGCGCCCGGTCAGCGACACCTCACCGGTCATCGCGACGTCCGGCCGCACCGCACGTCCCGACAGCAGCGACGCCAGCGCCGTCGTCATCGTGATGCCCGCGCTCGGGCCGTCCTTGGGGATCGCGCCCGCGGGCACGTGGACGTGCACGCCGCGCTCCTTCAGGTCGCCGACCGGCAGTTCGAGCTCGGCGCCCCGCGAACGCAGGTAGCTGAGCGCGATCCGCGCCGACTCCTTCATCACGTCGCCGAGCTGCCCGGTGAGCGTCACCCCGGTGTCGCCGGTCTCCTTGTCGG
The DNA here is from genome assembly GCF_001942465.1 of Actinomadura sp. CNU-125. Taxonomy (GTDB): domain Bacteria; phylum Actinomycetota; class Actinomycetes; order Streptosporangiales; family Streptosporangiaceae; genus Spirillospora. The sequence continues at coordinate 3,025 of NZ_MKJY01000191.1, forward strand.
CCAGCGACGCCTCGATGTACAGGACGTCGCGCCCGCGCCGGTCACCGCTAGGCCCGTCGCGACGCCCGGCACCCCGGTGCGGCGCTCGCCGCGGCTCAGCTCCACCTCGGGCGTGTGCTTCGGACGGCCGAGGTAGCCCTTGAGGTCGTCGCGGCCCACCGAGACCGGCAGCGCCGCCTTCTCCAGCGCGACGTTCGCGGCGATCTTCCGCAGCACCCGCGCGATCGACCGGTCCAGCGACCGGACGCCCGCCTCGCGGGTGTACTCGGACGCGAGCAGCCGCAGCGCCTCGTCGTCCAGGGTCACCTCGGACGCCTCCAGCCCCGCCTTGTCGAGCTGGCGCGGCAGCAGGTGGTCGCGGGCGATCGTCACCTTCTCGTGCTCGGTGTAGCCGTCGAGCTGCACCAGCTCCATCCGGTCGAGCAGCGGCCCGGGGATCGCCTCCACCACGTTCGCCGTCGCCAGGAACAGCACGTCGCTCAGGTCGAGCTCGACCTCCAGGTAGTGGTCGCGGAACGTGTGGTTCTGCTCCGGGTCGAGGACCTCCAGCAGCGCCGCCGTCGGGTCGCCCCGGTAGTCGGCGCCGACCTTGTCGACCTCGTCCAGCAGGACGACCGGGTTCATCGTCCCCGCCTCGCGGATCGCCCGCACGATCCGGCCGGGCAGCGCGCCCACGTACGTCCGGCGGTGGCCGCGGATCTCGGCCTCGTCCCGGACGCCGCCCAGCGCGACCCGGACGAACTCGCGGCCCATCGACCGCGCGACCGACTCGCCCAGCGACGTCTTGCCGACCCCGGGAGGGCCGGTCAGCGCGAGCACCGCGCCGCTGCGGCGTCCGCCCACGACGCCGAGCCCCCGCTCCTCGCGGCGCTTGCGCACCGCCAGGTACTCGATGATGCGCTCCTTGACGTCGTCGAGCCCCGCGTGGTCGGCGTCCAGGATCTCCCGGGCGCCCGCGATGTCGTAGGCGTCCTCGGTGCGCTCGTTCCACGGGATGTCGAGGACCGTGTCGAGCCAGGTGCGGATCCAGCCGCCCTCCGGGGAGGCGTCCGACGACCGCTCCAGCTTGTCGACCTCCTTCAGCGCGGCCTCCCGCACCTTCTCGGGCAGGTTCGCCGCCTCGATCCGGGCGCGGTAGTCGTCCTCCTCGTCGGCGGGGTCGCCGTTCAGCTCGGCCAGCTCCTTGCGGATGGCCTCCTGCTGCTGCCGCAGCAGGAACTCGCGCTGTGTCTTCTCCATGCCCTCCTGCACGTCCTTGCGGATGGTCTCCGCGACGTCCAGTTCGGCCAGGTGGTCGCGGGCCCACCCGATCACGAGGGTGAGGCGCTCGACGACGTCCGGCGTCTCCAGCACCTCGACCTTCTGCTCGTCCGACAGGTAGGGGGCGTAGCCGGCGTTGTCCGCCAGCGTCGAGGGGTCGTCGATCTGCTGCACGACGTCGACGACCTGCCACGCGCCGCGCTTCTGCAGGATCGCGCCGACGAGGCCCTTGTACTCCTTCGCCAGCTCCTGCGCCCGCCCGGACGGCGGCTCCTTCTCGATCAGGGTCCCCTCGACCCACAGGGCCGCGCCGGGACCGGTCGTGCCCGTCCCGATCCGCACCCGGGCGACGCCCCGCACGACGGCCCCCGGCTCCCCGCCGGGCAGCCGCCCCTCCTGCTCGATCACGCCCAGCGTGCCGACGGCCGCGTACTGCCCGTCCAGCCGGGGCACCAGCAGTACCCGCGGCTTGCCGGGCGTCCGTATCCCCGGCCCCTGCGTCCGCGCCACCGACCGCGCGGCCTCGATCGCCGCGCGGACCTCCGCGTCGTCGGACAGGTCGAGGGGCACCACCATGCCCGGCAGAACGGCCCCGTCGTCCAGGGGCAGCACCGGCAGCGTCAGGGTCTCGCTCATGCTCACTCCAAGTCCGTGTCGTCCCGGCCCCTCGGGAGGGCCGCCGACCCAACCTCCAGGGTTGAGTCATACACACTCAAGAAAACGGAGCACGGATTTGTTTCCTCCCCCCGTTCGCTCTCAGCGATCACGCGGGAAGCGGGGGAAGCGGGGGAAGGTTCACGGCAGGTCGCCGACCGTGCAGGCGACCGCCGTCCGACCCGCGTCCGCCGAGTAAGGCGACACCAGCCGTCCGGCGGCCTGGGCGACCGTGCCTTCCGACAGCGCCGTATGCAGGTACATCAGGTCGGCGGTCAGGGGACCGGTGCAGAGCAGAAAACGCTCCCCCGCGCGCGGACCGGCGCGGCAGTCTGCAGCGTGGTCGGACGGTCCGGGCAGAGCGGCGGTGGCGGCGGAGAATCGCATGCCGCCAGCCTTTCCGACCGGCGGACCGGGCCGCGAGACTGGACGCGTGATCGACCTGAACGAACCGTGCCGTCTGGTGCCGCCCGCGGCGGCGATGCGGGCGTCGTTCCTCGCGGGCGAACTGGCCGACTGCCGCGCCGACGGGACGTCCGCCGCGTGGCTCGCCCCGGCCATCGCCGACTTCGACGCCTTCGTCGCGGGGCGACGCGGCGTCCACGTCCGGTGGAACGTCCCGACGACGACGTTCTGGTACGTCTCGGGCGAGCACTACCTCGGCACGCTCGTCCTCCGCCACCGCCTGACGGCCCCGCTGATCGAGACGGGCGGCAACATCGGCTACCACGTCGTCCACGCGTGGCGCCGCCGGGGCCACGCCACGCGGATGCTCGCCGCCGGGCTGGAGGAGTGCCGCCGCCGCGGCCTCGGACGCGTCCTGCTGACCTGCGCCCGGGACAACGAGGCGTCCCGTCGCGTCATCCTCGCCAACGGCGGCGTGCCGTGCGGCCGGAAAAAGGGCGAGGACCGCTTCTGGATTTCGCTCGACGCCGCTCCCGCGGAGTCCGCTTCGTAAATGTTCCGGAGAAGGGGCGCATCCAGCGGATACGCGTCGAAAATCGGCGGTTGAGCGAACGGCACCGGGAACACGTTTCCGCAGGTCATAGGCGTATGTGAACACATTGTTCGCGTTTGCTTCCGCCGGACGGGCGGGCCGAAGATGAGGCATCCGACTTTCACCGCCCCGAGCGGGCCTTTCGGCGTGCCCGCGCACAGATGGAGGAATCCCATGACCGTTCTGGTGACCGGCGCGACGGGACACGTCGGGCGACGAGTGGTGGAGCGCCTCGTCCGGGCCGGCGCGCAGGTGCGGGCGATGACCCGGCGGCCCGACCGGGCGGCCGTCCTGCCCGGCGGGGTCGACGTCGTGCGGGGGGACCTCGACGTGCCGTCATCGCTCACGGCCGCGCTGCGGGGCGTGGAGCGCATGTACCTGTTCCCCGTCGCCGCCACCGCCGCGGACGTCGCCGGCGCCGCCGTCGCGGCCGGGGTGCGGCGCATCGTGACGCTGTCGTCCGGGGCCGTGGAGGGCGGGTACGACACCGGCTTCCACCTGCCGGTCGAGCGGGCCGTCGAGGCGTCCGGCGCGGCGTGGACGCACGTCCGGCCCGGCGAGTTCATGCTCAACAAGCTGTGGCTGTGGGGAGCCTCGATCCGTGCCGGGGACGTGGTGCGCGACCCGTATCCCGATGCCGCCTGGTGCCCGGTGCACGAGGACGACATCGCCGACGTCGCGGCGGCGGCACTGCTGGAGGACGGGCACGCGGGCCGGGCGTACATGCTGAACGGGCCGGAGTTCCTGACGCACCGGGAGCAGGTCCGCCTGATCGGGGACGCGGTCGGACGGGACGTCCGATTCGAACGGGTCACGCCGGTGCAGGCCCGGGACGACTACCGGCGGCAGGGCGGTTTCGCGGCGGAGAACGCCGATTTCCTGCTGGGTTTCGAGAGTTACTCCGGCGAGCCCGCCGACCCGGCGGACCGCTCGGCGGTCGACCTGTCGGCGCTCGGCCCGCTGCCGACCGCCCGGGACGTGACGGGACGGCCCGCCCGGACGTTCGCGCAATGGGCCCGCGACCACGCCGACGACTTCCGCTCCTGACGAAGGTTCCGCCGGACAGACCGTCCGTGAGCCGATTCCGGGTCGAACTCCCCCACCGCCCCGCTACCGCGTTCCGCAATGCGGAAAACCGTTTCTCCGCCCGGTGTCCGCGAGGGACAATGGGTTCGGTGGAGATGACTCACTGGCCTTTGTTCGGGCTCGTTCTCCGGACGCCCCGGCTGGAGCTGCGGCTGCCCGACCTGCGGGAACTCGATGCGCTCGGGGAGCTGGCGGCCGACGGCGTGCACGATCCGGCGGAGATGCCCTTCATGGTCCCCTGGAGCGACGCGCCGCCCGCCGAACGCGCCCGCTCGACCATTCAGTTCCACTGGCGGCAGCTCGCCGAATGGACTCCGGAGAACTGGAGCCTGCAGTTCTCCGTGTTCCTGGACGGACGGGTCGTGGGCACGCAGGGCGTCGGCGCCCGCGACTTCGCGGTCGTGCGCGAGGTCGGCACCGGGTCGTGGCTCGGGCGCCGTTTCCAGGGGCGCGGGATCGGACGGAGATGCGCGCGCCGTCCTGGCGTTCGCCTTCGACGGCCTGGGCGCCGAGACGGCCGTGAGCGCCGCGTTCGCCGACAACCCGGCGTCCACGGCGGTGTCGCGGCGGCTCGGGTACGAGACCGACGGCGTCGCGCGCGTGCGCGTCCGGGACGAGCGGCGCCTCGACCGGCGGTTCGTGCTCGACCGGGCCGGGTGGGAGCGGCACCGGACGGTCGAGGTCGAGACGCACGGGCTCGCGCCGTGCCTGCCGTTCTTCGGCGCCTGACGCCGCCGGGCGCGCGGCGGGACGGCCGGGTAAAGTCGGCGGCATGCCCGGTTCGGACGTCGAGGTGTTCGAGGAGCAGCGGCCCCGGCTGATGGGGCTCGCGTACCGGATGCTGGGGTCGGCGGCCGAGGCCGAGGACGTGGTGCAGGACGCGTACCTGCGGTGGAGCCGCGCCGATCGCGTGGACGTCCCGGCGGCGTGGCTGACGACCGTGGTGACGAACCTGTGCCTCAACCTGCTGTCGCTGGCCCGGGTGCGGCGGGAGGGCTACGCGGGTCCGTGGCTGCCGGAGCCGGTGCTGACCGCGGACGGGGCACTGGGGCCGCTGGAGACCGTGGAGCAGCGGGAATCGGTGTCGCTGGGCATGCTGGTCCTGCTGGAGCGGCTGGCCCCGGCGGAGCGTGCGGTGTTCATCCTGCGGGAGGCGTTCGGGCATCCGCACCGGGAGATCGCGGAGATCCTCGGGGTGTCGGAGGCGCACTCGCGGCAGCTGCACCGGCGGGCGCGCGCGCACGTCGGGCAGGACGGGCGGAAGCGCGACGTCGACACCGGGCGGCACCGCGAGATCGTCGAGTCGTTCTTCGGCGCGGCGGTGAACGGCGACGTCGCGACGCTGGAGCGGCTGCTGGCCGAGGAGGTCGTGGCGGTGTCGGACGGCGGCGGCGAGGTGACGGCGGCGCGGCGTCCGGTCCTGGGCCGGGCGACCGTCCTGCGGTACCTGGGCGGGCTCGTGCGGCGGCCGGAGGCCGCGGAGCTGACGTTCCGCGTCACGGAGGTCAACGGCGACACGGCCGGCGTGTTCTGGATCGGGGACGCCCTGGGCGGCGTCGTCACGGTCGGTGTCGACGACGGGCGCATCACCGAGATCCGGACGGTCTTGGCCCCGCGCAAGCTCGCGTTCTTCGCGTCCCAACTGGTGTGAGCGGCGTCACGTAGGCCGGTCGTCACGGATCGCCCTCCAGGCCGGTTCAACTTCCGACTCTCACGCGAGGAGGAATCATGACCCACCGAATCGTGGTCCTGGGCGCCGGGTACGCGGGGCTGGGCGCGGCCAAGCGGGCCGCGGCTGCGGCCGGACAGGACGCGAAGGTGACGCTGGTCAACGCGTCCGGCCGGTTCGTGGAGCGCGTCCGGCTGCACCAGCTCGCGTCCGGCCAGCGGCTCACCGACCTGCCGCTGACCGGCCTGCTCGACGGGACGGGCGTCGACCTGGTCGTCGCCCGCGCGACCGGCCTCGACCCGGACGCCCGGAAGGTCCGTCTGGACGGCGGCGTCGATCTCGGCTACGACACGCTCGTGTACGCGCTGGGCAGCACCGCCGACCTGGACGCCGTGCCGGGCGTGCGGGAGCACGCGTTCTCGGTCGCGGACGCCGCGGACGCCGAGCACCTGCGCGACCGCCTGCCGGGCCTCGGGTCGGTGACCGTGGTCGGGGGCGGCCTGACGGGCATCGAGACCGCCGCGGAACTGGCCGAGACCCGTCCGGGACTGCGCGTCGATCTCGTCACCGCCGAACCGCTCGGCGTGAGCCTCGGCCCGCGCGCGCGCCGCTACCTGCACCGGACGTTCGAGCGGCTGGGCGTCGCGGTGCACGAGAACGCGCCGGTCGCCAAGGTCGCGGCCGACGGGCTGCTGCTGGAGGACGGCCGCGACCTGCCTGCGGACGCCGTGGTGTGGACCGCCGGGTTCCGCGTTCCGCGACTGGCCGCCGAGGCCGGGCTGGGCGTGGACGGGCACGGGCGCGTCCGCATCGACCGGACGCTCCGCGCGCAGACCCACCCGGACGTGATCGCCGTCGGGGACTCCGCCACGCTGCCCGTGGGGGGCCGCGCGTCGCGGATGTCCTGCCAGGCGGGCCTGCCCATGGGCCTGCACGGCGGGAAGGCCGCCGCCGCGCTCGCCCGGGGGCGCGAGCCCGAGCGGATGACGCTGCGCTACATCTCGCAGTGCGTCAGCCTGGGGCGCCGGGACGCGCTCGTCCAGTTCAGCCGCTTCGACGACACGCCGATCGAGCGGGCCGTCCTGACCGGGCGCGCGGCGGTGCGCACCAAGGAACTGGTCGTGCGCGGCACGGTGTTCGCTATGCGCCGCCCGGGCGTGGTGGCGCGAGCCGTACCAGGAGTGCGGTGACGTTGTCCGCCGCACCGCGTCGAGCGCGGCGCCGACCAGGGGCGCGCGCGTCGTCCGGCGGCGCCCCGCCCGGCATGGCCGCGCGCAGCGCCCCCGGGTCGGGGAGGTACCGCCACAAACCGTCCGTGCAGAGCAGTAGGCGCCCGGAACCGGACGGGCGGTGGCTGCGGCAACCGGGCGCCGGTTCGCCCGCGTCGGCGCCGAGCCAGGCGGCGAGCGCGTCGAGTTCGCCGGTGTCGTCCTCGGTGAGGAGCGCGCCGGGACCGTCGTCGGGCAGCCAGTAGGCGCGGCTGTCGCCGATCCAGCTCACCCAGAAGCCGCCCGGCCCGGCGACGCCCGCGAGGTACGTGCACGCCGGGGCCGACCGGACGGACGCCGCGAGTGCGGCGACGGCGCG
>NZ_MKJY01000192.1 GCF_001942465.1 Actinomadura sp. CNU-125
CGCCGCGAACCCCGGGAACGACGGGAAGTTCATCGAGCCGAGGATGCCGCCCGCGTCCATGTCCTTGACGCGCTCGTGCACGTCGTAGCAGCCGGGCCGGATCTCGTCGAGGCCCTGCGGCTCCAGGCCGTACTCCTCCTTGGGCCGGCCCGCCACCGCGTTCAGCGCCGCGTTCGGGATCACCGTCTCGCGGAACTTCCACACGTCCGTGCCGTCCTCCCGGTGGACGAGCTGCGGCGCGTCCTTCTTGTACTTCTCCGGGAGGTGGTTCACGAACATGTCGGGCGGTTCGATGATGTGGTCATCGACGCTGATCAGGATCAGATCATCTTTTCGCACGGGAGTACTCCGTTCAGTCGTTGTCTTCTCGGGTCTGCTCGACCGCTCCCGGGCCGTCCGGCCCCGCTTCGGCCGGCCCCGCCTCGACCGACAGGGTGAGGCGGGCGAACCAGAAGCGGAGGACGTTGGCGAGCGTGTACCGGAGGTAGAGGGCGCTGCCGACGATGCACGCGCAGATCCCGGCGGTCCCCACGGCCTGCGCGTCCCGCTGGGCGAGCGAGTCGGTCGTGCCCCGGGACAGGAAGTAGGCGGCGACGCCCGCCGCCAGGCCCGCCACCATGAGGGCGACGCCGATCTGCAGCCACAGCCGGGCCCGCCCGGCCGACGGGTCGGGGATCTTCATCTCGGCGAGCTGGCGGACGAACCGGTCCGCGCGGGTCTCCCCCGCGCCTCCCCCGGCGGTGCCGGACGGCCCGGCGCCCGTCGCGGCGGCCCCGGCCGCGGTCGTCTCCGTCGTCTCCGCGGTCTGCGCCGGCTGCGTCGTCGGTGTCTCGGTCATGTCGCACTTCCCAGGTAGAGGGCCGAGAGGTCGGCCAGAAGTTCGTCGCCGGGGGCGTCCACGCGCCGGATCCGGCCGTTCACCATCACGGCGGCCAGGTCGCAGATCTCCATCACGGTGCTGGCGAACTGCTCGACCACCAGGACGGCGACGCCCGTCCGGGCGATCTCGACGACCAGCCCGTAGAGTTCGGCGACCACCAGCGGGGCGAGGCCCATGGACAGCTCGTCGATCAGCAGGACGGCCGGGTCGGTCGCCAGCCCGCGCGCCAGCGCGAGCATCTGCTGCTCGCCGCCGGACATCGTGCCCGCGGTCTGCCGCCGCCGCTCGGCCAGCTTGGGGAACCGGGCGTAGGCGATCTCCTCCACCGTGGAACGGTCCGCGCCGGTGAAGGTCATCATCCGCAGGTTCTCCCGCACGGTGAGGTTGGGGAAGATCCCCCGCCCCTCGGGGATCAGGCACACCCCGCGCCGCGCCAGTTCCACCGGATCGGCGCCCGCGAGGGCCCGCCCGCCGACGCGGACGTCGCCGCGGTCGGCCGGGTGGAGTCCCGCCGCGACGTTGAGGGTGGTGGTCTTCCCGGCGCCGTTCGGGCCGAGCAGTGCCACGATCTGCCCGGCGCCCACGGCCAGGTCCACGCCGTGCAGGACCGAGATGCGGCCGTAGGACGCGTGGACGCCGGACAGTTCGAGCAGGTTCGGGTCCGCGGCGGGTGCGGTCATGACGGGGCCCCCAGGTACGCGTCCAGGACGGCGGCGTCGGCGCGGATCCGTTCGGGCGGGCCGCTCGCGATCAGCTTGCCGAGGTCGAGGACGTGCACGACGTGGCACGCCTCCATGACGAGCCGCATGTCGTGCTCGACGAGGACGACCGCGAGGCCGTCCGCGGCGAGTTCGCGCAGCAGCTCGCCGAACCGTTCGGTCTCGTGCTCGTCCTGGCCGGAGGCGGGCTCGTCGAGCAGCAGGGCCTTGGGCCGGACGGCGAGCGCCCGGCCCAGCTCGACGAGCCGGGCCCGGCCGGTGGGGACCGAGTCGGCGCGGACGTCGGCGATGTCCTCCAGGCCGAGCCGGGCGAGGATCCCGTCGGCGGGCAGCCCGTCGCGGTGGAACTCGGCGGCGACCCGCAGGTTGTCCCGCACCGACAGGTGGCCGAAGATCTCCAGCCGCTGGAAGGTGCGGCCGAGGCCGCGGCGGGCGCGGGCCGCCGGGCCGAGCCGGGTGACGTTGCGGCCGTCCAGCAGCACCCGTCCCGACTTGGGCCGGACGAGCCCCGACACCACGTTGAACAGCGTGGTCTTGCCGGCGCCGTTGGGGCCGATGAGCCCCGTGACCTGGCCGGCCTCCGCGGTGAGGTCGACCCCCGACAGGGCGACGTTGCCGCCGAAGCGGACGGTCACCGCGCTAGCTTCGAGCAAGGCCATCGAGCACCTCCTCCCGGTCCGAGGGCCGCCATGGCCGCCGGACGCCGCGCCACTCCAGCGGGACGTCCGCGGCGCCCTTGCGCGCCCGCGGCCTGGCGAGCTCGCGCAGCGCGACCGCCGCGGCGAGCGATCCGAACGTCAGCACCCAGCCGTCGACGACGTCGAGCAGACGCAGTCCCCACAGCGCGCCGACGATCGCGGCGAGCGGGATCCAGAAGCGGCGGAGCGGGCTCCACGACTCCCGGAAGTGCGGGACGACGCCCTCGGGGTTGCGGCCCATGCCGATCCCCGCCAGCCCGACCAGCAGCGAGGCCACGTGCTGCGCCCCGGGCCAGATCGCCGTGACGGCGTGCATGATCCCGGCGAGGTTCACCCCGCCGAAGAAGCCCGCCCCGATCGCCGCCATCCCGCCGATGATCACCAGCAGGAAGATCGGCAGCCCGGCGACCAGGTTGAACTGCTCCGCGGTGATCGTGGTCGCCTGCATGCCGTACATCGCGCCGCCGAGCCCGGCGATCGCCGCCGACAGCGCGAACACCGCGACCTTGGTGACCAGCAGCCGCCCGCCGAGCGTGGCGCACGCGGCCTCGCTGTCGCGCATCGCGATGAGCCGGCGTCCGAAGAAGCCGCGCCGCACCCACACGACCAGCAGGCACAGCGCCGCGAGGACCGCGGCGGAGAAGAGCAGCTGGACGCGCGGCGCCGCGAAGATCGGCGTCACCTCGGCGCTGCCGCCGCTGAACAGCCAGTCCACCGGCATCGTGAAGATCCAGCCGTCCAGGATCAGCGTGAAGGCGGTCGTCGCCAGCGCCAGGTAGATGCCCGACAGCCGCAGCGCGGGGATCGCGATCACCGCGCCGACCAGGGCGGAGACCGCCACCACGGCGAGCAGCGCGAGGGGGTTTCCGCTCGCGCCCACGCCCGCCCAGACGATCGCGCCGATCCCGGCGAGGCTGAGCTGGGCGAGCGAGATCTGCCCGGAGAAACCGGTCAGCACCACGATGGACATCCCGATGATCGACATCGGGAAGATCTGCCCGTAGGTGAGGACGTCGGGGTCGCTGAGGGTGGTCGCGAGGATCGCCGCGAACACCACCAGGCAGCCGCCGAACACCAGCGTGCCCTTGATCGTCGGGGTCGGCAGCGCGCGGGTGATCCGCACGCCGCCGCGCACCCGCGGATTGGGGAACAGCAGCAGGACGAGGAACAGCAGCAGCGCGGGCGCGGCGATCCGCAGCCCGGGCAGGTACTCGTTCTGCGGCAGGTACCCGGTCAGGTAGCTCTCGGTGCAGCCGACCACCATCGCCCCGACGAACGCCATCGGCAGGCTCCGCAGCCGCCCGAAGATCGCGGCGGCGTACGCGCTGACGATGAGCAGCGACAGGTTCCCGGCGTCCAGCGGGACGCTGGCGCGATGAGGATGCCGCCGAGCGCGGCCAGCATCGTGCCCAGCACCCACGCGGCCTTCGCGGCCATGACGGGGTCGCCGCCGTTGAGCCGGGCGAGCGACGGATCGTCGACCGTCGCCCGCATCCCGACGCCGATGCGCGAGCCGTACAGGAAGGCGTACAGCCCGAACGCCACGGCGGCGGCGACCAGCAGCGTGACGAGCTGGTGCCACGTCATCGTCGCCGGCCCGATCTGGATCGCGTCCCGGTCGGCGAAGAACGGAGTCAGCGGACGCGCGACGTTGGGGTCCCAAATCCATTGGGCCATCGCGATCAGCCCGGTCAGCAGCGCGATCGTCACCACGAGCCGCTCGACCTCGCCCACGCCCTGGACCGGGCGCATGATGAGCCGCTCGACCAGCAGGCCGAACAGCGGGGCGAGGACGAGCAGCACCAGCGCGAGCGCGATCGGGACCGGCAGGCCCCAGCCGCCCGTGAGCTGCCAGTAGGCGAACGCGGCCATCATCCCCGCGGCGCCGTGGGCGAAGTTGAAGATGCCCGTGGTGGTGTAGGTCAGGACCAGCCCGCTGCTGATCACGGCATAGATGCCACCGGTGCTGAGACCGATGATCCCGAAGGTGAGGAACGTGTCCATACGCGTCGCGGGGCCCTTACTTCAGATCGGCCATGCTCTTGCCGACGTCCTCGAGTTTCGTCCCCTCGCCGTAGTCGCCCTTGTACTTGTGGATCACGTCGCCGCAGCGGTACGGGCCCTCGTTGGCGCCGAACTCGGCGGGCTTCCACCCGTCGGTCGTCGCCTGGACGGCGTTCCAGCAGGTGCGCGGGGACGCGGGGTCGGACTCGTCCACGGGGGACTGCAGGCCGCCGGCCGTCCACTCGGTGCGCTTCTGCGCCTGCTCGAACACGCACTTGCGGGTCAGTTCGGCGCAGTCGCCCGCGGCGTCGGCGAACAGCAGCCAGCCGGAGAAGGCGCGCAGCACCGGCAGGTTGACCTCGGCGTCCGGCTTGTACTGCTTGAACATGTCGATGACCTGCTGGGTGGCGGGATTGTCCTTCGCCGTCTCCAGCGGCGCGACGCCGCTCAGGTCGGCGTAGGCGTTCTGGCTCCCCAGGGACTTGCCGGCCAGCTTGATGAAGGCGGGGCCGTAGGCGTTGTTGGTGGTGTCGATCCAGTCGAGCTTGTAGCCGATGTTGTCGAGCGACTGCATCAGTTTGGCCAGCTGCTCCCAGCCGCCGAGGTACACCAGGCCCTTGACGTTCTTCTCCTTGATGGCCTGCGCGAACGGCGTCCAGTCGGGGATGCCGCGCGGCGGGTACAGCCCGGTGTAGACGACCTTGCCGCCGAGGCCTTCGAGGGTCTCGCGGTGCTGCTCGGTCATGACCTTGGTGACCGGCGAGTCACCGGCGATGATGCCCGTCGCGCCGGCCGAGTCGGGGTACTTCTCCTTCATCAGCCAGCTGTACATGCCCGCGTAGTCGTTGTGCCCGGAGTTGGAGCCGACGCCCAGGACCTGGAGGTCGGCGCCGTCGGCGTTCACCGAGCTGGTCTGCGCGGGGAACGAGGGCAGCAGGCACTCCAGCCGGGTCTCGACGCCCTGGCCGTCCAGCGCGGCCGAGCCGCCGACGAGCGCGAAGTCGCTCCGGCAGGCCTCCATCATCCGCTGGCGGACCTCGGTGAACTTGGCGTCGTGCACGACCGGGACGAGCTTGCGCCCGTTGATGCCCCCGGCCGCGTTGCACCATTCGGTGAACACCTCGGCGGCGTCGACCATCTCGGGCTTCTTGGTGAAGCCCTGGTCGGTGAAGACCCCGACCTTGATCTCGGTGTCGGTGACGCCCTGCGCGTCGGACGGCTTGGCCTCGCCCGGTCCGCAGACGTTCTTCAACGTGCCGAAATCGGTCTTCGGGACGGACACGGCGGTACCGCCGCCGCGCGTCCCCGCGTCGTCCTCGCCCGCGGTTTCGCCGCCTCTGGCGGCGCACCCCGCGAGCGCGACGACGAGCAATCCAATGATCAAGGGTCTCAACGTTCCTCCTCGGAGCCGAACCCCCCGATTGCGAATGGTCAGGTGACCGCGCCCGCCGCCTTCAGGGCGAGGATGCGGTCCCAGTCCAGGCCGAGTTCCATGAGGATCTCCTCGGTCTGGGCGGCGAATTCGGGAGCGGGGCCGAGCTGCGGGGCGGTGACGTCGAACTGCACCGGGTTGGCGACCAGTTCGAGCTCACCGGCCCGCACGAGGTACTCGTTGTCGCGGATCTGCGCGTCATCGCCCACCTGCAGGGAGTCCTGCACCGGGGCCCAGGGCCCCGCGAGGGTGGCGAAACGCTCGGTCCATTCGCCTAGCGTGCGGGTGGCGAGAACCTCCCGCAGTGTCTCGACGGCCGCCGCGGTGTTCTCGGCGATCAGCTCCGCGGTGGCGAAACGGGGATCTTCGGCCAGGTCGGGACGGTCGATGTGCCGGCACACGTCGGCCCAGAATCGGGCCGGCTGCAGCATGACGAAGGCCAGGTAGCGGCCGTCGGCGGTGCGGTACAGGCCGGACAGCGGGTTGGTGGGCGAGCCGTGCGCGCCCGTCGGGGCGGCCTCCAGCGGCTTGCCGAGATGCTGCGACAGGGCGACGCCGTGGCCCATGGCCCACAGCCCGCTGCCGAGCAGGGAGACGTCCACCACGGACGGCTCGCCGGTCCGCTCGCGGCGCAGCAGCGCCGCGGCGATGCCGCCCGCGAGGTTCGTGCCGGAGATGGTGTCCCCGTAGGCGGGTGCGGGCGGCGGGGTCATCCCCTCCACCCCGGGCGGGGTGAGGCTGGCGGCGGTGGCGGCCCGCGCCCAGAAGGCGGTCATGTCGTAACCGCCCTTCTCCGCCTCGCGCCCGCGCGGCCCGAGGGCGCTGCCGCGGGCGTAGACGATCTTCGGGTTCACCGCGCGGACGTCGTCCACGTCGATGCCGAGCTTGCGGCGGGCGGCGGGCAGGAAGCTGGTCAGGAACACGTCCGCGCCGCGGATCAGCTCGTGCAGGACCTCGATGCCCTCCGGCTTGGCCATGTCGAGGCCGAGGCTGCGCTTGCCGCGGTTGGCGTGCTCGATGTTGGGGTTGGGGTCGCCCTCGACCTTCAGCGTGCCGGTCTGCCGGAGCCCGCGCTGCGGGTCGCCGTTGACCGCGTGCTCGATCTTGACGACGTCCGCGCCCCAGTCGGAGAGCACGGCGCCCGCCGACGGGACGAACCCGTACATCGCGACCTCGACGACGCGGATTCCTTCGAGCGGCCCCATCAGCCGACCACCATCGCGAAGGTCTTGCGCTCCAGGAACTCCTCGAGACCGGCGACGCCCATCTCGCGGCCGATGCCGGACTGCTTGTAGCCGCCGAAGGGCGCGTCGGGCGCGAAGTAGTTGCCGCCGTTGATGCTGAAGGTCCCGCTGCGGATGCGCCGCGCGAGCGCGATCGCCCGTTCCGGGTCGGCGCTCTGCACACCGCCGGACAGCCCGTAGATCGTGTCGTTGGCGATGCGGACGGCGTCGTCATCGTCGTCGAAGGGGATGACGGCGAGGACGGGCCCGAAGATCTCCTCCTGCGCGATCTCGCTGGCCGGGTCGACTCCGGCGAGCAGCGTCGGCGTGTAGAAGTAGCCGGGGTCGACGCGCTCGCCGCCGGTGACGAGCTTCGCGCCCGCCTCGACGGCCCGCTTGACCATGGCGTCGACCTTGTCGCGCTGCCGCGCGCTGATCAGCGGCCCCATGTAGGTGGCGGGGTCGCTCGGGTCGCCGTAGCTGACCCGGCCGAGGTTCGTGGCGACCTTCTCGACGATCTCGTCGTGGTGTTCGCGCGGCACCAGGAGGCGGGTGGTGATCGCGCAGCCCTGCCCGGCGTGCGAGCAGATCATGAAGGCGGCGAACATCGCGGCGAGGTCGAAGTCGGCGTCGTCCAGCAGGATCATGGCCGACTTGCCGCCGAGTTCGAGGAAGACCCGCTTGAGGTTCTTGCTCGCGGACTCCATCACCTTGCGGCCGGTGGCGGTCGAGCCGGTGAAGGTGACCACGTCGACGTCGTCGTGGCCGGCCAGCAGCGCGCCGACCTCCACCCCGGAGGAGGAGAGGACGTTGACGACCCCGGGCGGGATGTCGGTGTGCTCGGCGATCAGCTCGCCGAGCGCCAGCGTGATCAGCGGGGTGTCCGGGGAGGCCTTGAGGACGACCGTGCAGCCCGCGGCGAGCGCGGGCGCCAGCTTCGCGAACCCGATCTGGTTCGGGTAGTTGTACGGGATGATCGCGGCGACGACCCCCGCGGCCTCCTTCTCGATCCACCGCCGGTGGGTCTGGCCGCGGACCTCGATGTCGGCGAGTTCCTCGGTCAGCGGGTAATCGCGCAGCAGGTCCGCGTAGTAGCGGAAGATCTCGATCGGGACGTCGAGCTGGTTCGCGTGGGTGAGCTGGCGGGTGGCGCCGACCTCGGTGATCGTCAGCTCGCGCAGCTCGTCGCTGTGCTCGACCAGCGCCGCGTGGAGCTGGTCCAGGCACCGGATGCGCAGCTCCCTGTCGGTCGCCCAGTCCGTGGTGTCGAACGCGCGCCGCGCGGCCGCGACGGCCCGCTCGGCGTCGGCGGTCGTGGCGTCCGGGGCGCGGTCGAACTCCTCGCCGGTCGCGGGATTGAGCGAGGGGTACGTCCGTTCGGTCTCGACGAGCCGTCCGTCGATGAGCAGGTGTTTCACACCCTCGCCCCCGTCTCCTGAAGTCGCATCCTGCCTCCTTGATGGCTGGAAACTACATTCTCGCCGCACGCAAATCAACCATCCGGTTTCGAGAATGAGCTGTCAGCGGAAACTTGCGGCGACGCACCCGGCGTCCGGCATCACGGCGGCCCCGGAGGCACCCCGGGGCTTTCCCGGTCTCGGCAGTTGAGAGTAGTGTTCTCGTATTCGGAAGGGAGATTTCCATGATGATCGGCCGTTGCGACGAGGCCCGCCCGCGGCGTCTCGCCACCATCGCCACCGTCGCCGTCTGTGCGGAGGCGCGCGGATGAGCGCCCCGGGGAAGGGCGCCGGGCGGACCGCGGTGGTCACCGGCGGCGGATCCGGCATCGGCAAGGCCATCTGCGACCGGCTGAGCGCCGACGGGTACAACGTCGCCGCGCTCGACCTCGACCCGTCCGCCGCCGCCTTCGGGCAGGCCGCCGACGTCACCGACCGGGCCCAGGTCGACAAGGCGCTGGACGTCGTCCGGGAGCACTTCGGCCCGGTCACGGTGCTGGTGAACGCCGCCGGGCTGGACGGCTTCAAGCGGTTCGCCGACCTGTCGTTCGAAGCCTGGCAGCGGGTCATCAACGTCAACCTGCACGGCGTCTTCCACTGCGTGCAGGCGGTCCTGCCCGACATGACGGAGGCCGGCTGGGGACGGATCGTGAACATCTCCTCGTCCAGCGCCCAGTCCGGCCAGCAGTACATGGCGCACTACGTGTCGTCGAAGTCGGCCGTCAACGGGCTCACCAAGGCGCTCGCGCTGGAGCTCGGACCGGCCGGGATCACCGTCAACGCGGTGCCGCCCGGCTTCATCGACACCCCGATGCTGCGCAAGGCCGAAGGCCGCGGGCTGCTCGGCGGGACGGTCGACGACCACATCGCGCGCACGCCCGTCCGCCGCGTCGGACGGCCGGAGGACATCGCCGCGACCTGCGCGTTCCTCGTCTCCGAGGAGGCCGGCTACATCACCGGGCAGATCGTCGGCGTGAACGGGGGGCGGAACACATGACGCGCCTGCCGCCGCTCCCCCGCGACGAATGGGACGCCGAGACCATCGCCGCCTTCTCCCCGCGCGAGGGCCGGCTCCCGCCGCCCAACAACGCGCTCGACCTGCTCGCCCGGCATCCCGCGCTGGCGAAGTCGTTCATGCGCTACAACGCCTACACGCTGAACCGCTCGACGCTGCCGGTCGCCGTCCGCGAGCTGGCGATCCTGCGGGTCGCGTGGCGGCTGCGCTCCCGCTACGAGTGGGCGCAGCACCTGGAGATGGCCCGGGAGGCTGGCGTCACCGACGCGCAGATCGAGGAGGTGCGCTCCGGGGCCCCCACCCTCCTGAACCGGGTGGTGGACGAGCTGGACGAGCGGTCCGACCTGACCGACGAGACCTACCGGGAGATCGCGGCCGAGCTGGGCGACGACCGGCGGCTGATGGACCTCGTCTTCACGGTCGGCACCTACGCGCTGCTGGCGATGGCCTTCAACACCTTCCGGCTGCCGCTCGACGACGGCGTGTCCGACGAGGGCTTCGACGACGCCTTCGGCACGGAGCCCTGATCCGGCACCGAACGGCACGGTGAGAGACGCGGTGGCGGCCGTCCCTCCGGGGAACGGCCGCCACCGCGTCGCCGTCACGGCGTCGCCGTCACTGTGACTTGATCTTGTCCTTCATGCCGTCGAGCCGCATCAGCACCGGGTAGCCGCCGACGCTGAGCGCGTTGCCGTGCCCGGTCTCGTGAATGTCGAACACCGACTGGATCGCGGCGTAGAAGCCCTGGACGTCGAGGGTCTGGTTGACGGCGCGCTTGGCCTGGCGCAGCGCGAACGGGTGCATCTGCGCGATCTGCCCGGC
>NZ_MKJY01000193.1 GCF_001942465.1 Actinomadura sp. CNU-125
CAGCGCTCGGCGTCCCAGCCGTGCAGCGGCGCCACGTCGCCCGGACGGGCGGGCGGTGCGGCCACTAGCAGCGGCCCGGCGGGCGGCGGGTCCGGCAGCCGGGCGACGAGCGCGGCCAGCCGCGCCCGTCGACGAGCCCGCACAGGCCGGGCCCGGCCGAGGTGAGCCGGGCCTCCAGCCGGGCGGCGACCGCCGGGTCGCTGACGTCCGACACGACGCAGTGGTAGGCGGCGCGGGCGTCCAGCGGCGCGGGCACGGCGACCGGCTCGCCGTGCAGCAGCTGCCGGAGCGTCTGCAGGGTGCTCTCCCGGGCGGTGCGGGCCGTCTCCAGCTCGGCCACCCGGTGCGCGTGCACCATGCGGTGGACGAGCGCGGTGGTGATCTCGTCGATGCGGCTGACGCCGTCGAGGAGCTGCGCGTCTGGGTCGCCGAGGCGGCGGCCGTCGGCGATGAGCGTCCGGACGAGGTGCGCGCGGCCCGCCTGGAAGCCGTCCAGGAACGCGGCGACCGGCACGCCCTGCCGGGCCCGGTCGGCGCCGAGCCGCTCGGCCGCCGCGAGGACGTCCGGGCCGGGCCCGCCCGCCTCCAGCGCGGCCAGCACGCCGCGGACGAGCGCGGCGGCGAGCCGCCGCGTCTCCTCCACCGGCAGCGCCGCGACGAGGTCCGAGCGGGTGCGGGCGGCGCGCACCGTCGCGTCCAGCACCGCCGGGTCGTCGCTCCGCTCGGCCAGCAACCGCAGGAAGCGGTCGCCCTCTCGTTGCTCCATGCCGCCATTGTGCGGTGCGGTTGTCCGCGATGGACAACCGGGCGCGGCGGGCTTGGGCGGCGCCGGTCTAGCCGCGGGGCCACCGAGTGGTGTTCGGTGGAGGGAACCGGATTCCCCCGAGGAGCGACCGATGGCCGAGGACGAAGAGTTCCTGGAGAAGCTGCCCACCGACCTGATCTTCCGGCTGCCGCCGAACTTCGACGACGTCGCGGACGAGCGCCGGCACCGCAAGGAGCGGCTGGCCGCCGCGCTGCGGATCTTCGGCAAGTTCGGCTTCGAGGAGGGCGTGGCCGGGCACATCACCGCGCGCGACCCCGAGCGCACCGACCACTTCTGGGTGAACCCGTTCGGGATGTCGTTCAAGCACATCAAGGTCAGCGACCTGATCCTGGTGAACCACGAGGGCAAGGTCGTCGAGGGCCGGTACCCGGTGAACGAGGCCGCGTTCGCGATCCACTCGCAGGTGCACCAGGCGCGGCCGGACGTGGTGGCCGCCGCGCACAGCCACTCGACGCACGGGCGGGCGCTGTCGGCGCTCGGCCGAAAGCTGGAGCCGATCACCCAGGACGTGTGCGCGTTCTACCAGGACCACGGCCTGTTCGACGACTACACGGGCGTCGTCACCGACCTGGAGGAGGGCAAGCGGATCGCCGCCGCCCTCGGCGACACCAAGGCCGTCATCCTGCGCAACCACGGCCTGCTGACGGTCGGCGACACCGTGGACGCCGCCGCCTGGTGGTTCATCACGATGGAGCGGTCCTGCCAGGTGCAGCTGCTGGCGCAGGCGGCGGGGCCCGTCGTCCCGATCGAGCACGACAACGCCGTCCTCACCCACGAGCAGATCGGCAACGACCTGGTCGGCTGGATCAACTACCAGCCGCTGTACGACCAGATCACCCGCGAGCAGCCCGACCTGTTCGACTGACCGTTTCCGGCGGCGTTCCGGCCGGTCGCGTCGCGCCCTCCGCCGCAGGCCACGGCCACCCCCGCCGCCCGGCGGCGGGGGCGGCATCGGCCATGATCGGGGCATGGACCTGCGTGTTGCCTTGATCGGATACGGCACCGGGGGCGCGGTCTTCCACGCCCCGCTCATCTCGTCCGTCCCCGGGATGCACCTGGCGGCGGTCGTCACCGGGGACCCCGAACGGCGCGAGGCCGTCGCGGAGCGGTACCCGGACGCCCGGGTCCTCGACCACGCCGACCGGCTGTGGGAGGTGTCGGGCGCCTACGACCTGGTGGTGGTCGCCGCCCCGAACCGGTACCACGTCGCGCTCGCCCGGACGCGCTGACCTCGGGCGTCCCGGTCGTCGTGGACAAACCGGCCGCCGCGACCGCCGCCGACGCCCGCTCCCTCGCCGCGCTCAGCGCCGTCCGGGGCCTGCCGGTGATCCCGTTCCACAACCGCCGCTGGGACGGCGACTACCTGACCGCGCACCGCCTCGTCGGCTCCGGCGCGCTCGGCGACGTGCTGCGGTTCGAGTCCCGGTTCGAACGGTGGCGGCCGACGATCAAGCCGGGGTGGAAGGAGAGCGCCGACCCCCGGGACGCGGGCGGCATCCTGTACGACCTCGGCTCGCACCTCATCGACCAGGCGATCGCGCTGTTCGGCCGTCCGGTCCGGGTCCACGCGGAGATCGACGTCCGGCGCCGCGGCGCGACCGCGCCCGACGACGTCTTCGTCGCCCTCGAACACCGCGGCGGCACCCGCTCGCACCTGTGGGCGAGCGCGACGGCGGCGCGGCTCGGCCCGCGGTTCCGCGTCCTCGGTTCCCGCGCCGCCTACACCGTCCACGGCATGGACGTGCAGGAGGACGCGCTCCGCGCCGGGCTCGTCCCGAACGATCCGGGCTACGGCATCGCCGCGCCGGAGGCTTACGGCCTGGTCGGCGTCCCGGGCGACGAGCGGTCCGAGCCGACCGCGCCGGGCGCCTACCACGACTTCTACGCCGCCGTGGGCCGGACGGTCCGCGACGGTGCTCCCCCGCCCGTCGACCTCGCCGACGCGATCACCGGGCTGGAGGTCATCGAGGCCGCCCTGCTCTCGGCCCGCGACCACGCGACGGTGGCCCTGGACTGAGCGCGGCCGCGGCGGGCGGGCCGGGCGGCGACGGGCGCGCGTCCCCGTCAGAGCACGGAGACGTGGACGTGGTCGTAGTGGTTCTGGGTGACGCTGCCGCGGTCCTCCATCTGGCTCCAGCCGCCGCTGCTGCGCATGTCGTAGATGCGCTGCTTCCAGATGACGTACTTGATGCCGAGGCGATCGGCGTTGTCGATGACGTACTGCGCGACCTGGTCGCCGTGGGCGGAGGCCGACGCGCTGGGCATCTGGCCGCCGGTGCTCTCCATGAAGTCGCAGGCGTTGCCGGAGCCGTGGTCCTGCGGGTCGCCGGGGCGCATGCAGCCGATCGCGGGGAACGGGCCGAACTTGGAGTCGACCTCCTGGAGCACGGTGCGCATCCGGGCGGTCATCGAGTTGCCGGTGATGGGCGACTTGGTGCCGGACGCGCCGTCCGGCTGCGCGTTCCCGGAGCCCGACCCCGATCCCGATCCCACCGAGGTGGTGGGCGTCTCGGGCTTGTACTTGGCGAGCAGCTTCTTGACGCGCTCGCGCTGGCTCTCCAGGTCCTCGATCTCCTTCTCGACCTTTTCGAGCTTCGCCTCCGCCTTCTCGCGGGCCTGCTCGGCCTTCGCGTCGAGGGCCTCCAGGTTCTGGACGCGGCGGCCGTTGTTGCGGCTGATGTGTTCGAGACCGCTCGCGGCGCGCAGCGCGGCCTGCGGATCCCCGCCGGTGACGATCGGGATCGACTCGTACCGTCCGGTCATGTAGCTGGTGGAGGCGATCGTGGCGACGGACGCGCGGGCGGCGTCGTAGTCGCCGGACGCCTTGTCCGCGGCCGCGCGGGCCTTCTTGGCGGCCTTCTCGGCGTCCTCCAGCGAGATCAGTTCGCCGCGGTACTCCTTCGACAGCTTGTCGGCGCGCTTCTTGAGCTTCTCGTACTTGGCCGCCGGATCCTCGGGCGCGCGGGGCACGGCGGCGGCGCGGGCGGACGGGACGGCGGTCACGCCGAGCACGAGGGCGATCGCCAGGGCGCGCGTCCGCGCGCGCCGGGTCGCCGGACGCCGTTCCGTCGGGCGTCCGCGCGAGGGACGCTCCGTGCCGCCGGGGGGATCGAGGGCCGCCACAGATCACTCCTTGATAACAAACCTCAAGATTGGCGGCACGCTACCACATAGGCCCATTTCGTCTCAGTGGATACGAAAACCACATAGCGTGACGAAACGTTACCGATCTCGGTGGTCCGGCCGGGGCGCGGCCCCGGCCGGACCGCCGGGAGACCCGCCGGTCAAAGGCCGACGAGCTCCTCCCAGCGCGGCACGCGAGGGGCGCGGCGCAGCCGCAGGCCGGCCTCGGCGGGCGTCCGGTTCCCCTTGCGGTTGTTGCACTTCCCACACGCCAGGACGGTGTTCTCCCACGTGTTCCCGCCGCCGCGCGACTGCGGGTGGACGTGGTCGATGGTGTCGCCGCGCCGCCCGCAGTACCCGCAGCGGCCCAGATCCCGCAGGTGAACGCCGCGTTTGGTCCACGGCGGGCGGCGGCCGTGCCGCCACCGCATCGCGACGTACCGGACGAGCCGCAGCACGCGCGGGACGGGGAACGCGCCGATCGTCCGGCCCTCCTCGGCTTCCTCGACGACGGCCACCTCGCGCACCAGCATGCGGATGGCGTGCCGCAGGTTGACCTTCTGCAGCGGCTCGTAGGTCGCGTTCAGGACGAGCACGTGCATGCGTCACCTCCCCTGCCCCTGCCGCTTCCCCGCCAGGATTCGAACCTGGAGCATCCGCATTAACGGTGCGGCGTTCTGCCGTTGAACTACGAGGAAAAGGTCCGGCAATTCTCCGGGCTTCCGGGCATTTCCCGGAAGTCTCCATTAGCCTGCCGATTCCCGGCAGAGCGGGCAACGCATTTTCCCCGGGGTCAGGCCGGGAGGTCGGCCGCCGCGGCCTGGTACTCCATGGACTCGCGCTCCACCCGGAAACCCAGTTCCTCGTTCACCGCGATCATGTGGGCGTTGTCCCCGGCGTTGTCGGTCTCGATCTCGCGGACCTCGGGCCGCTCGGCGGCGAGCCAGCGCAGCATCCCGGCCTTCACCCAGATGCCGATCCGGCGGCCGCGGTGCTCGGGCACGACGGCGGTGTCGTACTGCGCCGCCCGGCCCGCCGCACCGGCCGGGACGACCATCTCGGTGAACCCCGCGATCACCTCGCCTCCGCCGCCGCCGGGACCGCCGGTGAGGGCCGCGACGGTGTAGAGGTCGTCGCCGCGCTTGGCGACCAGCTCGGCCATCTCGCGGACGCGCGCGCGTCCCACGGCGCGCCCTCGTACTCGGCGAGGTCGGCCATCGCGGTCTTGGCGCGGGCGAGCGCGGCGAGCGCGCCCGGGACGACGCCGCGCCAGCGGACGAGCCGGTACCCGGCGGGCCCGGCGGCGACCAGGCGGTCGACGCGCTCCGCCGGGACCTCGTCGAGGTCCAGCACCATGCCGCGCAGCGTCAGCACGCACTCGAACCCGTGCGACTCCAGGAACGGGACGGCCGGGGTGCCCGCGAGCACCTGCGCGATCACGCTGGTGCGGCCGTCGGCGCGCAGCCCGTCGGCCGCCGCCACCAGCAGCCGCCCGCCCAGGCCGCGGCGCCGGTGCTCGGGCCGGACCCGGATGTCGATCTCGCCGGGCCGTCCGGTACCGGCGTCGCCGGGCAGCAGCAGCGCCTCCACGGCGGCGAGCCCGTCACCGGCGGGCACCGCCCAGAGCCGCTGCCGGCCCGCGGGACCGCCGCCCAGCAGCCGCGCGGCCGTCTGGTCGGGCTCGGGCGCGGGCTCGGCCGCCGGATCGTCGGCGTGCACGGCGGCCAGCACCCCGTGCCACTGCCTGATCTGCGCGTCCGTCGGATCCTCGAGCGCGATGACGTCCATCCGACTGTTGTACCGGATCGGGGACCGCCGTTACCGCGCCCTCGTGACAACGAGTGATTTCGGACGGACGCGCGGTCCAGAGCGGCCCGTCCGGAGCGGCCCGTCCGGAGCGGTCCCCTCTCAGCGGCCCCGCGCGAACGCCTCCAGGATCCGGTCGGCGGCCAGTGCGGGGGTGAGGGCGCCGTCCGCGACCTCCCGTTCGAGCCCGGGGGCGACCGCGCGGACGTCGGCGTGGGCGTGCAGGTCGGCGAGGAGCCGGTCGCGCACCATCGCCCACGCCCAGCCGACGAGCTGGCGGCGCCGCCGCGCGTCCAGCTCGCCGGTCTCGCGCAGGGCGTCCTGGTGGGCGACGATCTCGTCCCACACCCGGTCGAGCCCGGTGCCCTCCCTGGCGCTGCAGGTCAGCACGGGGATGTCGCGCTTGCGTTCGTCGCCGCGCAGCATCCGCAGCGCGCCCGACAGCTCGCGCGCCGCCCGTTTCGCCTCGATCTCGTGGTCTCCGTCGGCCTTGTTCACCGCGATGACGTCGGCCAGTTCCAGGACGCCCTTCTTGATGCCCTGGAGCTGGTCGCCGGTGCGGGCCAGCGTCAGGAACAGGAACGAGTCCACCATCTCCGACACGGCGGTCTCGGACTGCCCGACCCCGACCGTCTCGACGAGGACGACGTCGTATCCGGCGGCCTCCATCACGACCATCGCCTCGCGGGTCGCCTTGGCGACGCCGCCGAGCGTCCCCGCGGTGGGCGACGGCCGGATGAAGGCGTTCTCGTCGGCGGAGAGCCGCTGCATGCGGGTCTTGTCGCCGAGGATGCTGCCGCCCGTCCGGGTGGACGACGGGTCCACAGCCAGCACCGCGACCCGGTGCCCGCGCCCGGTGAGCGCGGTGCCGAGCGCGTCGATGAACGTGGACTTGCCGACGCCGGGCACGCCGGTGATGCCGACGCGGCGGGCGCCGCCCGCGCGCGGGGTCAGCTCGACCAGCAGCCGCTGCGCGAGCGCGCGGTGATCGGGCCGGCCCGACTCGACGAGCGTGATCGCCCGCGCGATCCACGCGCGCGAGCCGTCCCGCACCCCGGCGACGTAGTCCTCCAGGGGCCTCACCGGTCGCCGTTCTCCCCGGGGGTCTCGTGGCCGAGCTTGGTCGCCAGCTCGTCCAGCAGGCCCTGCGCGGCCTCGGCGATGACGGTCCCGGGCGGGAAGATCGCGGACGCCCCGGCGGCGCGCAGCTCGTCGAAGTCCTGCGGCGGGATCACCCCGCCGACGACGATCATGACGTCGGCGGCGCCGAGCGCGGCCAGTTCCTCGCGCAGCGCGGGCACCAGGGTGAGGTGCCCGGCGGCGAGCGAGTTGACGCCGACGATGTGCACGTCCGCCTCGACGGCCTGCCGCGCGACCTCGGCCGGGGTCTGGAACAGCGGGCCCACGTCGACGTCGAAGCCGAGGTCGGCGAACCCGGTCGCGATCACCTTCTGGCCGCGGTCGTGGCCGTCCTGCCCCATCTTGGCGACGAGGATGCGCGGGCGGCGCCCCTCGGCCTCCTCGAACGCGGGTCGCGGCGCGCGCCTTCTCGATCCCCTCGGCGGGTCCGGCCTCGTCGCGGTACACACCGGAGATCGTACGGATCTGCGCGGCGTGCCGTCCCCACGCCTTCTCCAGGGCGTCGGAGATCTCGCCGACGGTCGCCTTGGCGCGGGCGGCGTCGATGGCGAGGGTGAGCAGGTTGTGCTCCAGCCCGGACGGCCGGTTCCCGTTCGTCGCCGCGTCGGCGGCGGCCGCCAGCGCGGCGAGCGCCGACCCGACCGCGGCGTCGTCGCGCTCGGCGCGCAGCCGCCGCAGCTTCTCGATCTGCTGCGCGCGGACGGACGCGTTGTCGACCTTGAGGACCTCGATCTGCTCCTCGGCGTCCGCGCGGTACTTGTTGACGCCGATGACGGGCTGGCGCCCGGAGTCGATGCGGGCCTGCGTCCGGGCGGCGGCCTCCTCGATGCGGAGCTTCGGCAGCCCCTCGTCGATCGCCTTCGCCATCCCGCCGGCCTGCTCGACCTCGGTGATGTGGCCCCACGCGCGGCGCGCGAGGTCGTAGGTGAGCCGCTCGACGTAGGCGCTGCCGCCCCACGGGTCGATCGCGCGGGTCGTCCCGGACTCCTGCTGCAGCAGCAGCTGGGTGTTGCGGGCGATGCGGGCGGAGAAGTCGGTCGGCAGCGCGAGGGCCTCGTCCAGCGCGTTGGTGTGCAGCGACTGGGTGTGGCCCTGCGTGGCGGCCATCGCCTCGATGCAGGTGCGGGCGACGTTGTTGTAGACGTCCTGCGCGGTCAGCGACCAGCCGGACGTCTGCGAGTGCGTCCGCAGCGACAGCGACTTCGGGTTCTTCGGGTCGAAGCCCTTGACGAGCCTGGCCCACAGCAGGCGCGCGGCGCGGAGCTTCGCGACCTCCATGAAGAAGTTCATCCCGATCGCCCAGAAGAACGACAGCCGGGGCGCGAACGCGTCGATGTCCAGGCCCGCGTCGCGTCCGGCGCGGATGTACTCGACGCCGTCGGCGAGGGTGTAGGCCAGCTCCAGGTCGGCCGTGGCCCCGGCCTCCTGGATGTGGTAGCCGGAGATGGAGATCGAGTTGTACTTCGGCATCTTCCGCGAGGTGTACTCGAAGATGTCGGAGATGATCCGCATCGAGGGCTGCGGCGGGTAGATGTAGGTGTTGCGGACCATGAACTCCTTGAGGATGTCGTTCTGGATGGTCCCCGCCAGCGCTTCCGGCTTCACCCCCTGTTCCTCGGCCGCGGCGATGTAGAGCGCCAGGACGGGCAGGACGGCGCCGTTCATCGTCATCGACACGCTCATCTTGTCGAGCGGGATGCCGTCGAAGAGCTGCCGCATGTCGTAGATCGAGTCGATCGCGACGCCCGCCATGCCGACGTCCCCGGCGACGCGCGGGTGGTCGGAGTCGTAGCCGCGGTGGGTGGCCAGGTCGAACGCGACCGACAGGCCCTTCTGCCCGGCGGCGAGGTTGCGCCGGTAGAAGGCGTTGGACTCCTCGGCGGTGGAGAACCCGGCGTACTGCCGGATCGTCCACGGCTGCGTCGCGTACATGGCCGGGTAGGGGCCGCGCAGGTAGGGCGCGATGCCGGGCAGCGTGCCGAGGAAGTCGGCGCCGCCGAGGTCGTCGCCGGTGTAGAGCGGCAGGACGTCGATGCCCTCGGGGGTGTCCCAGGTCTGGGCCTCGGGCTCCTTGCCGGTGGCCTCCGCGACGGCCGCGCGCCACTTCGCGGCGGCGTCGGCCGCGGGCGGCGGCGTCCCGAGCCCGATATCGCTGAAGTCGGGGATCATCGGTTCACTCCCAGCTCGTGGAGGGTGGTCTCCAGCACCTCGACCGCGTCGCACCCGGCGAACACGGTGCCGTCCACTCCCTTGTACGTTCCCTTGCCGGCCAGCCAGATGCGCGCGCGCCCGCGTCCCTGAGCGTGCGGGCGGCGTCCTCGGCGCGCTCGGCGTACACCTTGTCGCTGGAGCAGACGCAGGCGACGGACGCGCCGGACGCCGCGAACTCCTCGGGCGTCCCGGTGACGGTCTCGATGCCGCCCGCCTGGAACAGGTTCGCGGCGAAGGACGCGCGGGCGGTGTGGACGGCGATCGGCCCGAGCGTCGCGAGGAACACCGCCGGGCGGGCGCCGGTGGCGTCCGCGTGCGCGTCGGAGCGGTCGCGGAGGGCCTCGAAGTCCTGCGCGTACGTCACTACGGGCAGGCCGCCGCCGGGACGGGACGGCGCCGCCGCCCGCTCGGGGAGCTTCTCGGCGAGGTTCGGGAACTCGCTGACGCCGGTGAGCGGCGCCTTGCGGCGGGCGAGGTCCTTGCGGCGCCGCGCCCACGTCGCGGCGATCCGGCCGGCGACCGCGCCGGACTCCAGGGAGGCGGCGAGCCCGCCCTCCCGTTCGATCTCGGTGAAGCGGTCCCAGGCGGCGCGGGCGAGGTCCTCGGTGAGCCGCTCGACGTACCAGGAGCCGCCCGCCGGGTCGACGACGCGGGCCAGGCTGGACTCCTCCAGCAGCAGCGTCTGGGTGTTGCGGGCGATGCGGCGGGCGAAGTCGTCGGGCAGGCCGAGCCGCGCGTCGAACGGCTGCACGGTGACGGCGTCGGCGCCGCCCACCCCGGCGGCGAACGCGGCGACGGTGGTGCGCAGCATGTTCACCCACGGGTCGCGGCGCGTCATCATCGCCGACGACGTGACGGCGTGGATCCGCGCGGACGTCCCGTCCGCGGCGCCGCTCGCCTCGGCGACGCGCGCCCACAGCCGGCGGGCGGCGCGCAGCTTGGCGATGGAGGAGAACTGGTCGGCGTTCACGGCGAGCCGGAACTCGATCTGCCCGAACGCCTCGTCGACGCTCAGCCCCGCCCCGGTGAGGGCGCGCAGGTAGGCGACGCCCGCGGCGACGGCGGCCGCGCGCTCCTCGGCGTCCAAGCCGCCCGCGTCGTGGTAGGGGGTGCCGTCGGCGACGATCGCG
>NZ_MKJY01000194.1 GCF_001942465.1 Actinomadura sp. CNU-125
CCGCCGCGGCCCGCGGCGGCATGGCCCGCATCGACCGCACGCTCGCGCCGAACGCGACCGGCTGCTCGCCGAGCTGCCGCCGCCGGACCGTCCCGCCGACCCCGCCGCCCGGGCCCGCCCGCTCGTCTACCTCATCGTCGCCACCGGCGACATCCACGAGGACATCCCGCAGGCGCAGGCCGCGGCCCGCGAGGGCGCCGACGTCGTCGCGGTGATCCGCTCCACCGGTCAGTCGCTGCTGGACTTCGTCCCCGAGGGCGCCACCCGCGAGGGCTACGCCGGCACCTACGCCACCCAGGAGAACTTCCGGCTGATGCGGGCCGCCCTCGACGACGTCTCCCGCGAGCTCGGACGGTACGTGCGGCTCACCAACTACGCGTCCGGCCTGTGCATGCCCGAGATCGCGACCCTCGCCGGGCTCGAACGGCTCGACATGATGCTCAACGACTGCATGTACGGGATCATCTTCCGCGACATCAACCCCCGCCGCACCTTCATCGACCAGCGGTTCTCCCGGCAGATCCACGCCCGCGCCGGCATCGTCATCAACACCGGCGAGGACAACTACCTCACCACCGCCGACGCCGTCGACGCCGCCCACACCGTCGTCGTCAGCCAGCTGCTCAACGAGCGGTTCGGGCACGAGGCCGGGCTCGCCGACGCCCAGCTCGGCCTCGGCCACGCCTTCGAGATCGACCCGAAGGTCCCCGAGTCGTTCCGGCTCGAACTCGCCCACGCCCAGCTCGTCCGGGAACTGTTCCCCGACGCGCCGCTGAAGTACATGCCGCCCACCAAGCACATGACCGGCAACATCTTCGCCGGGTACCTGCTGGACGCCTTCTTCAACCTCGCCGGCGTCATGACCGGCCAGTCGATCATCCTCATCGGGATGATGACCGAGGGCATCCACACCCCCTGGCTGTCGGACCGCGACCTGGCCCTGGAGAACGTCCGCTACGTCCGCGACGCCTGCGGCGACCTCGCCGAGGACTTCGTCCCCCGCCCCGACGGCGTCGTCGCGCGGCGCGCCCGCACGGTGCTGGCCGAATCCCTGGAGCTGCTCGAACGCATCGGCGACGACGGGCTGCTCACCGCCATCGCCGACGGCACCTTCGGCGTCACCCGCCGCCCGCCCGACGGCGGCAAGGGCCTGGACGGCGTCGTCGAGCGCGCCGACGGGTACGTCAACCCCGCCATCGACATCCTCGATACCGAGGACCCGCAGGACGCCCCGACCGCCGCCGACCAGGAGGTGCCCGCATGACCGTCGAGAGCCCCGGCACGGGGACCGGAACCCGGGCGCCGACCGAGCCCGCCGACACCCGGCAGGTCATCCGCCCCTACGGCGACACCACCGGCGACGGCATGGTGCAGATGTCGTTCACCCTGCCCGTCCCCGCCGGGCCCCGCGCCGACGCCGCCGCCCTGCAGCTCGCCGGGAAGATGGGACTGGAACCCGCCAGCGTCGTCCACGCCAAGCCGATGGGCCCCGACTTCACCTTCTTCATCGTCTACGGCAAGACCCGCCACCTCATCGACTACGCCTCCATCCCGGCCCCGCCCGAACGCGAGTACCCGCTGCTGACCGCCCAGGAGGTCAACCTCGCGATCCGCCGCGCCCTGAACCGGCGGCTGGTGATCGTCGGCGCCTGCATCGGCACCGACGCCCACACCGTCGGCATCGACGCCATCCTCAACGTCAAGGGATTCGCCGGGGAGAAGGGCCTGGAGTACTACCGCGAGATCCAGGTCGTGAACATGGGCGCCCAGGTCACCGTCGCCGAGCTCGTCGAACGCGCCAAGGCGGTCGACGCCGACGCCGTCCTGGTGTCCCAGGTCGTCACCCAGCGCAACGCCCACCTGCACAACACCAAGCAGATGGCCGCCGCGTTCCACGCCGAATACCCCACCGCCGTCGGCCCCGGCATGGGACGCCCGCTGCTCGTCGTCGGCGGCCCCCGGTTCGACACCGTCACCGCGGGCGACCTCGGCGTCGACCGGATCTTCGGCCGCGGCACCACCCCCGCCGAGGTCGCCAGTTTCGTCGTCCACGCCCTCCTGCCGGAGGACGCCACCGGAAAGGACCCGTCGTGACCGACACCGCAGCCCCGTCCGGCGCCGACCCGCGGCGGGGACTGACCGTCGTCCACCGCCGCTACATCCCCTACTCCCACGCCCACTACGCCGGAGACCTCGTCGACGGCGCCTACCTGCTCGCCCTGTTCGGCGACGCCGCCACCGAGGCGTGCATCCGCACCGACGGAGACGAGGGCCTGTTCGCGTCCTACTCCGACGTGCAGTTCCGCGCCCCCGTCCGCGCCGGGGACGTCGTGGAGACCGTCGCCGTCGTCGCCCGCGTCGGCACCCGCAGCCGCACCCTGGAGTTCGAAGCCCGGGTGGTGTGCCGGGGACGCCCCGACAAGGGCGAGTCGTCCGCCGAGGTGCTGCCCGAACCCGTCGTCGCCGCCACCGCCACCGGGACCGTCGTCGTGCCCGCCCCCCAGTAATGACCGCCCGGAAAACCGGAACCGGCCGGGCCGCGCCGCCGCCCTGACCGGCGGATATGTCGTCCCGGGCACCGATCATGGCCCTGACCTGGGTGAACGGGGAGTAGCCGCAGAACATGCGGCGGTTGACAAGGCCGTGAGAGCCGGTAAATTCGGCTCCAGTCCAGCACGGGACTCACCGATCGGCCGCCCGAGACGCTGCCGGGCACCGTGCCGCGGCGGGAAGAGCGAGGGCAACGTTCCGGTCGCCCGCCCGAGCCAGCGCGGTGATCCGACGCGGCGCCCGGATGCGGAGCCGCCCGATCGGCCAGGGGGTTGGACCCGGGAAGGGCCCGGACATCCAGTAGAAAACGGAGCCTCGTTCTCACCGCCTGTGGGACGACTCCGGCCCGACGGATGTCACGGGCCCTCTTCCGTGTCCCCGCCTGCCCGCACACCCGAACGCCCGCGGCCCCCGATCGCGCCGGGGTCGCGTCGCCGCTCGGCCCGGTAGCGTTCCGAGCAGGGAGAGTCGGGAGAACCCCGAACGATCGAGCGAACGGGGCGTGGAGTTGGCCCAGGACATCCTTCCGGACCGGCCGCCGGCCGGCTCGGCACGCCGCGCCCCCGGCCCGGACGCGCCCGCCGTCGGCGGACGGCTCGTCCGGCACCGCACCGGACGCCCGGCCCCGTCGGCACCGGCGCGCCGCCGCCTGGTTCCGCCGCGGCGGCGACGCCGGCTGGGCCCGACGCTGCTCGCCGTCGCGGGCGGGCTGCTCATGTGGCTGGCGTTCCCGCCGCACGACCTCGTCCCGCTCGCCCCCGTGGGCGTCGCCTTCCTCACCCTCGCTCTGCACGGCCGCGTCCCCGGCCTGCGGACCGCGCCCGGCACCGTCCGCGCCACCGCCCGCACCGGCGCCTGGCTCGGCTTCCTCGGCGGCGCCGCGTTCTTCCTGCCCGTCCTCACCGGCATCGTCAAGATCGGCCCGGACGCGTGGGTCCTGCTCAGCCTCGTCGAGGCCGCCTACCTCGCCCCGATGGGCGCCGGGATCGCCCTCGCCGCCCGCCTCCCCGGCTGGCCGGTGTGGGCGGCCGGGCTGTGGGTGGCGCAGGAGGCCGCCCGCGGCCGCGTCCCCTTCGGCGGGTTCCCCTGGGCGCGGCTGGCGTTCAGCCAGACCTCCACCCCGCTCACCCCCTACGCCTCCGTCGCGGGCGCGCCGCTGGTCACCTTCCTCACCGCGCTGACCGGCGGGCTCCTCGCCTACGCGGCGCTCGCCGCCCTCCGCACCCGCACCCGTACCCGCGTCGGCGGCGAAGCCGCGACCGGGACGGCGGCCGGGACGGACGGTGAGGCGACGATCGAACCGAGCGACGAGACGACCACCGAGACGGCGGGCGGCGGGCCGCGCAGCCGGGGCCCGAGCCGCGTCCTGATCGCGGCCGCGTCCGTCGCCGTCCCGCTCGCGCTGATCGCCGCGATCGTCGGCGGCGGCGCCCTGATCCCGACCCCGGCCGACGGCCGCCCGGTCACCGTCGCCGTCGTCCAGGGCAACGTCCCCCGCCTCGGCCTGGACTTCCAGGGCCAGCGCCGCGCCGTCCTGGACAACCACGTCGAGGCGACCCGCGAGCTGGCGCGCCGCGTCCGCGCCGGGGAAGCGGCCCGCCCCGAACTGGTCGTGTGGCCGGAGAACTCCAGCGACCTCGACCCCTACCGCGAGCCCGACGCCTACGCCGCCATCGACGGCGCCGTCAAGGACATCGGCGTGCCCGTGCTCGTCGGCGCGCTCACCGCCACCCCCGACCAGGAGAAGGTCGAGAACCGCGGCATCGTGTGGGACCCCGAGACCGGCCCCGGCGACTACTACGTCAAGCGGCACCCCGTCCCGTTCGGGGAGTACGTCCCGTTCCGCGACATCCTGACGAAGTTCATCGACCGGTTCGGCCAGATCCCCCGCGACTTCGTCCACGGCACCCGCTCGGGCGTCATGCGGCTCGGGCCCGTCACCGTCGGCGACGTCATCTGCTTCGAGGTCGCCTACGACCAGGAGGTCCGCGACGTCGCCGCCGGGCAGCTGCTGGTCGTGCAGACCAACAACGCCACCTACGGGCACACCAGCCTCCCGCCGCAGCAGATCGCGATGTCCCGGCTGCGCGCGGTCGAACATGGCCGTACGATCTTGGTTGCCGCGACGAGCGGGATCAGCGCGATCGTCGCACCGGACGGCCGGATGATCGACCGGTCCGGCGAGTTCGTCCGGGACCTGCAGGTCGCCACCGTCCCGGCGCGCACGTCCACCACCCTGTCCGACCGGATGGGCGCCGCGCCGGAGTGGGCCATGGCGGCGCTGGGCGTCGCGGCCGCCTGCGCCGCCGCCGGGGCCATGGTCCGCTCCACGCGGACGGCACGGGCGGCGCGCGGGCCGGACGGTGCCGCGGTGGACAGCAACGACGAGGAGAAATGACGCCGATGGAGATGCCGGGCGAGCTGGGGCGCGTGCTCGTGATCATCCCGACCTACAACGAGCGGGACAACATCGAGCGCATCACCGGCCGGGTCCGCGAAGCCGTCCCGTCGGTGGACGTCCTGATCGTCGACGACGCCAGCCCCGACGGCACCGGCGAGGTCGCCGACGCCATGGCCGGCGAGGACCCGCAGATCGCCGTGCTGCACCGGCAGGGCAAGGACGGCCTCGGCCCCGCCTACATCGCCGGGTTCCGGTGGGCCGCCGAACGCGGCTACGACGTGATGGTCGAGATGGACGCCGACGGCTCCCACCAGCCCGAGGAACTGCCCCGCCTGCTGTCCGCCCTGGAGGACGCCGACCTGGTCATCGGCGCCCGCTGGGTGCCCGGCGGCCGCGTCGAGAACTGGCCCCGGCGGCGCGAGGCGCTGTCGCGCGGCGCCAACACCTACGCCCGGCTGATGCTCGGCATCCCCCTGCACGACGCCACCGGCGGCTACCGGGCGTTCCGCGCCGCCACCCTGGAGAAGATCGGGCTGGACGAGGTCGACTCGCGCGGCTACTGCTTCCAGATCGACCTGGCGCTGCGGGCGCTCCGCGAGGGCCTGCGGGTCGTGGAGATCCCGATCACGTTCGTCGAGCGGGTCCACGGCACCAGCAAGATGAGCCGCGACGTGATGGCCGAGGCCGCGATGCGGATCACCCAGTGGGGGATGACCGACCGGGTCGAGAAGTTCCGCGGCCCCCGCTGACCGCCCCGCCCGCCCGGCCGCCGTTTCGCTCTGGGTGATCGGGCCGCCGCCGGGGAAACGTTCGGGGGCGTCGCGGCGTTGACCCCGGTGGAGGCTTTTTCCGACCCCGAAGATGGAGCCATGCTGCCGCTCGCACTGGTCCTGGCGTTCCTGGTGTTGCCGGTCCTGGAGATCTACGTGATCATCCAGGTGGGCGGGGTGATCGGCGCCTGGCCGACCGTCGCGCTGCTGGTCCTGGAGTGCGTGCTGGGCGGCTGGATCATGCGCCGCGAGGGCCGCCGCGCGTGGCGGGCCCTGCAGGAGACCTTCGAGCGCGGCGTCGTCCCCGACCGGGAGCTGGCCGACGCCGCGCTCGTCCTGGTCGGCGGGGTGCTGCTGCTCACCCCCGGATTCGTCACCGACGTGTTCGGGTTCCTGTTCGTGCTGCCGTTCACCCGCCCCGCGGTGCGGGCGCTGCTGTCGCGGTGGGCGGCCCGCCGGATGCGGGTCGCGCAGTCCCGCCCGTCCGCGATGTTCCCGCCCGGCGGACGCGGACGCGGCGCCGGGCCCTTCGGGCAGGACGCACCGGGCGGGTTCGGCGGCCTCGGCGGGTTCGGGCCCTTCGGCCCCACCGGCCGCGACGGCCGCGACCCCGCCGGGACACCGCGCGGCCCGGTCGTCCCCGGCGAGGTCATCGACCCCGACACCGAAGAGGGCACCGGCCGGAACGGGGACCGAAGCGCGGGAGACAAGCCCCTCACCCCCTGACCCGCCCAGGCCCGGGGCACGGGCCTAGGCGGGCCGGGCGGGGCCGGGGCCGGACGCGCGGATAGCGGGGCGGCGGTCAGGCGTCGCGGCGGGCCAGGACCGTCCCGCCGAGGAGCAGCGCCAGCGCCGCCCACCCGGCCAGCACCCCCAGCCCGGCCCACGGCCCGACCGGCAGCCGCTCCAGCGCCCGCGTCGCCTGCACCGCCAGGCCCGCCGGCATCGGCGCGAACCGCTCCAGCCGCTCCTGCCACCGGTCGTCGCCCACCAGCGGGACGACCACCGGCGCGGCCCACAGCAGCCCCAGGACGCCCGTCAGGCCCCCGGCGGTGCCCCGGACGGCCGCCGCCGCGCCCAGCCCCAGCAGCGCCACGAGCACCAGGTAGAGCACCGACCCGGCGGCGGCCCGCGCCGTCGGCCCGTCCAGTACCGACAGCGGCGGATACCCGGCCGCCGCCGTGAAGCCGTTGCGCGGCAGGACGAACCGGCCCGCCGCGAGCGACCCCGCGACCCCGGCCGTCCCCGCGGCGCGGCGGACGAGCCCGGCGACCGCCGCCGCCTTCGCCGCCAGCACCAGCCCCCGGCGGGGCACCGCCGCCAGCGTCGGCACGATCGTGCGGGTCCCGTACTCGCCGCCGATCGCCAGCACCCCCAGCACCACCGCCGCGACCTGCCCCACCCGGACGCCGACAGGCTCAGCCGCGGGGTGTCCTCCAGGCACCCGGCCGGGGACGGGCAGTTCGCGGTGTCCACCGGCCACATCGCCGCCGCGCCCGCCGCGACCGTCGACGCCGCCAGCGCGAACAGCAGCCACCCGGTGCCGCGCAGCGTCCGCAGCTTGATCCACTCGGCGCGCAGCGCCCGCGCCGCCACCGTGCCGTACCCGGGCCCGGCCCCGGGCCCGGCCGTTCCCGCGCTCACGCGTCCCTCCGCCGCAGCAGCCACGCCGCCGCGGCCAGCGCGACCGCCGCGTACGCGCACAGCACCCCCAGGCCCGCCCACGCCCGATCGCGGTGTCGTAGCGCGGGACGGTCTGCTGCACGGCGAACCCCGCCGCCGGCGTGAGCCGCTCCAGCCAGCGCGCCGTCGAGACCGGCAGCCCGGACGCCACGATCTGCGGCACCAGCAGCGCGAGCAGCACGACCGCGATCGCCGGGGCGGTGCGGCCGCACGATCACCGCGACCGCCAGCGCCAGCACCGCGACCGCCGACATAAGCAGGCCCGTGCCCGCCAGCGCCCGCAGCACCGTGCCGTCCGTCAGGTCCGGCACCGGCAGCCCGCCCGCGTCGGTCGCCGCCAGCGCGCCGAGCGCGGCCGCCAGCCCGGCCGCCAGACCCGCCGCGGCGATCACCGCGGCCTTGGCCGCCAGCACCCGGCCCCGCCGCGGCGACGCCGCGAGCGTCACCGCGATCATGCGGCGCCGGTACTCGGAGGCGACGACAGCACCGCGACCGCCACGACCGCCGCCTGCCCGACCAGCAGCCCGGTCAGGGCGGTGCGGGTCGTGTCGTCGGAGAACAGGTCCGGGCCGATGTCGCCCGCGCCCGTCAGCGTGAAGACGCCGCCCGCGCGGGTGGACCCGGTGCCCTCGGGCGCGGCCGGGCCCCCTGGCCCGGCCGTGTCCCGCCACCCGCCGCGCCGTCGCGCCAGCGCCGGCAGCGCGACGCCGTCGAACGTCGCCGTCGTCTCGGTCGGCTGCCCGGAGACCTCCTCGCCGCCGAACTGCCGCACCACCTCGATCTCGTCGGGGGACGCGACGAACAGGCCCGCCGTCACCGTGTCCGGGAGCCCGTCCAGGCGCACCTCGCCGACCCTGCGCCAGTCGTGCCCGTCCGCCGACGCGTACCCGGTGACGGACGGTCCCGACCGGTCCAGCCGCAGCCAGTGCGGGGCCGCCCCGGTCCCGCCGCCCCGGCCGCCGCTCTCGTAGCCGGTCTGCATCCGCACCCCGTGCCGGGGCGTCACCATGATCGCCGCGTAGGGGGTGCCGGGCTCGCGCCCGCGCGCACCATCAGGCCCGCCTTCGCCCACGCCTCGTCCGCCCGCTGGGACGCGACGCGCGCGACCATGCTCCCGTCCCCCGTGAGGGTCCGGTAGGTGTAGTGGCCCTGGTCGGTGGCGCCCGCGGGCACGGGCGAGGTCCCCGGCCCGCCGCCGCCCGTGGTCTGCGTCGACGCCGCGGTCAGCAGCGCCACCAGGGCGGTCACCACGACCGCGGCCGCGAACGCGAGCACCCAGCGGGGGACGGACCGCAGCTTCGTCCACTCGGCCAGCAGCAGCCGCCCGAACCCGTCGCCGCCCGCCCGGACCGTGCTCCGGTACGCGCCGCGGTCATGACGCCTCCCCGCCGGACGCGTCCGCCGCCGCGTCCCCGCCGGTGCCCGCGGCCGCGGCGGGGGCCGTCCCGGCGGCGGCACGGAACTCCACGGCGTCCCTGGTCAGCTCCATGTACGCCTCCTCCAGCGACGCCCGGTGCTCGGCCACCCCCGAGAACGGCACCCCGGCCTCCGTCAGCAGCTCCACGACCCGCCCGGCGGGCAGACCCGCCGCCGTCACCGCGTCCCGTCCCGGCGACGTCACCGTCGCGCCCGCGTTCGCCAGCACCGTCATCGCCTCCCGCCGCTCGGACGTGCGCACCTCGACGCGCCCGCCCGACGCCGCCGCCAGCAGCGCGGCGACGCCCGTGTCGGCGATCAGCCGGCCCCGCCCGATCACCACCAGATGGTCGGCGCCGCCCTCCAGTTCGCTCATCAGATGCGACGACACCAGCACCGCGCGGCCCTCGGCGGCCAGCGTCCGCAGCAGCCCCCGGATCCACGCGACGCCCTCGGGGTCCAGCCCGTTGACCGGCTCGTCGAACATCAGCGCCGGGGGATCCCCCAGCAGCGCCGCCGCGATGCCCAGCCGCTGCCGCATCCCCAGCGAGAACCCCCCGGCCGGGCGCCGCGCGACCGCCGCCAGCCCGGCCAGCTCCAGCACCTCGCCGACCCGCCGCGCCGGGATGCCGTTCGCGCGCGCCAGCCACAGCAGATGGTCGCGGGCGCGCCGCGCGGGATGCACCGCCCCGGCGTCCAGCATGCTGCCCAGCCGGCACAGCGGCGTCCGCAGCGACCGGTAGGGGCGCCCGCCGACCAGGGCCGTGCCCGCGTCGGGCCGGTCCAGCCCGAGGATCATCCGCATCGTGGTGGTCTTGCCCGAGCCGTTCGGCCCGACGAACCCGGTGACCAGCCCGGGCTCGACCGTGAACGACAGGTCGTCGACGGCGACGGCCGTCCCGTACCGTTTGCGCAGCCCGCGCACTTCGATGGTCGCTTCCATGGCCCCGGACGCTACGGGCCGCCGCGGTGCCGTGTCGTCCCGCCGCGGAGCCGTCGTGGCGTCCCCGGCGGCGGGGAGCGCGCGTCCCCCCGGGGAGGGACGCGCCGGGGCCGGGAACGCGCCACAATGGCGTGCGTGACGACGATCCGGGAGCCGCTGTGGCCGGTGGCGGGCGGCTGCCTGGCGGCCGCCGCCGTCGCCGAGGCGGTGCTGCGCGCCGGCGGGACCGGCCAGACGCTGCCGCTCGCGCTGGTCCTGGACGTGTCGGCCACGCTCCCGCTCGTGCTGCTGCGGCGCCCCGCCGCGGCGTTCCCCGGGGACGCCGCGGGGCGCGGCCCGGCGGCGGCCGTCCCGATCGCGGTCATGGTCGCACCGTCGCCGCCGTCGCGGCGTCCCTGCTGCACCGCGGCCCGGCGCTGGCCGTCGACGCCCGCGCTCGCGCCCGTCTGGGCCGTGCTC
>NZ_MKJY01000195.1 GCF_001942465.1 Actinomadura sp. CNU-125
CTACGCGGACGGCGCGCGCCGCCGCGGCGGGCGCGCGTCCGGGGTCGGGCTCGATCCGCACCCGCAGGCCCTCGCGGGCGAGGTAGCGGCGCTGCAGTTCGGCGACGGCGGCGTCGTGCTCGGCAACCAGGACGAGCCGCGCGCCGCCCGCGCTCACTTCCGGCCGTTTCCGGTGGCCGCGCCCTCACCGTTCCGAACGTCCCGACTCTGACCCCGGTCGCCCTGGTCATCCCGGTCCCGGTCGTCGCGGTCACGGGTGCTTGCGGTCGGGGGGTCGGCGGGGGCCGTCGGGTCTTCGCCTCGGTCGAGGGACTTCCACATCGCGGACGGGTCGTCGCTCGTCGGGGCGGGGCGGGGCTTCGCCGAGGCGGGGGCGGTGCGCTCGTAGCGGGCGGACAGGCCGGGCCAGCGGGAGC
The DNA here is from genome assembly GCF_001942465.1 of Actinomadura sp. CNU-125. Classification (GTDB taxonomy): domain Bacteria; phylum Actinomycetota; class Actinomycetes; order Streptosporangiales; family Streptosporangiaceae; genus Spirillospora. The sequence continues at coordinate 417 of NZ_MKJY01000195.1, forward strand.
CGCGCAGGAGCGTGACCAGGCCGGCGGCGACGAGCAGGGACGCCGCCCGCGACCGACACCGTCCACCACGCGTTGACGTGCACGGACGGGTCGGCGCCCAGCTTGAGCAGGGCGCTCTTGTCGCCCGCTTCGGCGGCCGCGTGGGAGGCGCGGGCGGCCGTGGCCGCCGCGTAGCCGATGCCGACGCCGAACAGGGCGATGAGGGCCCCGACGGCGGCGCGGACGCGGCCGCGGGTGGCGAACAGGGCGGCCAGGCCCGCCAGGCCCGCCCAGCCGAGGGCGCCGGGGGCGCCGCCCAGGTCGCCTCCGGTCAGTTCCCGGGTGAACGGGGTGATGCTCTCGTTGGCCGTGACGGTCGCCCAGGTGCGCCCGGCGGCGAGCAGGACCAGCCCGGCGCCGGCGGCGCACAGCAGGGCGGTCAGCCCGCGTTCGCGCCCGGGTGTCATGAGCCGTCGGCGGGACGTTCCCCGACGACGGCGTCCAGGACGTCGGCGTCCCAGCAGGTGCGGTCGCCGGTGTGGCAGGCGCCGCCGACCTGGTCGACCTTCACCAGGACGGTGTCGGCGTCGCAGTCGAGCGCGACCGACTTGACCCACTGCTGATGCCCGGAGCTCTCGCCCTTCACCCAGTACTCCCGGCGGCTGCGCGACCAGTAGGTGCAGCGGCCGGTGGTGAGGGTGCGGTGCAGGGCCTCGTCGTCCATCCAGCCGAGCATGAGCACCTCGCCGGTGTCGTACTGCTGGGCGATGGCGGGGACGAGACCGTCGGCGCTCCGCTTGAGGCGGTCGGCGATCTTGGGGTCCAGTGGCATGCCCCCCATTGTGCCCGCTGCGGCGCGGTGCGCGGCACGCATTTACGGCGGGGACACGAAAGGGCCCGTCGTCCCGGGAGCGGGGCGACGGGCCCTGACGTACGACTTCGGGTGTTACAGGGGGACGACCTGGTCGGCCTGCGGACCCCGGTTACCCTGCGTCACCTCGAACTGGACGCGCTGGTTCTCGTCCAGGGTGCGGTACCCGGAGCTCTGGATCGCCGAGTAGTGCACGAAGACGTCAGGCCCTCCGCCGTCGACGGCGATGAAGCCGAAGCCCTTCTCGGCGTTGAACCACTTCACGGTGCCCTGCTGGGGCATGTCTTTCTCCTTGCGGCAAAACATGGGCCCACACCTCGCGGGCCCGGCGCGGTCGCTGCGGTACGCCCTCGCCCCCCGGTACGGTCCCGGAAAAGCCAAAACGCCCGCTGCCATCAGTCCGCGGGCGTCTGACTAACGATCGAGAACCACGACTGCAACCGACCGCCCCACCGTATCACCGGTTCCGCGTAAAACGGAGGATCCACAAGCCCTGGGTTTCTCCTCTCGGCGAACCTTGCCGTTACCTGCCCGTTAAAGACTCCAACCGGTCTCGGTCAGGGTCTTGACAGAGTCCGTGTCGCCTTCGAGGCGGACGTCGGCGACGTTCCGGCGGCCGAGCGTCCATAGGACGAGTTCGCCGACCGGGCCGTGTACGCGCACTCCGCCGGGCTCCGCTCCCGCGCCGTCCCGGCCGCCGCCGCGGGCGCTCCGGGGTGCGCGCGAGACACGGGCGGCATGACCGTCCGGCCGGACGAGCGTTACCTCCACGTGAACATTTCTTAGGACAAAGCGGGCAATTTTTATCCTCCGCCAGAGGACTTCCTCGAGATCGGACGAGATGTCGCGGGCTCGGCCCCCGTCCCCGTCCGCCGGACATCCTCATGGTGGACAAAGAACTCGACGGCGTTCGCGTTTTCCTCCATGCCGGGAAGCGCGAACGGCGAGTACTTCGGCGGGCCCTGCCGGAATCGGTCGACGAGCCTGCCGAACGGGACGTCGGCCGCGCGGTCCCGGAGGCGGCGCTCGTAGAAGGCGAGCGGGGGCAGCAGTATTCCGACGGCGGCGTCCGGGCGTCCTTCCCGGATGACCAGATGTGCCGTGAGGTCCCGGGCGTCCCAGCCCTCGCAGAGGGTGGGGGCGTCGGGACCGGCCGCGTCCAGCGCGTCGGCCAGCAGCCGCCGTTCGCGGCGGGCCGGCCCTTCCTGCGCGGTGCTTCGCATCAGACGATCGTAGGGCCAGCCGGGCGCTCCGGGAATAAGGGACGTATCCGCATGGTAGGCAATATCCGGGCCCGCAGCCCCCGCCGTCCGCTCGCGGGGGACGTTCCCCCCGGGCGCCAGTCGTGATCGAGGAGTCGCCGTGTCGCCTGCGTCCAGACGTGTCAGCCCGTCCGTCCTCCGGGAGGGGATGCGCGTGCTGTGGGTCGCCGTGCGGGCGGAACCCCGGGTGTTCACCCTGTCGGTGCTCGCCAGCGCGCTGTACGCGGCGATGACCGTGGCGACGGCGCAGGTGCTCGGCATGGTGACCGAGGACGTCGTGCTCCCGGCGTTCGAGGACGGACGGGCCGCGGCCGGGGCGCTCGCGGCCGCGGCGGCGGCGATCGTCGGCGTGGCGGCGCTCAAGGCCCTGGGCGTGGCCGGGCGCCGCTTCTACGCGGGGTTGATGCAGTACCGGATGCAGGCGCAGTACCGGCGCGAGGTGACCCGGCAGTACCTGCGGCTGCCGCTGGCCTGGCACCACCGGCACCCGACCGGGCAGCTGCTGTCGAACGCCAACGCCGACGTGGAGGCGGCGTGGGCGCCGATCGCGCCGCTGCCGATGGCCGTCGGGGTGGTGTTCATGCTGCTGATCTCGGCGGTGTCGATCCTGGTCACCGACGTGGCGATCGCCGTGGTCGGGTTCCTGATCTTCCCGGCGATCGCGCTGGTGAACGTGGTGTACCAGCGGCGCCTGGCGCCGGTGGCGACGCACGCGCAGCGGCTGCGCGCCGAGGTCAGCGAGGTGGCGCACGAGAGCTTCGAGGGCGGCCTGGTGGTCAAGACCCTCGGCCGGGAGGGCGCCGAGACGGAACGGTTCGCGGCGGCCGCGAACCGGCTGCGGGACGCCAACATCGCGGTGGGCCGGCTGCGCGGGCTGTTCGACCCGGTGCTGGAGGCGCTGCCGAACCTCGGCGTGCTGGCCGTCCTGCTGGTCGGGTCGCTGCGGCTGGACGCCGGCGCGATGACCGCGGGCGACCTGGTGCACGTCGCGTACCTGTTCACGTTGCTGTCGTGGCCGATCCGCGCGCTCGGCTGGGTGCTGGCGGAGGTGCCGCGCAGCGTCGTCGGCTGGGAGCGGGTCCGGGGCGTGCTGGACGCGACGGGTTCGCTGCCGTACGGGGACGAGGCGCCCGCCGGGAACGGCGGGCGGGCCGCGGCGATGGAGGTCCGCGGCGTCCGGTTCGCCTACGAGACCGACGAGCACGCCGACCTGAGCGGGACCGGCGGCGGGAACGGAAGCGGGGCCCGGCACGTCCTGCACGACGTGTCGTTCGCGGTGGAGCCGGGCCGCACGGTCGCGGTGGTGGGGCCGACCGGGTCGGGGAAGTCGACGCTGACGTCGCTGCTCGTCCGGCTGGTGGACCCGGCGGACGGGTCGGTGCTGCTGGACGGCGTCGACCTGCGAGACGTGCGGCGCGGCGGCGTCGCCGAGACGGTCTCGCTCGTCCCGCAGCAGACGTTCCTGTTCGACGACACCGTCCGCGGCAACGTGACGCTCGGCATGGACGCGCCGGACGAGCGGGTCTGGGCGGCGCTGCGGCTCGCGCAGGCCGACGGGTTCACCGCCGCGCTGCCCGACGGGCTCGACACGCGGGTCGGCGAGCGGGGCGCGACGCTGTCGGGCGGGCAGCGGCAGCGGCTGGTGCTGGCGCGCGCACTGATCCGGCGGCCGCGGCTGCTGGTGATGGACGACGCGACGTCGGCGGTCGACCCGCAGGTCGAAGCGCGCATCCTGCAGAACCTGCGCGAGCAGAACGCGACCGGCGACGATGACGACGGCGGCGGCTCGACCGTGGTCGTCGTCGCGTACCGCAAGGCGACGATCGCGCTGGCCGACGAGGTCGTGTACCTCGACCACGGCCGGGTGACCGGGCGCGGCACGCACGCCGAACTGCTGGAGACGTCCGAGGGCTACCGCGACCTCGTGAACGCCTACGAGCGGACGGAAGGCGAGCAGACCGAAGGCGAACGGGCGGAGACCGCGGACACGGCGGTCGAGGGCGGCGAGGGGGCTCTGCGATGACGACGATCGACGCACCGGCGGGTCTCGACGACGCGGCGGACGAGGGCGCGCTGAGCACGCTGCGGCGCGGGATGCGGCTGAGCCCGGAGTTCACCGCGGGCCTGCCCGGGACGCTGCTGCTGGCGCTGATCTCGACGGCGGGGCGGGTGGTCGTGCCGATCGCCGTCCAGCAGACGATCGACAAGGGCCTCGGGCGTCCGGGCGGCCCCGACATCGGCTTCATCCGCACGGCGGTGCTGGTGTGCGCGGTGGCGGTGCTGGTGACGGCCGTGGCGTCGTTCCTGATGAACGTGCGGCTGTACCGGACGTCGGAGGGCGGGCTGGCGAGCCTGCGCGTGAAGGCGTTCCGGCACGTCCACGACCTGTCGATGCTCACCCAGAGCGGGGAGCGGCGCGGGTCGCTGGTGTCGCGGGTGACGGGCGACGTCGACCAGATCAGCCAGTTCATGCAGTCCGGCGGGCTGATGTTCATCGTCTCGATCGGGCAGCTGGTCGTGGCGAGCGTGCTGATGCTGGTGTACTCGTGGCAGCTCGCGCTGCTGGTGTGGCTGGCGTTCCTGCCGCTGGCGTTCGCGCTGCGCCGGTTCCAGCGGGTGATCTCCGCGGCGTACATGCGGGTGCGGGAGCGGATGGGCGACCTGCTGGCGGCGGTGAGCGAGTCGGTGGTGGGCGCGCCGGTCATCCGCGCGCACGCGGTGGAGGAGCGCACCGGGCGGCGCGTGGACGAGACGGTCGACGCGCACCGCGTCGCGCAGACGCGGGCGCAGGCGATGGTGGCGCTGACGTTCCCGGTGAGCGAGCTGGTCGCGGCGGTCGCGACCGCCGCGGTGGTGATCGCCGGGGTGCTGCTGGGGGTCGCCGGGCAGCTGACGGCGGGCGAGCTGGTGGCGTTCCTGTTCCTGGTGACGCTGTTCGTCAGCCCGATGCAGACCGCGACCGAGGTGTTCAACCAGGCGCAGAACGCGATCGCCGGATGGCGGCGGGTGCTGGGCGTGCTCGACGTCGTCCCGGACGTCGCCGACCCGGGCGCGGACGGCGAGACGCTGCCGCGCGGCCCGATCGAGGTGCGGTTCGAGTCCGTCGGGTTCGCCTACCCGGGCGGGCCGCCGGTCCTGCACGACGTGGACGCGACGATCGAGCCGCGCAGCCGCGTCGCGATCGTCGGGCAGACGGGGTCGGGCAAGACGACGTTCGCGAAGCTGCTCACGCGGCTGATGGACCCGGCGTCCGGGCGGGTGCTGGTGGACGGGGTGCCGCTGGACCGGGTGCGGTTCTCGTCGCTGCGGGAGCGGATCGTGATGGTCCCCCAGGACGGTTTCCTGTTCGACGCGACGCTCGCCGACAACATCCGGTACGGGCATCCGGACGCGACCGACGACGACCTGGCGCGCGCGCTGACCGAACTGGGGCTGGCGGACTGGCTCGACGGGCTCCCGAAGGGGCTGGACACGCCCGTCGGGCAGCGCGGCGAGTCGCTGTCGGCGGGCGAGCGGCAACTGGTCGCGCTGGCCCGCGCCTACATCGCCGACCCGGACCTGCTCGTCCTGGACGAGGCGACGTCGGCGGTCGACCCGGCGACGGAGGTGCGCATCCAGCGCGCCCTGGACGGCGTGACGCGCGGCCGCACCGCGATCTCGATCGCGCACCGGCTGTCCACGGCCGAGGCCGCCGACGAGGTGATCGTTTTCGAGGCGGGACGCATCGTGCAGCGCGGGCCGCACGCGGAACTGGCGTCCCGTCCGGGGGTGTACGCGGACCTGCACGCCTCCTGGGCAGCACAGCGGGCGCTGTGACGGACATGACTACCTGCGGTAAAGCACTTGCCCGTTATCTGGTCCAGTGCGCATTCTGCTGAGGTGAGCAATGAGGTCGTGATGGAATCGGCGAGGACGCTGCACGGTCAGCTGCAGCGAGGACTCGGCAGGGCCGCGCGCGCGCGGCGGACAGGCCCGGTTCGGGCGAGTACGTCTACGACTGCATCCGCAGGGATCCCCGCTGGGACCCGCAGTGCGAGTCCCGTGGGCTGTACTACGCCCGGTTGGTGGTCGATCTGGAGTTGCCGGCGGGGCCGGTGGCGGAGCATCTTTTCCATCCGTCCGACCATGTGGACGAGGATCCATGGCGGGTGCAGCTCGCGCTGGAGGTGCTGTCGGACCTGGTGCGGCTCAGCCGGCGGGAGGCGGCCGCGCCGCTGCGCCGGTACGCCGAGGAGGGCTCGCACTGGCACGACGCCCTGGTGGAACTGGTCGAGCTCGGCGATCCGGCGCTGACGCTCGGGCTGGACGAGCTCGTCGAGTCGCGCTGCGACGACGCCGACCTCGCGCACCTCATGACGGCCGGGCCGAACCCGGTGATCGACGCGTGGGCGGCGCGGCGGCCGCGGATCGCCGAGGCGCGGGCGCGGCACCGGGCGCGCTCGCAGGAGGCGAAGGCCGCCCGGGCGGCGGCGCGGGCGGGCGGGACGCGGGCGTCCGCGGGCGGGAGTCCGGACCGGGCCGCTTCGAGCGACACCGAGCTGCTGGACGTCGCGCAGCAGGCGGCGGGCCGGACGCGATACCGGCGGTCTTCGAACTGGGCCGGCGCCGGGCCCTCGTGCTGCTCGACTCGAGAGGAGGTGCTGCCGGAGGGGCCGGGCCGGTTGCGCGGCGCGGTGTGCCGCGCGCTGTCGCAGTACGGGCCGGAGACACTGCCGCGGGCGCGCGCGTGGGCCGCCGCGAAGGGCGGGTGTACGGACATGGGACTGCGGATCCTCGCGCATCACGGAACCCGGCGGGACATTCCCCTGCTGATGGACGAACTACGGGAGACGGTCGAGAAACGCGAGTGGGCCGGGGCGGTGAACCCGGTCGAGGGGCTGGGCCGGTTGCGCGCCGGTGAGTCCGTCCCGCTGCTGAAGACCGCTTGGACCGAGTCCACGTACGCCTATCTGCGGCCCCGCGTGCTGACCGCGCTGGTCCGCACCGCGCCGCACACCGCCGAGTCCTACGCCGTCGAGGGGCTGTGGGACTGCGAGTCGGACGTCCGCGAGGAGGCCGCGCGGTTCGTGCCCCACACCCGCGACACGCGCCTGCGCCTGCAACGCCTGCATCACGACGTCGCCGAGGAACCCGAGGTGCGGGCCGCCGCGGCCGCCCGCACGCTCGCCTGACCCCCGGCGCACCCCTCTTCTCTCGCTTCCCGTCCGGTCACCGGCGGGCCGGGTCGACGGCCAGCTCGGACAGGTTCATCGCCATCGCGCGGTGCACGGCGGGCACCCGGTCGAGGGCCCGCAGCAGCGCGTTGCGGGCCCGCCGCCGTCGCCGCGCGCGCGCGGTGGCGATCCCGGTCATCCGGTGGGTGAACGTCACGCGCCCGCGGCGACGGGCCGGCGCTCGGCCTCGTAGCCGTTCGAGGCTCGCGGCGTCGGCCGTCCCGTCCAGGACGGCGGCGAGCCGCGCGGCGAGCGCGACCGCGTCCTGGACGCGGTGTTCATGCCCTGGCCGCCCGCCGGGCTGTGCACGTGGGCGGCGTCCCCGGCCAGCAGGACGCGGCCGCTGCGGTACCGGTCGGCGAGCCGGTGGTGGACGCGGAACCGGGAGCTCCACACGACCTCGGCGACCACGCGCGGGCCGCCGGGCGGGGCCGCGCTCGTCCAGGAGGGCCTGGACGTCGGCGGCGGTGGGGTGCGCGGGCGCGTCGTCGACGGTCGCGACGATGCGGTGCCGTCCGTCCGGGAGCGGCGCGACGACCAGCAGGCCGGCGGGCGAGAAGTAGAGCATGACCTCGTCGGAGCGCAGCTTCCAGTCGAGCCGGACGTCGGCCAGGACGAACGACTGCGCGTAGGTGTCGCCGGTGAAGCCGATCCCGGCCTGCTCGCGGACGGTGCTGTGCATGCCGTCCGCGCCGACGACGTAGCGGGCGCGGATCGTCTCGCCGCCGGTGGTGGTGACGGTGACGCCGTCGTCGTCCTGCGCGAGGCGCGCGACCTCGTGGGGGCGGTGGACGCGGCCGCCCGCCGCGCGCAGCCGTCCGGCGAGGATCTCCTCGGTCCGGTTCTGCGGGATCATGAGCGTGTACGGGTAGGCGGTGGGCAGTCCGCCGAAGCCGATGGTGAGCAGTGCCCGGTCCCGGTCGCGGACGGTGAACCGCGGGACGGCCACGCCCTGGTCGACCAGCTCGGGGGCGGCGCCGATGCCTTCCAGCACCTCCAGGGTGCGGGCGTGGACGACGGCGGCGCGCGAGGTGTTCGCTCCCTCGGCCTGCCGGTCGATCAGGACGGCGTCCGCGCCGCGCCGGGCGAGTTCGGCGGCCAGCGTGAGCCCTACGGGCCCGGCGCCGACGACGAGCACGTCCGTGTCGGCGGGGAGTGGGGTGGCGGATACCTGGGTGCCGTGCTGCTCGGACATGGTCGCCTCCTGAGCCAACGTCTGTTTGCCAACGTCCGTTGTCTTCGACGCTAACCCAATCCGGGTCTTTTGCCAACAGTCGTTGGCCTACAATCGTTGGCATGGCTTTCACCCAGCGCTCCGACCAGACCCGGGCGGCGATCCTGGCCGCCGCCCGCCGCCGCTTCGCCGCCGACGGCTACGAGCGGGCCACGATCCGCGCCATCGCCCGCGACGCCGGGATCGACCCGTCGATGGTGATGCGCTACTACGGCAGCAAGGACGGCCTGTTCGCCGCCGCGACCGACATCGACCTGCTGCTCCCCGACCTGTCGCAGGGGCCCGCCGACCGCATCGGCGAGCGGCTCGCCCGGCACTTCGTCGAACGCTGGGAAGGGGAACTGTCGGACGAGTTCCTGGTGGTGCTGTTCCGCTCCGCCGTCACGGGCGAGGCCGCCGCCGCCCGGCTCCGCGAGGTGTTCGGCGGCCAGGTCACCGGGGCGCTCGGCCCGCTCGTCCCCGACCCCGCCGAACTGCCCGTGCGCGCCGGGCTGGTCTCCACGCAACTGCTCGGCGTCGCGCTGTGCCGCTACATCCTGCGCCTGCCGCCGGTGGTCGCGATGGACGTGGACGCGCTCGTCGCGAACCTCGCCCCGACCGTCCAGCGGTACATCAACGGGCCCCTTCCCGCGGCGGGCTGACCTCCGGCCGGCCGCCCGGGGCGTCCGCCCAGCGCTCCAGGGCCGGGCCGACGCGCGCCAGGGTCCGCAGGCGCGGGCCGCGCCCCGGACGAGCCGTGCCCGGGCGCCACAGCGGGTGCCGGGGGCCGTCCACGATCACCCGGACGGCCGCGGAGGGGACGCCCGGGGGCCGCCGCGGCGACGATCGCGGTCTCCATGTCGACGGCCGCGGCCCCCTGCGCGGCGAGCCGGGCCCGTTCGGCGCCCTTCACGACGTCCGGGGAGGTCAGCAGCACGCCGACCAGCACCCTCGGGCCGTCCGGCGGGTATCCGCGGCAGAGGTCCCCGGCGAGCACCGCGGCCAGGGCGTTCCGGGCGGTGGCACCGCACCGGCGGCCCCGCGCCCCGGACCTCGGCGGCGACCAGGACGTCCCGGGGGCGCAGCCGCTCGTCCAGCGCGGCCGCCGAACCCCACCACCGCGAGCACGCCGCCGGACGCGGGCGGCGGGCGGCGGGCGCGGTAGCCGACGACCGCGACGGGCGCCCGGGCGAGACCGCGCCGCAACCGCGCGAGCCTCCAG
>NZ_MKJY01000196.1 GCF_001942465.1 Actinomadura sp. CNU-125
GGCCGGTAGCGGCCGGTAGGCGGCCGGTAAGGCCGATCTCGTCGGCGTTGTCGGCGCCGCTGTCGTGCGCCGGACGTCCGGACGCGCGCGCACGGTCGCGGCGCCGGGGCGGAGGGACGGCCCGCGACCGGTGTGCGCCGGTCTCAGGCGCCGGTCAGCTCGTTCGGAGGCTGCGGCAGCGTCGCCGTCGCCTTCACCTCGCCCGATTCGAGGTCGACGGCGTGCAGCGTCCGCCCGCCCGGGTCGGTGACGTACGCCGTGTGGTCGCGGACGTAGAGGGCCGGACGGGGCTGCTGCCATTCCAGCGGCTCCCGCCACTCGCCCATGATCTCGATCTTCTCCGAGACCTCGGCCTTCTCCGGGTCGATGACGTGCAGCGACCGTCGGTGCCCAGGACCAGGGCCTCCCCGTGCGGCCCGCGCGCCAGCGAGCGGAACGTGTAGCTCGTCCCCAGATCGACCAGTTCGAGGTCGCCGGTCCGGGTGTCGATGAGGGAGACCCGCTCGGGACGTTCGAGTTCGGCGTCGGCGTCGGTCTTGTAGTCGCCGAGGACGATCGGGGACTCCTCGTGGCCCGCCTGGTTGCCGATGCGTCCGTACTCGTCGGGCGCCTCGACCTTGCTGATCTTCCCGTCCCGGTAGACGAGCGCGCCGTTCTCGCAGCCGATGACGACGGCCTCGCCCCGCGCGGTCGCCTCGCCGTGCACGCCGGGGCAGTCCTCGTTGCGGGCGATCTCCTCGCGGTCCGCGTCGAGGACGTGGACGCCGGTGCGCTCCTCCTCGGTGCCGAGCGTGGTCAGCAGCTCGCCGTTGGACAGCGCCACGGCCACGCCGTGGTGCGCGTGCTCGCTGTCGTGCGTCTCGGTCTCGGGCAGCCCGCCGCCGCCGAGCCCGGCCGGGTCGAAGACGGTCACCTTCCCGGTGCCGTCGGAGAACAGCACGGTCTTGCCCGCGTGGTGGACGACGTGGCCCGGCTTGGGGGCGGCGAACTCGTCGTCGGTGAGTTTCGCGGCGGCGGCGTCCAGGACGCGGAACCCGGTGGACGTGGAGACCATGACGTGGCGGCCGTCGCCCGCCGGGTTGACGCGGTTGAACCCGTCCAGGGGGATGTCCTGGACGACCTTGAGCGTGCCCGGGTCGATGACGTACAGGCCGCCGTCGTAGGTCGCCACCAGCGGTTCCCGGACCTGGACCGCCGCGGGCGACGTCGTCGCGCCCCGCGCGGCGGAGCCGGAGTCGCTCTGCCCGCAGGCGCTCAGCGTGAGGCCGAGCGCGACCGTCAGGGCGGGCAGCGCCGTCCGCGCTCGAACGGGGTGTTTCATCTCTCGTCTCGCTTTCTGGGGGATTTCACTGATCGGTGAGGCCGGTCGTGACGGCCTCGGTGTTGGCGCGCATCATTCGCAGGTAGGTGGGGGCGCCGCCGTCGGCGGCGGTGAGCGACTCGGAGTAGAGCGGGACGACGTCGATGTCGAGCCCGGTCTCGCGGGCCATCACCCGGACGAGCCGGTCCGGCTGGGACGAGTCGGCGAACACCGTCCGGACGCCCGCGCCGCGGACCGCGTCGGCCAGCGACTTCAGATCGGAGCCGCTCGGCGAGGCGAGCGTGGTGCCGCTCGGGATGACGGCTCCGATGACCTCGAAGCCGTAGCGCTGGGCGAGATACCCGAAGACGTGGTGGTCGGTGACCAGGTTGCGGCGGCCCTCCGGGATCTTCGCGAACTCGCCCCGCATCCACGCGTCGAGCTCCTCGACCCGCTCCCGGTACGCGGCCGCGCTCGCGCGGACTTTCCCCTCGTCGACGCCGTCGACGTGCTCGACGACCCGGTCCGCGATGACGTCGACGGCCTTGAGCACCCGGACGGGGTCGGTCCAGAAGTGCGGGTCGGGTTCCCGGGCGGTGCGGCCCCCGGCGTAGGGGATCGGGTCGACCTCCTCGCCGACGGCCAGCGTCGGGACGCCCTGGCCGGCGGCGGCCTCGACGTTGCGGGCCACGCCCTCCTCCAGGCCGAGCCCGTTGTGGACCAGCAGCGCGGCGTTCTCGATGCGGGCGGCGTCCCGTGCGGACACCCCGAACGAGTGCGGGTCCGCGCCGGGTTTCATCAGGACCGTCACGTCCGCCTGGTCGCCCACGATCTCGCGGGTGATGTCGCCGAGGATGTTGGTGGTGACCACGACGCCCGACCGTCCGGTCCCGGGCGCCGAGCAGGCCGTCACCGTGAGGAGCAGCGCCGCGAGCAGTGCCGCCGGCAGGGCGGCGAGGCGCGTCACCATCCCGTCTCCACCATGTGCGCGGGGGAGAACGGCAGGTCGAACGTGCGCGCCACCCGCAGGTCGTCGTTGTAGTCGATCTCGTGGACGGCGCGCGCGGCCGGGTCGTTGATGTACGCGCGCGCGGTGTCGACCTCGATCACCGGGACGGCCGCGCCGTCGACGTCCTTCAGCAGGTCGGTGGCCGCCAGTTCCTCGCCGGTCTCCGGGTCGTAGGAGCGCAGCGTGCCGTCCCGGCCGAGCAGCAGGACGGGCGAGTCCTCGCCCACCGCGTTCACGGCGAGCGCGGGCGCGTCGCCGACGCGGTTCCATTCGCGGGCCCGGACGTCGAGCACCCAGGCGCCCTCGCCCTCGTCTCCCGCCCTGGCCGCCAGCACGTCCGAGCCCGGACGGTGCCGGAACTCGACGGCCCGCTCGTCCGGCGGGACCTCGCCGGGGTAGGGGATCTTCGTCGCTTGGAACGTTCCATCCTCGTGGGCGACGAGCAGCGCCCCGTCGGCGCAGCCGAGGACGGCGCCGCGCCGGGTCGTCGCCTGCCCGCGGGGATCGGGGCACGTCTCGGGCAGCCGCGACACGCGGCGGCCGTCGCGTTCGTGGACGGTCACCTCCCCCCGCCCGGGGGCGGCGACGAGCAGGTGCTCGGCATGGGCGACCCCGGCCCGCCCCGGGATCCTCGCGACCTCCGCGATCTTCCCCGCGTCGAGGGCCCCGCGGTCCAGGACGCGCACCTCGCCGCCGCCCGCCAGGACGGTCACGGCGACGTCGCCGCTCACGCCCCCGCGCACGTCCCCTTCGAGGTCGCCGACCATCCGGGCGCCGGTCCGGTAGTAGTGCACGTGGTCGCCGTGGTCGACGGTCCACGCCCCGGAGTCGACGACGCGCGCGCCGTTCGCGGTGGCCAGGTAGGCGAACCGCCCGTCGCTGCGCGCCGCCGTGACGCCGGCGGCCTCCCCGGCGGGCGAGGTCTCGCCGGTCGCCGGGTCCAGCAGGTGGACCCGGCCGCCTCCGGCCTCGGTCAGGACGAGCCGGCCGCCTGCGCCTCGGCCGTCTCCTCGGCCCCTTCGACGTAGCCGTGCGGGGCCGGTTCCGCGCCCGCGGACCCGTCCGCGCCGCCGTCGCCGCCGGAGGCGCCGCACGCCGCGAGGACGAGCCCCGCCGCGAGCGCGGTCATCGGCGCGCCCCAGCTGGGCGCGTCTCGTGCTGCCACAGATCATGACGAGTACTCGGGTTCCTTTCGTGGGGAGCCGCCGGGACGCGCCGGGGCGCCGCGCGGGCGGCGGTCGCGCAGGCCGGCGCCCAGCGCGGAGAGGAAGAACAGCGCCACGGCCGTCGCGGCGATCGTCGCCCCGGCCGCGGTGCCCAGATGCCAGGAGACGAGCAGGCCGGTGACCGTGGACAGCGCGCCGAGCAGCGCGGCCCCGGCCATCACCGCCGGGACGCTGCGCGCCCACAGCACCACCGCCGCGGGCGGCGCGATCAGCAGCCCGAACACCAGCAGGGTGCCGACCACGTGGAACGACGCGGTGATCGCCAGGGTCAGCAGGCCCAGCAGCAGCGCGTTCGCCGCCCGGGGCCGCATGCCGAGCGTCCGCGCCTTGCGCGGGTCGAAGGTCAGGGCGACGAACGAGCGGTGCCCCGCGGCGGCGATGACCGCCGCGACGCACAGCGCCGCCGCCAGCACGGCCAGGTCGCGCGGGCGCACGGCGAGCACGTCGCCGAACAGGAAGGCGGTCAGGTCGACCGCGTAACTCTGCGAGTGCGACACCAGGATCACGCCGGTGGCGAGCATGCCGACGAACAGCAGCCCGATGCCGGTGTCGCGGGACAGCCGCGGCGAGCGCGACAGCGCCGTGACGCCCAGCGCCATCGCGACCGCGCTGAGCAGGGCGCCGACGAACAGGCTCCCGTTCAGCAGCGACGCCGCGGCGACGCCGGGCAGCATCCCGTGCGACATCGCGTCGCCGAGGAACGCCATGCCGCGCAGCACGACCCAGGTGCCCGCCAGCGCGCAGATGCCGGAGACCAGCAGCCCGCCGACGAGCGCCCGCTCGACGAAAGACACCCCAAAGGGGGCGAAAAGCCACTCCATGGGCAAGGATCGTACAATGAAAACCGTTATCGTTTGCAAGGGAGCAGTGATGGACGAGACGGCGATCACGATGCGCGGGATCCGTGCGGGCTACGGCGCCACGACGGTGCTGCACGGCATCACGGCACGCGTGCCGCGCGCACGGGTGACCGCCCTCGTGGGGCACAACGGTTCGGGAAAGTCGACGCTGCTCGGCGTCCTCGCGGGGACCCTCGCGCCGACGGCGGGCACGGTGGAACGGTCCGGCGGCGGCGGGCGGCCCGCACTGGTGCTGCAGCACACCGACGTCCCCGCCGCGCTGCCCATGACCGTGCGGGACGCCGTGGCGATGGGCCGCTGGGCGCATCGCGGCCGGTGGCGGCCGCTCACCCGGCACGACCGGACCGTGGTCGCGGACTGCATGGAACGCGTCGGCGTCACCGGACTCGCCCGCAGGCAACTGGGCGAGCTGTCCGGCGGCCAGTACCAGCGCGTGCTCATCGCGCAGGGCCTCGCCCAGCGCTCCGACCTGCTGCTACTGGACGAGCCCGGGGCGGGCCTCGATCAGGACGCGCGGCGCCGCATCCTGGAGATCTTCGCCGAACTCGTCGCGGACGACGGCGTCACGATCGTCCACGCGACGCACGACGCGGACGCCGCCGGGCGCGCCGACCACCGGCTGCTGCTGAAGAACGGCCGCCTGCTCACCGGGGAGGCGCCCCCGGAGGCCCCGCCGGAAACGGCTCAGAGGTAGAGGCCGGTGCCGTGCTCCGGGCGCTCGCTGGCGATCGCGTGCAGGTCGCGTTCGCGCATGACCAGGTAGTTCTCCCCCTGGATCTCGACCTCGTACTGCTCGTCGGGGTGGAACAGGACGCGGTCGCCGGGCTTGACGACGCGGACGTGGTGGCCGACCCCGCAGACCTCGCCCCAGACCAGGCGGTTGGTCTCCTCGACCGTCGCGGGAATGACGATCCCGCCGGTGCTGCGGCGTTCCCCGCTGTCCTTCTCGACTCGGATCATCACGCGGTCGTGCAGCATCTGGACTTCGAACTTCGGCTCGGACACGCGGGCGAGTTTAGTCGTTCGTGCGGGTGAGGGCGTTCCACGCGTCCGCGATGATCTCCGGGAGGGCGCGGGACGCCCGCCAGCCCAGGTCGGCGCGGATCGCGGACGGGTCGCAGACCAGCTCCGGCGGCTCCGGGCGGGCGGGCCGCCGGAGGGCGGGGACGGGCCGTCCGGTGACCCGCTCCACCTCCGCGATCACCTCGCGGACGGCCGCGCCCGTCCCGGTGCCGACGTTGTAGACGCGGTCCTCGCCGGGACGGGCGCCGCCCTCCAGGGCACGGACGTACGCCGCCGCGAGATCGTCCACGTGCAGGTACTCGCGGACGGCCAGCCCGTCGCCGTTGATCTCCAGTCGCGGTGCCCGCCCGGCGGCCACCGCGAGCGCCTTCGGGATCAGCCGGGTGGGGTCGGGGTCGGGACGGCCGTCGACGGAACCGGACACGTTGAACGTGCGCAGGATCGTCGCGCCGATCGCGCCCGTGCGGGCGTGGTCGCGGATCATCCGCTCGGCGGCGAGCTTCGCGGCGCCGTACGGGCTGCCCGGCGCCGTCCCGGCGGTCTCGCGGATGGGCTGCTCCTTCGGCGTCCCGTAGACGGCCGCGGTCGAGCCGAACACGACGCGCGTCCCGGCGCGGCCGACGGCGCGCAGCAGCGCGAGGGTGCCGTGCACGTTCGTCTCGTAGTAGGCGAGCGGGTCGTCGAACGACTCGCGGACGCGGGTGAGCGCGGCGAGGTGGCACACGCCGTCGTAGGGGCCCGCCGGGAGCCCGCCCAGCAGGTCGCCGCGGACGGGCCGGACGCCGCGCGGGAGCGGGGCGTCGCGGCGGACGAGCCCGTCCACGTCGTGGCCCGCCGCCGCGAGGCGCCGCGCGACCGCGTAACCGATGTAGCCGCCCGCGCCGGTCACCAGAATCCGCATATGTCGAGCATCGCCGATCAGGCGCCCTGGTGCACGGGCTCCGGCCGCCGGTTCTCCTCGTAGCGGGGGAACAGCGCGATGGCGGCGAGGGCGACGCCGAAACCGGCCGTGCGGAGCAGGAACGGGCCCGCGTCGCTCGGCCAGTCCTCGCCGAACAGGACCGACCCGCTGACGATCAGGTACAGCCGCCCGATGACGGTCAGCACGGCCGCGACGATCGCGATCCGGCACCGCTGCAGCGCGACCTGGAGCTGGCCGAGCGCGATCGCGGCGAACCCGAGCGTCAGGTACGGGTACGGCGACTCGATGATCGCCCACAGGCTGCCGGTGTCGGCGTGCACGATGGCGATGCCGCGGATCCCGGCCTCGGCGAGGCCCGCGCAGGCCCCGGCGCCGATGCCGTAGGCGACGCCGGAGAGCCGCCGCGCGTGCCGTCCGCCGGTCCGCCGGTCCCCGACGAGCCAGACCAGGGCCGCGACGAGGAACGCCGGGACGCACATCGCGAGCATCGGCCACGGCCCGGTGAGGGTGCCGATCAGCGTCGCGTCGGCGACCGGCTCGCCGGCCGGGTCGGCGGACATGCCGATCAGCAGCGTGGACAGGACGAACAGCGCCATGCTCGTCCATTCGCGGCGCGTCAGCCGCTCGTCGAGGAACCACACGGCGTACGCGACGAGCAGCACCAGCCCGACCGCGAAGATCGGCTGGACGAGCGTGAGCGGCAGCAGCGTGAACGCGACGATCTCGTAGCCGAGCCCGAGGAACAGCAGCAGGCCGCCGCCGAGCCAGATCGGGTCGGTCAGCATCAGCCGGGCGACGCGGAACGGCCGTCCGCCGCGCAGCGGCTCCATCCGGCGCGCGGACACACGGAAGATCAGGAAAGCGACGTAGTAGGTGGTGGTCGCGATCAGAGCGAGGGCGAAGTGGCCCAGGTCGTGCATACGTAATGACCTCTCGGCGTGCATGGCGAAAGACGCCGCTCGCGCGCCGGAGGAGCGACGTGCGCTACCAGCTTGCCCGGCCGGACCCTCCGTGACAAGGGATCAGTCGTATCTGCGCCCGCGGGTGGACGAAAGCCGCGCCACCAGACCCTGCGGGAGGAGCCGGGTGAGGCCGACGATCGCCTTGTACTGGACGCTCGGCACGCTGACGCGCACGCCCCGGCGGAGGTCGCGGAGCCCGGCGTCGACGACGGCGTCCTTGTCCAGCCACATGAAGCCCGGGACGTCCGACATGTCCATCCGGGCGCGCTCGTGGAACTCGGTGTGCACGAAACCGGGGCAGAGCGCCATGACGCGGACGCGGCCGTCGGAACGGGACGCGATGTCCTGGGCGACGCCCTGGCTGAAGCTCACCACCCACGCCTTGGACGCGCCGTAGGTGCCGCGCGTCGCGAACGCCGACACCGACGACACGTTGATCACCCCGCCGCGGCCCCGCTCCAGCATGCCGGGGACGGCGGCGCGGGTCAGCCGCAGGACGGCCTCGCAGTGCACCTTCAGCATGGTGAGCTCGTCGGCCACCGGCACGTCGAGGAAGACGCCCCGGTTGCCGAATCCGGCGTTGTTGACCAGGAGGTCGACGCCCTCGCGGGCCCGTGCCTCGGCGGCCGCCAGCCCGTCCTCGGCCGACAGGTCGGCGGTCAGCGTCTCGGCGCGCACCCCGTACCGTCCGCGCAGGTCGGCGGCGGCCGCGTCGAGCCGGGCGGTGTCGCGGGCGAGCAGCACGAGGTCGAATCCGTCCCGGCGCGAGCGCCGCGCGAAGGCGGCGCCGATGCCGGCGGTCGCGCCGGTGATGAAGGCGGTCGGCATGCCGTGAGCCTACCGAGCGGAAACTACCGGGCGTGCCTCCCGGCCGGTGCGGGGCGCGCGCGGAAGTGGCGCGGGTCGGGACGGCGGGTGGCGCGGCGGTAGGCGAACGTGAACCCCGGCCAGTTGTTCACGACCGTCCCGTCCGCCTGCCGGTACCAGCTCTCGCAGCCCGCCTCCCACACGGTGGCGCGCATCCGGTCCCGCATCTCGCGGACGAACGCGTCCTCGACGTCCGCGCGCACGTCGATCCAGCCGAAGCCGTGCCGGCGCAGGACCTCCACGCAGCCGAGGACGTACCGGAACTGCGACTCCAGCATGTAGATGATCGAGTTGTGCCCGAGGTTGGTGTACGGGCCGTACAGCAGGAACAGGTTCGGGAAGCCGCTGACGGTGATCCCGAGGTGGGCGCGGGCGCCGTCCCGCCACGCCTCGTTCAGCTCCCGCCCGTCCCGTCCGACGATCTTCATGGGGGCGAGGAAGTCGGTGGTGCTGAACCCGGTCGCGTAGACGAGCACGTCGGCGGGGTGCTCGCCGCCGGGCGTCGCGACGCCGGACGGCGTGATCCGCTCGATCGGGTCGGTCATCAGGTGGACGTTCGGCCTGTTCAGAGCCGGATAGTAGTCGTTGGACACCAGGATCCGCTTGCACCCCATGCGGTAGCCGGGGACGAGCGCGTCCCGCAGGCCCGGGTCCGCGACCTCGTCGCGGAGCCGCCGCCGGAACCTGCCCTCCATGAGCCCCATCAGCTTCGGGTACTTGAAGAACCCCAGCGCGCGCGATTCGAGCTGCGTGTAGATGCGGGCGCGGCTCAGCCCGTACGCGCCCGGCACGGTGCGGAGCACGGCCTGCTGCCACGCCGGGTACGGCCGGTCCGGCTTCTCGATCACGTACGGGGGCGTCCGCTGGTAGATCCGCAGCTCGGCGGCCTCCCGCGCGATCTCGGGGACGATCTGGATCGCGCTCGCGCCCGTCCCGACGAGCGCGACGCGGCGTCCGCGCAGGTCGACGCCGTGGTCCCAGCGGGCGGAGTGGAAGGCGGGCCCGGCGAACGACTCGCGGCCCGCGATCTCCGGCAGCGCGGGCCGGTTGAGCTGCCCGGACGCCGACACCAGGACGCGCGCCTCCAGTTCGCCGCCGGTGGTGGAGACCCGCCAGAGCGCGGCGCGCTCGTCGAACCGCGCCTCGGTCACCTCGGTACCGAACCGGATCTTGTCGAGGACGCCGTACTTGCGGGCGCAGTGCCGCAGGTAGTCGAGGATCTCGGGCTGCGGCGGGAACCGGCGCGTCCAGTCCGTCTTCGGCTCGAAGGAGAACGAGTACAGGTGCGAGGGGATGTCGCACGCGGCGCCCGGATAGGTGTTGTCGCGCCAGGTCCCGCCGAGGTCCCGGGACTTCTCCAGGATCACCACGTCGCGGATCCCGGCCATGCCGAGCCGGACGGCCATCCCGATGCCGCCGAACCCGCTTCCGATGATCACCACGCTGTGCGTCATGGGCGCCGTCCCGAATCTGGTTCTGTTCAGGTCTGCTTCGAGCGTAGGTGACCATGAGGTCACTGACCAGAGCGGCGGAACGCCCGGTTTTGTCGGGCGGCTCTGCGACGATCGTCCGCATGCCGACCCTGGACGCCCCCGCCCTCGTCCCCGCCCGGGCGCCGTGGGCCGCCCCGCTCCGCGCCCTCGCGGACCCGGCGGCCGAGCTCGTCCGGCACCTGCGGAGCCTGTCCGGCCCGCGCCCGTCGCAGCGCTGGCGGCGGACGTGCTCGCCCTCGCCGACGCCGCCGAAGCGCGCGCCGCGCTCGCCGAGTCCGGTCCGGGCGCTCGCCGAGGACGACCCGATGTGCAGCGAGCACCACGGCCCCGCCGACCGGCTCGGCGACCACGGGCACCACGAGCACTACCTGGTCCACGACTCCGACGGCGATCTCGCCCGCGGCGCCGTGTGGGCGGCGGCGCTGACGGCGGCGCGGCGGCGCCGCGGCTCGCGG
>NZ_MKJY01000197.1 GCF_001942465.1 Actinomadura sp. CNU-125
CGCGTCGGCCCGGCCGTCCCGCGCCCGCGTGTTCGCCGAGGGCGCGCAGCGCGCGGCCCTCACCGACCGCCGAGCCGAGGGCCCGCATGGCGTCCAGCCCGCGGTGCGCCAGGGCCTCGGCGTCGGGGGCGCCCGCCCGGGCGCGCCGAGGAGGACGCGCACGTCGCGGTTGTAGGCGTCGTCCTGGTCCGCCAGGAGGTCGCGGGCCTCGGCCAGCGGTTCGGCGGCGGCGTCGCGGCGGCCGTCCTCCAGCAGGGCGACCGCGAGGTCGCAGAGGCTGAGGGCGATCTTGCGGGCGTCGTCCTCGGCGCGGTAGACGCCGAGCGCGGCGCGGAAGTGGCGTCGCGCGGCGCCGGTGTCGCCCCGGTCGAGTTCCAGCAGGCCGAGGCGCCGCTCGGAGCCGCCCTGGCGGGCCCGGTCGCCGAGTTCGCGCCAGATGTCGCGGGCGGCGCGGAAGTCCCGCGCCGCCTCGTCGGGACGGTCGAGGTCGCGGCGCGCGAGCCCGGTCCGGTTCAGCATCTTGGCCTCGGCCGCGCGGTCTCCGGCGGCGCGGGCGGCGGTGAGCCCGGTCGCGTCGAAGTCGAGCCGGTCGTCGCGGTGCCCGCGCTGCAGGAACAGCGGCCAGGCGGCGTCGACGATGAGCAGCGCCTCCCGGTGGTGCCCGGCCTCGTGGGCGCGGCGCGCCACGGCTCGCAGATTGGGGAACTCCGCGTCGAGCCAGTCGACCGCTTCCTGGACGGACGGGAACCGCGGCGGGCCGGGCGCGCCGGGTTCGTCCGGCGGGTCCGGGAGCCGCCGGTACGGGGCCGCCGCGGCGCTCACGGCCAGTGCCGCGGCGGCCGTCCACCGGGCGAGCCCGGCGAGGGCGGCGGCGCGCGCGGCGGGCGGCTCGCGGGTCTCCACCAGTTCCAGCGCGTGCAGCCGGGTCAGCTCGTGGAACCGGTACCGGCCGCCGGGCACGTCGTCGAGCAGGTTGGCGTCGGCGAGCGCCTCCAGCGACTCGGCGGCCTCGGCGACCGGGACGCCGGTCAGCGCGGCGCACGCCGCGCGGCCGAACGTGCGGCCCGGGTGCACGGCGAGCAGCCCGGTAGAGGGCGCCGCGCGGGCGGGGGCAGGTTGCGGTACGACAGGCTCAGCGCGGCCCGGACCGTCATGTCGTCCTCCACGTCCCGGGCGGTCAGCGCGGCCAGCCGCCGGGTCTCCTCGGCGAGGGCCCGCACCATCTCCGCCAGCGGCCAGGCGGGCCGCGTCGCCAGCCGCGCCGCCGCGACGCACAGCGCGAGCGGGTACCGCCCGCACAGTTCGACCAGGCGCACCGCCATCTCCGGTTCCGCCGCGAGCCGGTCGCGGCCGAGCATGCGGTGCAGCAGCTCGATCGCCGCGCCCTGCCCCAGCGGGCCGAGCCGGACGGTCCGGGCGCCGCGCGCCAGCAGCGCGGCGAGCCGCCACCGGCTGGTGACGACCACGACGCCGGCCGCCGAGCCGGGCAGCAGCGGCGTCACCTGCGCCGCCGAGTAGGCGTCGTCGAGGACGACCAGCACCCGCCGCCCGGCGGTCAGCGACCGGTACAGGTCGGTGCGCTCGGCGAGGCTCCGCGGGATCCGCTCGGGCGGGACGCCGAGGCCGCGCAGGAACCCGGCGAGGACGTCCCCGGGGCGTGCGGGGTCGATGGCGCGTGCGCTCGCAGGTCGGCGTAGAGCTGGCCGTCGGGGAAGTCGTCCAGGCTGAGGTGGGCCCAGTGCAGCGCGGTCGCGGTCTTGCCGACGCCCGCCGGTCCGGTGACCAGCACCACGCCGGGCGCGTCGGCGCAGGCGCCGCTCAGGGTTTCCAGCGCCTCCGCGCGGTCGACGAGGAGCCCGGGTCCGGGCAGCTGGCGCGGCGGCCCGGCGTCGGCGGGCGGCGGTGCGTGGACGTGCACGCCGCCTTTGACGTCGCGCGCCTGGATCACCCATCCGGTGACGCTTCCGTCCAGCCGGTTGAGGTGGCCGCCGCCCCCGGATTCGGTATTCATTTCCCTACATGGTGTTACTCGGTTGCCGGAATCGCCAAGGATCGCAGTATGTGATTCCGATTGCCGCCCTCTTGACCATACTTTGGCGGCCGGTTCCGTCAAGACCGCCCGGCGATACATAGCATTTCGCGATCATTTCAACGGAACGGATATGTCAGACACGATGGAATGTGTGGCGATCAGGGCCGAGGAGAGCGTTCTTCTTCGCGCGGGTCCAGGCGCTTGCGGGGGACGCGCGCGGCCGGTGACCCGGCCTGCGACTCGGCCGGCGGCCCGGGCTGTGGGAGGGCGTGCGGCGGCGGGTGGAGGTCGGCGAGGAGGGCCGCCCACCGGGCCGCGATGCGGGACGGGTCGTAGGCGCGGGCGGAGCGCCGGGCCTGCTCGCCCAGGCGGTCGCGGAGCGCGGGGTCGGTGACGAGGCTGCGGAGCGCGGCCGTGAGCGCCGCCGCGTCGTCGACGGGCACCAGCAGGCCGTCCCGGCCCGGGTCGATCATCTCGCCGGGGCCGTGCGGGCAGTCGGTGGACACGACGGCCAGGCCCTTGGTCATCGCCTCGATCACGACCATCGGCATGCCCTCGCGGCGGGAGGTGAGCGCGTAGATCGATGCGCGTTCCATCTCGGCGGGCAGGTCGCGGCTGGCGGGCCGGACCTCGACGCGGCCGGTCAGCCCGCGCTCGGCGACCAGGTCCCGCAGCGCGCCGCGCCGGGCCCCTGCGCCGAAGATGCGCAGCGTCCAGCCGGGATGCTCGGCGGCGATCGGCTCGAACGCCTCGATGAGCAGCTCGAAGCGCTTGTTGCGCACGAGCCGCCCGGCGGCCAGGACGACCTCGCCGGTGCGGGGGGACGGGCCGCCGGGCAGGTCCGGCACGGCGTTCGGGATCCGGACGATCCGGACCGCCGATCCGGCGAGGGCGCGCTCGTACTCGGCGCGGGCCGCCTCGGTGAGCGTCGTCAGGACGTGCAGGCGCCGGTAGTCGCGGAGGATCTGGCGCGCCAGCGGGGGCTTGTAGGACCCGAGGCTCATGTGGTCCTGCCCGATGAGGGTGACGCCGCGCGGCGAGAGCGCGGCGGCGAGCAGGTTCAGCGACGGGCGGGTGGCGATGAGGACGTCGGGCGGCGCGGCCCGCAGCGCGGCGAGCAGCCGCACGTCCGTCCAGAGGCTGGTCCAGCGGTAGGACGCCTCTTCCCGCGGGATCAGGACGCTCGGCACCCGGGACAGCAGCCGGGCGGCGCGACCGCGCGGGGCGGCCCGATCGTCGGCGTAGGTGATCGTGACGCCGTCCGGGAGCGGGAAGAACGGCTCGGCGCCGCCCCGGAGCACGCTCACGATCTCGACGTCGTGGTCGAGGGCGAGCCGGCCGCTCAGGTTGAGCACGGTGCGGATCGTGCCGCCGGTGCCGTGGGCGTTCTGCAGGAGGATCCGCACCCGGAGCCGTTCGCCCCGGGGCGGGGGCCGCCGCCGCAGCAGCGGGCGCGCCGCCCACAGCGCCGTCCGGCGGAGCGCGCGGTGCGTTCCCCGCCGGACTCGGCGGCGCAGCGGGCGGGCGCGCAGGTTCACGGGTCCTCGCTCACCGGGTCCTCGTTCGCGGGCGGCGGTCCCGGCATTGGTACCCGCTCCGGGTCAGCCGAACATCACCCGGTCGTCACGGTCCGGTTCAGGGCGCCGCCCTTCACCCACTTCTCCCAGGACATCTGGTGGTAGCTCCAGCCGTTGTTCCACTGCAGCTCGCGCTTGCTCCCGGTGATGACGACCGGGTCGCCGCGGTAGGACCACTTGTAGAACCAGCGGGCGTCCTTGGGCGGGGAGTTGACGCAGCCGTGGCTGACGTTCTGCTCGCCCTGCGCCCACACCGTCGACGCCATGGAGTGGACGTACTCGCCGCTGTTGGAGATCCGCACGGCGTACGGGATGACCTCCCGGTAGCCGCCGTTCGCCTTGTCCTTCGGATCGACGCCCATCCACTCCGACGTCATGATCGCCGGATTCTCCTTGCCCATGGTCAGGTGGACGCCGCTGGTGGTGAGGAAGGTGTCGACGCCGTTGACCACGCGGCCGCCCTTCCCCGCGCTGATCGGCCAGGAGCGGACCTTCTCGCCGTTCTCGTAGGCGACGGCCTTCTTCTTCTTGGTGCTGATCTTGAGGATGTGGGAGTCGCCGATGCGGAAGTCCCGGCCGACGTCCTTGGTGCCGTAGGTGCCCTTGCCGGACTTCACCCCGGCGAGGTCGGCGTCGAACGACACCTTCTGGTTCGGTTCCCAGTAGGAGCCGTTCTTCGTCCGGAAGATGACCTGCTCGTCGCTCACCCAGTACCACGCGCCGGTGGCGGGCTTGGACGACTTGACCTGCAGCGCCCGCTCGACGGCCTTCTTGTCGTCGACCTCGCGGTTGAAGGTCACGGTGATCGGCATGCCGACGCCCACCTTCTCGCCCTTGCGCGGGACGATGTCGGTGATCTCCAGCTTCTGCTTGGCCTTCTGGGTCGCGATCTTCGCGTCGACGGTCGTCGTCTTGCCCTCGGGACTCACCGCGACGGCCGACACCTGGAACTCGGTGTCCGGCTTGAGGGTGCGCGACTTCCAGCTCGTCTTGTCCGCCGACATGGTCCCGGCGTCGCTGACCGGACCGTTCTTCCAGGACAGCGTCACCTTCTGAAGCGTGCCGCCGGCGGCCTTCACGGTGACGCCCGCCTCCGGGAGGGCCTTGACGTTCCCGTCCCCGGGATCGATCGTCACCTGCGGCGCGGCCGCCTCGGCCTGCTCGCCGGCGACCCCGGCGTTCTTCTCGTCTCCCGAGCAGCCGGCGGTGAGGAGGATCAGGACCCCCGTCACCGCCGTGCCGGCCCGTACACGTGCGGACACGCGCTGCACCGCCACCTCCAGTTACCCCGCCGTACCAGAGAGACATTAGCGACAAAAGTCGCCGATCACGCGTTTCCTGGGGGTTCTCGACGTCCGTCGAGATCAAAGCGTTGCACGGCGGGGTCCCGCGCGCGGCCGTCCGGCCGCCCCGGGGTGGCGGCGGCCCGGACCGGGCTCACTGCAGGGCGCTGCCTTCCTTCCACTCCTCGAACGACATCTGTTGGAAGCCCCAGCCGTTGTCCGGTTCGAGCTGCCGGTCGCTGCCCGTCAGCTTCAGGACGTCGCCCCGCTGCATGATGTCGTAGTACCACTTGGCGTTCTTCGGGCTCAGGTTGAGGCAACCGTGACTGACGTTGGCGCTGCCCTGGACTCCGACGGTGGACGCCATCGCGTGCGTGTACTCGCCGCTGTTGGAGAACCGGACGCCGTAGTTCACGACCGTCTTGTAGTAGCCGGGGTCTCCCGGCTTGCGCCCCGGCGAGACCATCGTGACCGGGTTCTCCTTGCCCATCAGCAGGTGGACGCCGCTGGTGGTGGTGTACTCGCGGGTGGTGCCGTTGCCGGCGCTGAACGGGATCGTGCGCAGCTTCTTCCCGTCCCGGTACACCGTCATGTGGTGCTCGCTGATGTCGCCCTTGGTGATCTGCTCCGCGCCGACGGTGATGGTCTCCTGGCGGTCTTCCTCTCCGTAGACGCCGCCGCCCACGTTGAGGCCCGCGAGGCCCGCCTCGAACTTGATCTTCTGGTGGGGCTCCCAGTACGTCTTGGTGCGGTAGATGACCCGCTTGTCGTCCACCCACCGCCACGCGCCCACGGCGGGCTTCTCCGGAGTCACCTTCAGGGCCTTCTCGACGGCCGCCCGGTTCCCGACCGGACGGTTGAAGCTCACGATGATCGGTGCGCCGACGCCGACCTTCTCACCCTTCAGGTTCGGGGTCACGTCGACGATCTCGAGCGTCTGAGCGGGGTCGAGGGTGGAGAAGGAACTCGTCGCCGTCTGGCTCTTGCCGTCGTTGGCCGCCACCGCGGTCACGATGTACTTGGTGTCGGGGGTCATCGTCCGGTCCGAGCGCCAGGAGGTGCGGTCGGCGGACAGCTTCCCGGTGATCTGCGCGCCCTCGCCCTGGACGGTGACCTTCTGCAGGGTCCCGTCGGCGACCTTCACCTCGATCGTCCCGTCCGGCTTGACCTCGGTCGTCCCGTTGGCCGGCGTGATCGTCACCGTGGTCTTGGATTCCTCCGACGCGAGCTCGCCCGCACCGGAGGTGTCGCCGCTGCAGCCGGCGGCGAGCATCACGACCGCGCCCGCACCGCCGGTCACCGCAAGACCCAACCGCCTCTTGCCAGCCACAAACTCCCCCATTCGCCAAGATCAGCCCAGTGTCCTACAAACCTATCTAAGCCAGATAGACGAGCGTACACGCGGGAAAGTTCGGGTCACCTGAAGGGCAAAAGAACGTCCCGCCACCCACTCCGGGGCGGCGGGACGTGCTACGTCCGCACGGGTCTCAGGCGGTACCGGCGGGCTTCCAGTTGATGTGGCGCAGGAGCCGCTTGAAGCCCCACACCGAGATGGCGACGCCGACCGCGCCGAGCGCGGCGACGATGCTGGTCCGCAGCCACAGGTACGTGCTGATCGACTGGTTGAACAGCATCCAGACGCTGACGAGCACGTTGGCGAACAGGACCATCGACCACAGCAGCGAGATCCGCAGGAAGAACCGGTGCACCCTGCCGTGCTTCAGGAACGCCTCCGGGATCGGGGCCATGTCCTTGGCCAGCTTCATCGCCAGGGGCTTGCCCAGCGGAACCGACGCCAGGAACGACATGCCGACCAGCAGCGTGCCGAGCGTCGGCTGCAGGAAGTAGACCACCGCGCTGCCCGTCGCGGCGGACAGGCCCGCGCGGACCGTCACGCCGACCGCGGCCAGCATGAGCATCCCCGACACGGGATGGCCGCGCAGGTACCGGTACGCGATGCCGCCGTACACCCACGCGACCGCGGCGACGAGCGCGCCGTTCAGGCCGAGCAGCGTGAGCGCGGCGTAGAACACCAGGACCGGGGCGATGACGCCCTCGAAGAAGCGCGGCAGCGCGTGCACGAGCAGGGCCCGGATCCGCGGCAGTTCGAAGACGTGGTGCCCCTCGCCCTCGGTGTCCTGCGCGGCCGTGGCCCCGGAGCCCGCGGGCTCCGCCGGTGCGGTTTCCGCCGTTCCGGACTGCGCCGGTACCGGCTGTGCCGGTACCGGCGGCACCGCCTCCGCCGGAGCGGACGGTGCGGTGGACGCGGACGGCTCCGCGTGCGTGGTCGCCGGTCGTTCCATCGAGCGCTGCGCTCCCCGATCGGTGTGCAAAGACTCGGATGTCGTCACGATTCGCCCCACCGTACGTGATGATCCGCGCGATTCCGGCCGTTTCGGGGTCAAAACTCGCGCGTGGCCGTTCCGCACCGTGTCCCCCGCAGACGCCGACGCACACTCTCCTGACCTCGGCGAACGTCCGCACCCGCGCTCCCGGCGGGGAAATTCCGCCGCCGCGGATCACCCTTCGGGCGGCGCGGGCTGGACGTCACGGGCCGCCGCGTAGATCGCGCGCAGCGTCACCGCCACGGACGGGCGGCGCACGCTGGCGCTGCGGGTGACGGCGTACACCTCCCGCGCCAGGGTGCACTCGGGGATCCGCCGGACGGCGACGCCGGGGTCGCCCGCCGCGAGGGCGAGCCCGGGCACCGCGGTGACGCCGATGCCGCGGGCGACGAGGCTGAGGATCGTGTGCAGGCCCTCGAACTCCCACGGGACGGGCCGGTGGCCGCCGACGGTGTCGAGCAGCCGCTCGACGGCGTCCCGGGACGGCTCGCCGCTCGGCGCCGCCAGCCACGGCTCCTCGCGCAGCCGCTGCAGATCGACGGGCAGCTCCGGGTCCGACAGCGGGTGCGAGGCGGGCACCACGAGCACCAGCGGATCGCGGCGCAGGTGGAAGAACTCCAGCGCGGCCGGCGACTGGTGGGGGACGTTGCCCGTCCAGTCGTCGACCAGCGCGATGTCGACCTCGCCGTTGCGCACCTGCCGGATGCCGTCCACGGGGCGGGTCTGCCGCAGGACGAACGTCAGTCCCTCGTGCTCCCCGAGGCTGTGGGCGAGCGCGGGGGCGAACGCGACGGCGGCGGTGGGGAACGCGGTGACCACGACCCGTCCGGTGGGGGTGTCGGAGGCGGCGGACAGTTCGGCCTCGGCCGTCTCGACCAGGCCCAGGATCTCCTCGGCGCGCGCCGCCAGCCGCCGCCCCGCGTCGGTCAGCTCGGCGCTGCGGGCGGTGCGGTCCAGCAGCGGGACGCGCGCCTCCCGTTCGAGCGCGGCCAGCTGCTGGGAGACCGCCGACGGGGTGTAGCCGAGGGCGGCGGCGGTCGCGGCGATGCTGCCGCGGCGGGCGAATTCGGCGAGGAGCCGGAGGCGGCGCAGCTCAAGCATCACTACATCTTACGGTCACCATCGATGAGACTCGCTTGTAGTGATGCTGCGGGCGGGGAAGTATGGCAGCGAGCCCGAAACGGGCACACACGGGGATCACTTCTTCACTCTTCGTCATTTCAGCATGCCCTCTGGAGGCATTGATGCCTGCCCATAACCCGTCCGCATCCGCCGACGCGCCGGTGCCGGACGCCTCCGCCGCCGAGGCGGCGGACTCCGACGTCCCGCTCGATACGCGCGCCCCCGCCGCACCCGGCCCCGACTCGGCCGCACTGGACTCGGCCGCACTGGACTCGGCCGTACTGGACGTGCCCGTGCCGGACGACGCCCGTGCTCGACCCGTCGACGCTCGCACGGCCGGACCTGCCCGGCCGTGCCGGGGAGGTCCGGCCGGTGCCCTTCGCGCCGCGCCCGGTGCCGCTGTCGCGACGCTCGCGGTGAACGAGGCCCTCGCCCGCAAGCGGAACGCGGGGGTCGCGGTGCTGCCGCTGGGCTTCGGCGAAGCGGGCGTCCCCATCCATCCGGCGCTGACGCGCGATCTCGCCGGCGGCCGCCGGCCGGGGCGCCTACGGCCCGGTCGCCGGGTCCGCGGAGCTGCGCGCGGCCGCCGCCGGGTACTGGACGCGCCGCGGCGTGCCCACCGACCCGGACGCGATGGTGTGCGGGCCGGGCAGCAAGCCGCTGCTGTACGCGCTGCTGGCGGCGATCGGGGGCGACGTCGTGATGCCCGCGCCGAGCTGGGTGTCCTACGCCGCGCAGGCGTCCCTGCTGGGCGGGGAGCCGCTGCGGGTCGCGACCGCGCCGGGCGAGGGCGGGGTGCCGAGCCCCGGCGCTCCTCGCCGACGCCGTCGAGCGGGCGCGGGCGCGCGGGCGCAGCGTCCGGTCGTGATCGTCACGCTCCCCGACAACCCCACCGGGACGCTGGCGTCCGAGGAGACGGTCCGGCGGCTGTGCGCGGTCGCCCGCGACCTCGACCTCGTGATCGTCTCCGACGAGATCTACCGCGACCTCGTCCACGATCCCGCCCGGACGGTGCACTCCCCCGCCCGGTACGCGCCGGAGCGGACGATCGTGACGACCGCGCTGAGCAAGAGCCTCGCCGCGGGCGGGTGGCGGCTGGGCGTGGCGCGCCTGCCGGACGGCCCGTTCGGCCGGGCGCTGCGCGACAGCCTGCTGGGCGTCGCGAGCGAGGTGTGGTCCAGCGCGCCCGCCCCGATGCAGCACGCCGCCGCGTACGCGTTCGCGGAGCCGCCCGAACTGGTCGAGCACGTCGGCCGCAGCCGCCGCCTGCACGCCGCGATCACCGGCGGCGACGCCGACCGGTTCGCCGCGGCGGGCGCGCGCGTCCGGCGGCCGGAAGCGGCCTTCTACGTGTACCCCGACTTCGGGCCGCTGCGGGACGCGCTGCGCGCGGGCGCACGGCGTCCGGACGGCCGCGGACCTGACCGGCCTGCTGCTCGAACGGTACGGCGTCGGCGTCCTGCCGGGCTGCGCGTTCGGGGACGATCCGGCCGCGCTGCGGATGCGGGTGGCGCCGAGCCTGCTGTACGGGCGCGACGACGAGGAGCGGCTGGCCGCGCTGGCCTCCCCGGACCCGGCGGCGCTGCCGTGGATCGCCGGTGCCCTCGATCGGCTCGGCGAGGTGCTGGCGGACCTGGTGGAGACCGTGGGAGAGCCCGCGCTCGCCTGACGGAGACGGCCCCGGACGCAGGGCCGCCGCGGCCGGCCCGGG